>JAJOJK010000006.1 GCA_021208605.1 Candidatus Woesebacteria bacterium | reverse complement strand
AGTGAGTCGGGCGGCGGGCATTCCTGCCCGCCGCGCCACCGGCTACGCAGTCACACAAAACAGCCGCTTGCGTCCGCTTTCCTTAGTTGCCGATGTCCTCCATGCCTGGCCAGAATACTACGACACGCAACGCAATATTTGGGTGCCAATCGATCCCACTTGGGCTGATACGACTGGTGGTGTCGATTACTTTTCTAAACTCGATCTTCGCCACATCACTTTTGCCATTCAGGGTCGTGACGATACGCTGCCGTTGCCAGCCGGTTTATACAAATTGCCGGAACAAGAAACCAAAGATATCGAGATCACCCTGCTTGATAACAGTCCCGAACAGATTACCAGTCTGGAGATTGAGAAGCGCGAAGGCCTTGTGCCACGTTTTGGCTTGCCGACAGAGTTGACGTTTTTGATCAAAAATACTTCCGGACAGGCGCGGTATAATGTGGATATTGCAATCGGCGTCCTGGGCGATATTGAGGTCTTGAGTGACACCGTGGTGTCGGTACCAGTTTTGCTCCCGTTTGAAGAAACAGAAGTGACGGTGGCTCTGGCTGGTCAAGATTGGCTTACGGCCTCCCAAGGAACGCTCCGTTTATTGCTGGAAGAAGAATCTTATGAGTACCAAGTCAGCGCCCGCCAAGCCTTCTCCTCGCCCTACGCCAAATGGGTGGCCTTGGGTGGAGGCGTCGCGCTCTTTTCCGCAGGAGCCGGGAGTTTACTGGTTTTTGGCGGACGATGGTACCGTTCTGTACGTCGGTAAAGCCAAGAATCTGCAGCGTCGTATTCAGCAGTATCGGCAGTTGCCACGTTTATCCGCTCGCAAAAAACAGTTAGTGCAAGTTGCCAAAACGGTGACGTACAAGGTCCATACCTCGGAACTGGAGGCATTGCTCGCCGAGGCAGAAGACATTCGTCTTTACCAGCCGGAGTACAACATTCTCCTCAAAGATGACAAATCACCCCTCTATATTGTGATTACTGACGACCGATTTCCCCGAGTTCGCACGATTCGCCGCCAAGAACTGGTGAAGAGCGACCTCAAAGGCGAGATTTTTGGCCCGTATCAGTCTGCTTACATGGCCAAGCAAGTGCTGCGTGCCGTTCGACCAGCTTTTCGGTGGTGCGATCAGGCAGGCAAGGATTCGCATACTGAGGGCCGTCCTTGTTTTTATTACCATTTGCGTCTGTGTTCCGGCGCGTGCGTTGGGAAGGACACGGTGCGGAGCTATCGTGCCCGCATGCGGCGACTAGGGAAATTCTTGCGTGGGCAGTCGGAAGACGTGCAGCATCAGCTCGAGAAACAAATTCGGGAGGCCGCGCGCGAGCAGCGTTTTGAAGAGGCGCAAACCTATAAAGAAGAACTCGAAGCCATTCGCCATTTGTTGCAGCCGACGTATCATCTCAAGCCAGATTTGCAGTTGGTGCTTTCAAGTCAGCGAGGCACCGAGGCCGCTTTGCAACAGCTCACGAACACTTTGGCTCCGTATTTCCCCACGGTACAACCAAGTAAATTGCGTCGCGTAGAAGCCTATGATGTCAGTAACTTTTCCGGAAAATATGCTTCTGTTTCCATGGTGGTGTTAACACACGGTTCACCAGATCCGAAAAACTACCGTCTCTTTAATATTCGACGCAAAGATACCCCTGACGACTACGCCATGATGGCCGAGGCTTTGGAGCGGCGTCAGCGTCACCCTGAGTGGGGGATGCCAGATTTAGTGGTGATTGACGGTGGCCGCGGGCAAGTCTCGGCGGTGAAAAATGTATGGCGCTGGCCAGTACCGGTGATCGGTTTGGCGAAGCGGCCCGATCGTTTGGTGATTCCCAACGAGAGCAATCAAGACGATGCGGGTGGATACACTTTCCTGCCAGTCGATACGCTCCAAGATGGTGGTAAATTGCTTCAGCAGGCACGGGATGAAGCGCACCGTTTTGCCAAGAAACAAGTACATCGGCGGAAGGTGAATCGCGACTTACTCTAGTGCAATAAGATTTTTTTGGTATAATTCCGCTATATGGCCCTAGGAATTAGACAAACTGTAGAAAAATTTTTTCCACATATTTTTGTGGTGCCAAACCACAGGAAGTTGAAGAGCAACTACCTGCAGAAGAGTACGAAATGAGCGCTCTCGAGGCCCATTATTATCACGCTCTACTGGGACTTGAGGGAACTTTGTATGATTTTGATCCAACTATAGTGTTCGATTATTTTTCTTTTTTAGATGACGAATTTGTGCCTTCGCCTTCCGATCGAGAAGTTGAAAACCTGTTACAGGTGCTCTGGAAGTTCGGAGCAGTGATGGTGCGCGTAGAAACCCCATTTATTGAGAATGGTAAAGTGGGAACTCTCTCTGAACGGGTTGGGTCAAGTGGATTGACGAACCTTTCTATTGAAGCAGTTGATATATTGGAAAGAGGTATCACTCGCTATTCAGATCCTTTGCAGGGTTTATCGGAAGATTGGACATACAACTCATCTCCCTATTCTTTTATTCAGAGCTCAGAGCATACTCTGGAAGAGATTATGTGGCGGCAACCATTCGCTGATTTATCTTTGGTCCAGAAACATATCTTGGTATCAGTTTTTGAAGAAAAAAACGAAAATACTGCTGGTCAAGTATGGGGATTTGTTCATCGATACCCCGCTCATAAGAGAGTGTCAGAAACAGAGAATTCGAAGAGAGTATCAAAAGTGCCGTTTACGGTGAGTTATGTTTTTCCACACAAGATCGGAAGATTTCTTCAGGGACAGATAATTAAAAAACCAGGTATGATGGAAAAACTGAGTACTCTTGTTGTAGCACAAATGGCACGAGAATTAGATCAGGACTCTGGGGAGAAACAATTTACTTTTGAGGATCGAGGTGCAGAAAGAACTTCTCTGCTGCACTCTATTATCCGAGATTTCGGTCCAAGCGCTGCCCAGCATCCCTGGGGATTACTGCATTTCTCCCGTGAACAGGCTCCTGTTGACGAAGACGTAAGATAACAACTCGCTTGAGTTTTGCTACAATGTGGGAATGAAATCGGTTGTTCGAACTATTCTCGTTACCATCTTTTCCATCCTGCTCTTGAGCTGGCTTATTCCGCAAGTTTCCGTGGCAAATACGGTCACGCTTATTTTGGCTGGTGTGGTGTTAGCGCTGCTGAATCTCACTTTACGACCTCTCCTAAAAGTCCTCTTTTTGCCAATTAATATTATTACGCTCGGAATTTTTGGTTGGGTAATCAATGTTTTCATTTTGTTTTTAGCTACCTGGTTGGTGCCCGGATTTGCCATTCAAGAAATCACCATTTTGGGTTACACCATGAATCAATTTTTCAGTTTGACGTTTGTGGCAGTATTGCTGTCAGTATTTAGTAGTTTTTTGGGTGGATTACTGTAATAAAGTGTGTATATATGTTCTTTTTTTAAAACTGGGAGTATAATCAGCGAAAAGTGGAAAGAGCGTTATGCGTTTAACACAAGCAGAAGTCGATACTAAAGCACAGGAAGTGAGTTCAGTTTTTAGTAACCGACCAGAGAATAACGAAACCACGCTAGAATTGTGGTTATTAACACAAGTCGCTTTGACGTTTTATGAAACTATAGAGGATATTAAGTCCGCCAATACTCTTTTACAAAGTGCTTATCAGAAAAACTTCACTAATCTTACTCAAGAAGAAACCGCTCTCATACATTCCCTTCCAGATAATGCATTGAGTAGTACCGTTAACGAACTGAAACGCACCAATCACTGGTAGTAAGTGATTGCCGCATACCGCAAAAGGTGTGATACCATATCTGGACATGAATATACTGTTCATTGCTTTAATTTTGATCGTTATTCTCATCGTGGGAAGCATTTTGTTGCAACCAGGTGAGAATGGTTTCCTTGGTGGCGGTTCTATTATGGGTGGTGGCGAAAACTACCACACCCGTCGTGGCCTGGAGAAGTTTTTATTTTACGCTACCTTTGTGCTGATTGCCCTTTTTGTGATTATGAGCATTTTCCTGGTTCGCGCTGCCTAAAGCGAGCGAACAAGATCTACGGTAGAATAGACATATGAAATCTTGGCGCACAACTTGGTGGTACACCAAAGCCTTCGCGCAAAAATACCGCAAAATTCTTATTCTGGGAACCGTTATTGGTATCTTAGCCGTTTGGTTGTTTCCGCGAGTATTAGTTTTACTACCGCAACAAAAGACCACTCAATACATAGGTCGTGTGGGGCTGTATTCATGGCTGGAAATTCCCCAAGATATTCAGCAGAAAGTAAGTGCGGGACTGACCTCTGTCAACGAAACAGGTAAAGCTGTTCCCACTCTCGCCGAGCGTTGGAGTGTGGAAGAAGACGGGCGCGTGTTCCGTTTTCTCCTCAAAGAAGGTCTGCAGTGGCAGGATGGGCGTACGTTGCAACCGGAAGATATTCAGTACAACTTTGCTGACGTTCAGATTGTCCACACCGAAAACGAAGTTGTTTTCCGCCTCGCTGATGCCTATGCACCATTTCCCGTAGTGGTGTCGCAACCACTGTATCGCCAGGTTCAGGAGCGTCGATTTGGTTTCGTAAAACGCACGCGCATTATTGGTTTGGGTGAGTATGAGGTTATTGATTTAAAGTACAACGGTCCATACGTGCGCCAACTTATTATTGAGAGTGATGATGAGCGCCTGGTGTACCGTTTTTATGCTACGCAGCAAGAAGCCTTAACCGCGTTTCGCGCGGGGCGAGTTGATACACTTGAAGGACTGCATGATGTCAGTGAGCTCAATGAGCGAGAGCAGGCCTATTTTTCTCTGGACAGCCAAATCAATCCCCGTCACTACGTGGCCATCTTTTTTAATACGGCCGATCCCAACTTAGTGAAAGAAATGCGTCAGGCGCTGCACTACGCTACGCGTAAACCAGATGCCAACGATGAACGCCTGCGCGCCTTGAGCCCGATTGCCCCAACTTCATGGGCGTATAACGCCACCGAAGAAGTGAGCGCTTTTTCTTATGACTTGGAGCGAGCAATTGAGCTGTACGAAGGTGTGCAATCGCCGCAGCCACTTAATTTGACGCTCGATAGCACGGTCGATTTACTCGATGAAGCGCAACTGATCGCGCAGGATTGGGAGTCACTCGGCCAGGAAGCGATTCTGCGTTGTCAGGCGGGTGAAATTGAGTCCTTTGGTGGTGGTCCGGCAACGGAGATCGATGCTGGTTCAGACACAACATCTACTGCCTCCGCTGCACCCGTAGCGACAGAAACAGATCCTTGCCAAAACTACGCCATCAACGTCGATACTCGTTTGGTGCGTGATATTCGTGACGTCCAAGCTGTGTTGTTAGCGCGCGAACTGCCAGATGACCCGGACCAGTACACCTGGTGGCATTCGAATCAAAGCGCCAATATTTCCAATTACCAAAATCCGCGCGTCGACAAACTGCTCGAAGATGCTCGCAAAGAAACCGATCAGCAGCGCCGCAAAGTGATGTATCTGGAATTCCAGCGCTACCTGGTAGACGATGTGCCAGCCATGTTCTTGTACTACGTCAATGAATATACGTTGGAACGGCCGAACTGGTTTTAGTTCGCCATGGTCTCGACAGCGAGCGTCAATTCGTGGCAAATAGTATGAATGTCATTATCGGTGAGGTGCGGTCCAAGTGGTAAATAGATAACTTTTCTTTTTGTAGACCATGGGTTGTCATTGAGTTCAAAGCGAACCAAAATGCCGTTTTTGCGGAGGATTTGAAGAATACGTTGTGCTTCCGGAATTTCTAGGCGCACCGGAAAAGCGCGAAGTCGACTTGCATCTGGCGGCGGAAAAACGACTGGTTGGCAGTATTGGCTCCAGACTGGACTAAGAAGTCTTTGATAGAGGTCTACTTGTTGTGATTTCTTCTGCTCAATAGTGTGAAAAGCAATGTGTTTGGCCATCCACGGAAAAATATTCCAAGCTCGGCCCGCAAAAAAGTTATCGCCAATAATTTCATAGGCTTCCAGCATGGCCCATTCTGCCAGCAGATTCATGTATCTATTCCACATTTTTCCCAAAGGGAGGCGAGCCAAGCTGAGCCAGAGCTGAAACACGGCCCACCAGCCAAATAAAGCTATTTGATAGAGAAGTGTTTTGAAAAAAGGGGTCGGTTCATACGTTAGAAATTCTGGCGAGCCATACATGTTACTGCCGGCAACAGGAACCACTTTTCGCAAACTGTCCATAACGACATGACGGTCATGAAGCAAGTGAACGTCTTCTGGTTTGAGGACTCGGTGCACGCTGTCTTCAATCAAAAGAGAATCTGGAGGAAGGGAATCTTTCCACAGTTGGTTGTGTTGAAATAACTGATTCGTAATTCCCACCGTGTGTAAGATGACAACCACTGCCGGTTGATATTTTTCTAGCCAATACGCAAACGTTTCTGGTTCGGTTTGAAAGTTTTCGTCGACTGGATACCACACGGCTTCCAACCCGTGGCTAGCCATATTATCGACCACGTCTTGGCAAAAGAATTCTGGCACCAGAACTGTTGATCCAGATGGTATAGCTGCCACTCGCAAGAGATCCCACAATCCATCTTCCCAGCTGGCATAAAAACGGTGCGCAACTCCTGCTGGCACATGAACGGATTGCTTCTTTTGAAAGTACTCCAAACCGGTGGGTTGAATTGTGAAAGCCACGAAGGGCCTATTATACGTCCAAACACGGTATTCCAGAAGTTGGTTTGAGAAGTCACGTCCTGTATAGTGAAACCAACATGTTTTTTTCCGAGATTGCACTTCTATTGGCCGTAACCGTCGCGATCAGTTTGGTGGCCTTTTTCATTCGGCAGCCGTTAGTGATTGCCTATATTGTGGCCGGTTTTTTGGTTGGTCCGGAGGTGTTGGGTTGGTTGCAGTCGTCGCATGAGTTGGAGATTTTTTCTCAGGCGGGTGTGGTGTTTTTGCTGTTTAGCGTGGGTTTGCATTTGAATCCGGTGATCTTAAAAGAAGTGGGTATGGTGTCATTTTTGACCGGTATTGGTCAGATTGTGTTTACTACGTTACTTGGTTTTGGGTTGGCGAGTTTGTTGGGCTTTGATCCGGTAGCGAGTTTTGTTATTGCTATCGCGCTGACGTTTAGTAGTACGATTATTATTTTGAAATTGATTTCTGATCGGCAGGATCTGAATAAACTGTACGCCAAAATTGCCATTGGATTCCTGTTGATTCAAGATATTGTGGCCACATTGGCGCTGGTTGTTTTGCCATTGCTCAGCAATTCATCCGGGTCGGAATCGATCTGGTTGGTGCTCGCTCTGATGGCGGCCAAAGCCGTAGCGGTAGGTGGAGCGGCGGCGTTGACAGCTTGGTTCATTATTCCTCGAGTGCTCACCCGGATTGCTACTTCGTCGGAACTCTTATTTGTTTTGAGTTTAGCCTGGGGATTAGGTATTGCGGCTTTGTTTGGATGGGCCGGACTTTCGTTGGAGGTGGGTGCTTTACTGGCTGGAGTACTGTTGGCGGCGAGTCCGTTTGCCACTGAAATCGCTTCACGTTTACGACCACTGCGTGATTTTTTCATTGTGACGTTTTTCTTGTTACTCGGTAGCTCCTTGCAGGTTGATGCCGTTGGACAGGTTTTGTTGCCCGCGTTGGCGCTGTCGGTATTTGTGTTGGTGGGGAATCCGTTGATAGTTTACGTCATCATGCAAGTGCTGGGATACACCAGAAAAGTAAGTTTTCAGGCTGGCTTAACGGTGGCGCAGATCAGCGAGTTTTCGCTCATTTTTACCGCTTTGGCGTTTGATGTTTTGGCACTTTCCTCAACTGTAGTGTCGCTGGTGACAGTGGTGGGAATTATTACCATAGCCGTATCAACCTATCTCATTTTGTACAGCGACCAGATATTTGCAGTGATCGAGCCAGTGTTGAAATACTTGCCACTGCCAGTTCTGGTACACCGTGATCCTGGGAAGCGTTCGCGCAAGGAAGCGCACCAAAAAGCTATTTTATGGTTTGGCGCGGAAGCAGCAGAAGAGCATTTGCGGAGTTTGGCTGGTGCGAAGACACATAAAATTAACTTGGTAGATTATGATCCTCAACAGTTAGAGTCCATTTTGGAACCGCATATTCATTCGCACTACGGCGATGCCAGTGACGTGGAGTTTTTGGCCGAGTTGCCGTGGCATGAAGTGGAAGAAGTGATTTCCGTGATTCCAGATGAAGATACGAATGTATTGATTGTTTCGTATGCGCGCCAGTATCCGCAAATCAAAAAAGTCATTGTTGTGGCGCGCAATCGGAATAGTGCGCAGCGCTTGCAAGAGCAGGGAGCTCATCACGTGATTGAGCCGTTCCGATTGTCAGTATCTGAAATCGGAAAGGTATCAGCGAAGAGTTAGCAAAGAATAAAGGAGAATTGTGCAGTACGTGCGCCGAAAAGTATGGGAGCGAATAGGAAAGACGCACCAAGAGTGGCGTGAGTGGAAAGAGGACAACGCTCGGAAAATTGAAGAGTTTCGTATTCGTCGCCTGTATTGGTTGTATGAATACCTCATTCGACACAACGATTCGCAGCCACTGGCTGCTTCTTTTTGTCACTATTTCGTTCGATTCCTTCAACAAAAGCACGATTCAGCAGAGTACGCTCAGTACGTGCAACGACTGGTGGAGGGGACTGATCGAACAGTTCCGTTTCTCAAAGGATTACGAACGCAGTTGCGACAGATGGGTATTGATACCAAAACGGTATCGATTTCCGCGGTAGAGGAGCCGAGCCTGGGCCTCATGTTACAAGTTGTTCTCCCTGGCTCAAAGTCAGATTACGATTCGTTTTTAGACATATTGCCGAAATCATATACCGGATTAGTCAAAGAGGAAAACGAGCTCTATGGCCAAAACTTTGTGGTTCCTATCCGGTATCGGTTTCTGAGTGACCAAGGGGAAGTGAGATAAAGCAACAAAGTTGCAAAATCTAATCATCTGGTATATCATAATGCAACAAAGTTGCAATAAGGATGTATCAAATGAAACTTTTTGACAAAGAAACGGTTACCAATGCGCAAACTGCCCCTGATCTGGGGAGAGTACGTGAACTGGACGCTCACCAACTGCTGCAAGTCGATCAAGCTGGAGAAACACAGCAAGCGGCGACTTTTCAACAGGTGCTGGAGATTGGTAAGTGGTTTTTATCGCATCGCTATACGGATGTCTATCCAAATACAAAAGAATCGAGCCGACCACTGCCAGAATTGTTACGAGATCATTTTGCTGCTGGGAATGCACCTTTCCAGACAGTGCTGGCGTTCGGATCACAGGCCAGCGAACAGTGGCCGGCAACAGCTCAAGTTGTTACCACACCAAATGGATATGATGTACAGTTTCACATTGTGCCAATTTCGATGGATGCTTTCGCTAAAATGAAAACGGAGTCATACAGCGATGGTTTACTGACTGTAGCTGCCACCGCAGCTATGGCACCGCAATTTTTAGTGGCTCTCCAAGGTGGCCTTGAAACGACGCAGTGCTCCACCAAAAAAGAAATTGTGACCCAAATGACACCTGATCACGGTGCTCCTTTGACAGTGGCGTTTGATGCTTTCCAGCAGAAAAATACCACGTTGAACACTGTTGTCAGTGCCACCGGTGATCGTAATGTCAGTATTCGTCGTGCCGGACACCTGCACGGACAACAAAAACCCAGCGCTGATCGTATTTCCAAAGCCGCGGCCACATCGCGCATTACCGCTGGGATTGAAGTTCAGACTGTTCGCTGGAGTGCACTCGGAAATCCACGGTTTTCAGTGCGGACGCGGCGAGATGAGCATGGTGTGAAACACCTTGTTTCCATGTATGAATCGTTACAGGAAAACAATCTCATGATTGATCCGTCTCTGGTTTCTGCAGCGTTGGGTTTCAGCGCGCAGGTAGTGGGCGCGTCAGATCGAGAAAAACTGGTCGAAAAGATACTGCAACCTGGGAATGCCGATGCCCCACTGCGTGAGATGCTGTTACTGCGATGAGCGAGCGATTGTCTTTTTTTTCGCCTGGTGAGGAATTTCTCTTTTTCTCTGAAAGTGTTGTTGAAAATACCGCACCTGTCGAAGTGTCGACAGAACTGGAATCAGAGCCGGAGTCAGAACCGGAGTCAGAACCGGAAGAGGAGTCAGCAGAGGATGATGCAGAAGATGGTTTTGATATTTTTTCGCTCGAGGCGCTGTTTGCTGACGAGTCGGATGAGTCGAGTGAATCAGATGAGGCTGAGAAAAGCAGTTCGCTGAATCCAGAGTCTCAGCAGGTGTTACAAGCGCTTCGTCAGGAAGAGAAGACTTCTGTTCCCATGATTGCGCAAAAGATTACCGCCGATACGTTTACCGCCGGAGCGGCGATGACCCAGAGTGTTTTTTCGGCTTTGGGTTCGGTCATTGGTTCCTGTGGTGTGTTTTGTGCGCACGGTGTTGGCGCGCTTGGTCAAGTTGGAAGTAGCGGCATGGCCTCGGCAGCTTCCAGTCTTGGGCCACTTGGCAGTTCCGGGTTGGAGTTTGGTTCTGATGGCAGTGTTCGGTTTACCGGTTCTTTGGACCAGTTATCACAAGCAACTGGTTTTTCGGCGGCAGATTTACGCTCGGGAAAGTTGTCGGCGGAGGATATTTTACTGGCCTTTTTCGAGTCATTTGCTACAGGCATTTCGTATGCCTTTGGTTTTGGTATTTTTGCCAGTGTGCTCGACATGATTCTTCCTGGAGGAAATCAAGACGCGGCCTAAATTTTTTTCTGCTACAGTAACAGGACTATGACGCCTTTTGCCGAAAACGTGTATGCCGCATTGCGCCAAGTTCCGCCGGGACAGGTAACAACCTACAAAGCGCTCGCGACCGCCCTCAACACCAAAGCCTACCAAGCGATTGGCCAAATCATGCGCCGCAATCCAGATGCGCCACATACGCCATGTCATCGGGTCGTTGCCAGTGATGGTCGGTTGGGCGGGTTTATGGGCCAGCGCACGGGTTCAGCGATGGCAAATAAAATTCGTTTGTTGGAGTCGGAGGGCGTGTTCGTGCAGGATGGGCGGGTGGTTGATTTTGACTCAAAAGTATTTACTGCTTTTCGTCTGCCTGCGGCCGATGAAAAAAAAGGCGGTACAAAATGAGTGAGACGAGAATGGTGCCAAAATCAATGAAGCGGTGAGTGAGTCGGAATTCTCCAGCATGATTCAGATGGGACAAATTCGTGTCTACTAACACGAGCTGAGGATCACCATCACGGAAATTTCGAATCAGGAGATTCGTTAATTGTGCCCGCGAACGGGTAAACGGTAGCAGTGCCCGCAAACTGCACACAAATCCCTGATACCCAAAAATATCGAGGAAGAGAAACTGGGTCCGAAGAATCTGGATATTTTTCCGCATGAGTGAGTGCAACTGAGCGTGAACCGCGGCCACCGTGTACCGATTCACAGGCTCGGCATGCGGTAAGTATTCCTGAATGAGGACATAGCGCTCTGGATGAGTTCGACCGCAGAGGACTTGCGTTTGGAGAGAGATTTCCGGAAACAACTCTCGAATGGTATCAATATCACGCTGCACCTGTTGCGCGGTGAAACGTCCATACGAACGCATGTACAGCGACGCACGAGGAATTTTGATCACGTGTTTGGTTCCGTAGAGGTGTACGCGGTGTTGTTTTCCTTTCGCTACCAAAGGACCGATTTTTTCGCTATCAACAGCAAAATCAAGCAGGTATTGCCGATAGTATTTCTTGAGGTGTGACATATGTTGAGTGTCACAGTGTAGCAGCTTTTGGTACACTCATAGGTATGAATTGGACACATATTCTGCGAGTTTTTATTGTCGGGTGGGGAATTCTCCTGGTGGCGGTCGTGATAAACGTTCTCGCGCAGTCGCTTGGTGTGATGACTTGGTATGTCTGGTTGAAACAAGTTACTGGAGGAACGTACGCACTTTCGGTTTATGACGCCGTTTTTTTGTGGTTGGTGTATCCACTGTCGTTAGGAGTGGCCGGATTTGGCGGTTGGAAGATGGTTCAGCGGTAGTGTTTTTATTGATTTGTTCATAATTTTACTTATAATGAGGTCGCTATGAAGAAGAAAGAGTTCCGTCGTGGTCCAGAAGAATGGGGAGGAGTTGGTGCTGATATGAGTTCCCTCCAACGTGAGCGTCCAGAAGCTGATCTCCCTGGTATTTTTGCCACCATGGAAGATGTTAAGGCGGAAATAGAGACTTTCATTTTTTCCAAAAAAACAAAAAATACTGTAAGAATGCCTTTCCTTGATAGATTCATTCAGTGTGTTTTTCAGTATTATTCTGACTATGAAAGTCAGGGTTTTTTTCTACCTTCAGTGAAAGCTGAAGAGCTGAACAAACGATTTGCTGAATTTCTAGAAGTGCTCTCAGTTTTACGTCGGATTGCAGAGCTCGAACAGAACACGGATATTGATATGGTACTTTCGCGATATGTTGAGTCTGCACGGGATATGCAAAACTCTAAGATAGTGAACGCGTATATCAAGAAGCGGTATAAAAATTCGGTTAACGTAATTTTGTATGATATTGGTAATAAAGTTCTGGCGGGCGATTGGGATTTTTCAAGGGAGATGGATCGTGCTGCCAAACTCTATGACTTTTTAGGTTCTGTCTCGCTCGATACGCTCAGTACTCGACAACTCCAGTTAGTACATCAGCATCTCATTCTGATCTCTTATTTTTCGCCGGAACTTTTTGCACGGGCTTTCGCTCGGTACCCTCGTGCCCAGGCCATGTATCGAGAGTTAGTAAATGATATGCGCAAGGACGAGGAACAAGGATTGACCCCGAGGTACTATCGTAAACCGGAAGACTGGAAGAAAGCTCTTACTCGTTATGGGGCAAACGTGCGGAAAAACCCGGATGTTGAGCGTCAGGTGGTTTTTTTAGCTTTCCAATTTTTTATGGCGATGCATCAATTGCCAGAAAGTGAACATCCGTACTTTGAGAAATATCGCAGTGAATGTATCGCTTTTTTGAATAAAAAACAAAGAGACCCGAGCAACTTCGGCTCCACGGAAGAGGAAAAACAACTTGTGGCAGATTTTTTACAATTGCATCGCTGAAAATGCTTAGGTGACTTGTTGCTGATTTCAACGGATCGCAGAATGTCGTTTTTGAGGAACCAGCACGTAATAGCCCGTAACTCTCTCTTCGGTCAATTGATATCTGAAGCCAGTATTGTCTTTTTTGAGGAGTTGGAGTGCGGTGTTTATATCTGCAAGAGTATGGGAACTTCCAAATTTGATAATAATGTCATAACCCGAAGTTTGTCTGCCAAAGGTGTGTCGGTCACGAATAAAAACCATAATGCGTCTGGCTAGTGCCTTCACTTTGCCTTTTTCAAAATCTATGATTTTTATTTCTGTGTCTGCTTTTGCCATGTTTTCCCTATAATTCAATGCATTTTAACACATATGTCGTATAATCAAACCCATGAGTGGTTTTATGAGTTCCTCGAATGTATCCGCCGCAAACGAATTTCGTTTTAACAGAATCTCATTGGTTCTGTTTGCAATGATGAGTGCCAATTTTGTGCCACAGTTTTTTATGACGCTGACCCTGGCCATTTTGGCGTTGTTGATTCTTTTGTCCGGAAATCCCTGGGGACTTTTGGTTGCCTTCCTCGCAGTCTTGATGGGTGCGTTTACGTCTTTGTATTGGTTTGTCTTGCAAGGATTAGTAGAAAAAGATTTTAGTGCTACGCGGCGCTTGTTGATAGCAGTTATTGTTTTACGAATTATTATGGCTATCTCTTCGCTGGCCAAGACAAGTAGAGAATTTAGCGAAATGCTCCCACTTTTTCTGGATCAGCTCAATTTGCAGGGCACGTTCATTATGCCAGCAGTGCTAAGTCTTTTTTTTCTTTGAACCAGCATTACTCGCATTTCTGACATATTTGTATTGGCGTCATGAGCAGACAGAGCGCGTGCATTATACTCAGGAAACTTCGCGGTAGAGGTCTCGAATTTCTCTGAGAGAAGCTTCTGGATCATGTGTCTGAAAGTGGTGTGTTTGCAGGCCAAGTTTTCGAGCTCCGGCGAGGTTTTGTTCGCTATCGTCGATAAAGAGGACTCCTGCGGAAGGCAGGGAACGTGTTCCAAAGCGACAGTAAAGATTTCCTTTTCTGGTTTTATGTGCCCAAGAGCTCCCGAGGCTATGACTGCATGGTACGGAAGGTCAGGTATTAAGTCTGCTTTTTTTAGAAGTGTAAGAATGTCGGCAGAAATATTTGAAAGCAGACCAATAGGAGTTTTTTTTGCTATTTCATGAGCAAAAGCGTGAGTGGCTTCGATTTTTGTAAAGTTACTTACAAAAGTGACGTTCAGAGGAGCAGACAAGTTTCGGCGTGGGTGCAGTTCTTGATACAGAATCGTTTCGAATGCGTTCCAAGAAAGTGTGCCACGATCTAATTCAGCGACATGTTTCAGGAATAAAGAGACGACATCGTTTTGAGAAACACCAAGTTCACGTGCCACTGAACCCCAGGCGGACATGTGGTCGACGAACACTCCACCGATATCAAAGTAGATAAATTTGATTGGCATGTCTGAGAGATATTGTATATGAAATACGCAAGTATTTTTACTTTACGAGTCAACAAATGGGTGTGTTTCTGGCACTGTTTAAGTATAGCAAAGTTCCAAAGTACTAATCTCTGTTCTCAACAGCAGAGAGCGTGGAACGAAATTGGAATTTTTTTACTCGCTAAATAATTGCCCGTTTTTCCCAATAAGCATTAGTTTCTTTTTGAATCCACCGGCTTTTTCTCGTTTAGACTTTTGCTTTTGCGCAAGATCTGAAGAGTCAATATTATTAAGATCACAAAGTGCATTAACTACTTCTTGGAGATCAGCAAGTTCTTCCAGCAGATCTGTTCTTGAAGTTGCCGAGGCAACTTCTTGTGCTTCTTCAAGGAGTTTGTTTTTCAGATTTTTTTGAAAATCTTGATCATTTTTGATCACTTCAGTAATAAGCTCATCACCATTTTGTCTGACGATTTCTGGAACTTTATCTCGAATAAGCTTCTTTTTCATATCTAAGGCAAGTATAGCAAAGTTCCAAAGTAACAGTTTCTGTTCTCAAGAGCGGAGAACGTGGAATGAAATTGGAACTTTTTTACAAACCTAACATGCTCACAAATTGAGGACTTGTCCCAGAATTACTAATATTTTGTTCTACAAATGCACGATTTATTTCTGTGGAGAGTTTATTACTGTTTTCTTGCATCAAAGACAAAAGTTTTTCTTTGATGTTTACAAATTCAATCTTTTTCTCATCCGGTGATAATAAATTCCAGTTCGAAAGAAGTTTTTGATATCTTTCTTTAAATTCTGGTAACAACGGAATTCCCATATATTGTGCATCTTCGATTGGATTGAGTAGACGAGCCACATCAGTCCATGCAATGTTAGCTCCACTATCATAGTCTAATCCTGGTATATTTAATTTAAATAGTTCCATTCTTCCCACAATTTTCCCAGACGGAACTAAGTATCTGTCGGAACCACTACCGGTATATATTGTCTTATTTATACCTGGGAAAATAATACTGTTTGTAACGCTCAGAATATCAGACAGGTGTTGTTCTATATCATGTGCAAGAAATACTGTTTCATTAATTCCACCAGTGTAAATGGTTGAGCCAGTACTTTGACCACCGTGCCCATATGTGAAAAGGCCGTGTTCAACTTTTGCGTAGAGATTTCGATTAGCAAGATAATTGAGGAGTCTTGTTTCATTCGGGCCAAGTTGGAAGGAGCGTCCATTTTGAGTGCTTGTTCGATTTACGGTTAAATGAATTTTCCAACCTCTTCCAGAAAAAATTTCAAATTCAGATACGTCTTTTCCAATGTTCACTTTTGCCGGAACTTCTTGTCCAGATTGGTACCATTCTTTATTATCAGGATTTTGTATTATTTCTCTTCTACTTGCCGATCTGGGGTCATTTTCTAGTTGTTTCTGGATTTTATCCCACTCTAAGTCAAGAAAAGTCGGTGGTGGTTGGATAGTTTCCTTGAATTGTGGCATGAGAGAAGTATAGCAAAGTTCCAAAGTTTATCAGTTGCGGAGAGGGCGGGATTCACGACTGCGCTCACTCCCGTTCGCTTCACATGCACTAGGGTAATCTCGCATGTATTTATAAAAAAGGACGATCCTTCTACGAAGGTTCGTCCTTTTTCCGTACAGTCGGTATGCTCGATCCCGTCGCGAACCCAGCGAGTTCTTTCAACACCCACCCATAAGCACTAAAAAAGCCCAAGAATGGGCTTTTCTACTGCTTGCGGAGAACGTGGGACGAAATTGGAACTTTACTGTTTAGTGGCACCCATGCTATGATTGATTAAAAGGATTTCATATATGTCTGAAAAAGGTTTCTCACTCAAGGATTACATGACAGGATTTGGTCCTAAAGGAGAGGAGCCGGAAGAAATACCAGTAAGCGATGAAGATCGTTTATGGCAAGAACAAGTTGACCACGCTCTTTCAACTTATAAAGCTCTCGCTCGTGGCTATGATGCTCCACTCAAACATATGCCAGTAGACTCAATTAATGCTGTTATAGCAGACGTTGGTCAAACTACATTTGCTGAGTTTTATGCTGCCTACAAAAAGATAACATTAGGTGAATCCCAGCCTGTAGATGCCATGCGAGATTTGAAAGAGAAAATTGGTGACGAAGAATTTGACAAGCTTATGAAATCTTTCGACGCTGTTCAAGCGAAAGTTTCCAGTCAGCCACGTTACAGTGAAAAGATTATTTAAGTGAATCACATGTCAAGTTAAAAAGGGCTTGTAAACACAGCCGAGAGGGCAGGATTCACCCTCTGCGTATTAGCCACGCGCTTTGCGCTTGGCGGTATGAACCACAGGTCTATATCTATCGGCATCTCATAAGCACTAAAAAAGCCCATGAATGGGCTTTTCCAATGCTTGCGGAGAGGGCGGGATTCGAACCCGCGTGACCCGTGAAGGCCCCAAGGTTTTCGAGACCTGGCCGTTCAACCGCTCCGGCACCTCTCCTGCGCTCGATAGAGAGTTGGACTCTCAGTTACGAGGACTCTATTGTACCGTCCTCCACCGTTTTAGCCAGGCAGTAACTTCTTTTTTGGGAAATTCGCTGAATTCGTGTTCGCCGAGCAGGATTTGGGCGCGGGTGAACAGGGTGGGCACGCCATCAACATAGGCTTTCTTGTAGGGTGGGCGAACACTGAGTTGGAGACCGTGCTCGCGCTCAAAATACGATTGTATGCGAGCGCGGGTGTTCAGCGGGGCGGGCAAGATAAAGGGTGCGTAAGTCCGCTTTTGCGTGGAGAAGTACTTCTTGTGCTGCTCATGGAGAATCAGAAAGGTCTGCGCTTCGCTGGTGGGGAAGTCACTTTTTTTGCTGGTGCTCGTCGATTCCAAACGTCCGCCGGTTTGGCAAAAAACGCAGTAGGGCTGCAAGGGAGAATTTTCAATATCTGGATTACGATTCGTGTACACCAAATTCGCAAAGTCCATAATGGCGGCGTTGAGTTTTTTGAAGTCGGTATTGGGTGGTAAGTTGGATTCAATCTCTAGCGGATCGAGCTCGGCTTTTTTGTCGCCGTGCAGGTAGCGACCCCAGACACGTTGGTGGTTGGTGTCGAACGCCAAGTGTGGCTCCTGAAGGCCAAAGCTCAAAATAGCGGTGGCGGTGTACTCGCCGATGCCGGGAAGTTTTTTGAGCGCAGTTTTATTGGTGGGAAACTCACCACCAAACTCATTGACTACAATCTGTGCAGTTTTCAACATATTGCGACCACGATTGTAGTAGCCGAGTCCTTGGTAGTACGGCAAAAATTCCTCCCACGTGGCTTCGGCCAGGTGCTTCACAGTAGGAAAGCGCTCCAAAAAGTTCGTGTAATACGGGATAACTCGATTCACTTGCGTTTGTTGCAGCATGACTTCGCTTACCCAAACTTCGTAGGGAGTGATGTTTGGCTTGCGCCAAGGCAGGTTGTGGCGGCCGTTGTGTTGATGCCAGGTGAGAATTTGGTCGACAAAGTACTTGTATTTTTCTTCCACCTTATAGATTATACATATGTACAACATTTGGGAAAAAAGAAAGATAATTATGGCACCTGAGTCTTACCCTACCGCTAGAGATTTGCAGGAGAGAAATGAAAGAGTAAGAAGAATGCTTGATGGGGCTAAAAAAGAGCTTCAACTAGCTCGTGATCAGTATAGACAAGTAATTGAAACTGAGTTTTTGAATGAGTACCTACGACGAGAAATGACTCGACAAGCCGAGGCCTTGTTCAAAGTATGTTGGAGAATATTGCTTCTCTAGAAGAAGTGTTGGAAGTTGCACGTGTTCCTGACTCGCAAGATATTGAATACAGGCAAAAGTTGCTACGCGAATTTCCGCAAAGGATGAGTCTACTATCTGTCACCTTCCCTGATTTACGATTTCATGGCACTAGTTTTATTGCTGCTAAAGCGATGATTGAATATGGTGGAGTTGTCTCATCTCAGGAAAGAGGACTTGTTCGCTCAAGCTTTGATGGGGAAGGACAAATTTCTGTAACTACCCCACAATCTGTTGAACTGAGTGTGAAAGATTACATTCAGATTAAAGATTTTCTTCTTCCCCTAGGATGTCTATTTGTTTTGTTACCTGAAGACCAAATAGATGCTGCAGCGGGAGACTCATATCTTATGAAAAGCGTACAGTTTAGAGAGTACAACACTCACTCAGAGAGATTTGTTTGTGTCCTTGCCTCAGCCGAGGTTCTTCCCAAAGTACGACATCTGCTGCGAGAAAACGGGTATTCGGAAGAAAAAGCTATGGAATTTTTTGAGTTTCTCTCGAAACTAGAATCGTAAGTGAGAAATACACTTACTTTTAGTTGCGCTACAATACCAGATATTGCTCCTGTAGTTTAACGGATAAAACAGTGGTTTCCGGAACCATCGCTGTGGGTTCGATTCCCGCCGGAGCACATGTATAAAATGCAACAGGCATTTTACCTTATACT
>JAJOJK010000014.1 GCA_021208605.1 Candidatus Woesebacteria bacterium | reverse complement strand
CTGATTTCGGCCATCAATAAAGACAGTCGGCTTCTCGACTCCGGCAAAATCAAACTCCACAATTTGCGGCCACTCAATAACCGCGAGGACCACATCAGCCCCGGCAATTGCCTTGGTAATGTCATCGGTTAATTGCAGGCCATCGGCTGCTCCAAAAACTTGTTCTGCCATCTCGAGAGCCATCGGATCATACGCCTGCACTTTGGCTCCTTTGTTCAACAAATGCGGCACTATTTTTGTACTGGGCGCCTCGCGCATGTCATCGGTATGCGGCTTGAAGGACAGGCCAAGCACCGCAACGGTCTTATCGTCCCAACTGCCGATGCGTTTTTCATATTGATCCAGTTTTTCGAAAATGCGATCTTCGTTGAGTTCCGTAATTTTGTTAAACAAGTTGCTACCAAAACCCACTGTGCGGGAGTATGCTGCCAGCTCTTTCACATCTTTCGGGAAACACGAACCACCATATCCAAATCCTGGATACCAGTAGTGCGTGCCAATACGGTTGTCTTGGCCAATAATTTTGATGACTTCATTGACATCAGCACCATTCTTTTCACAGAGATCGGCAATTTGGTTAATGAAGGTAATACGCGTCGCGAGATAGGCGTTCGCGGAGTATTTTCCCATCTGAGCACTTTCTGGACTGACTTCAATAATCGGCGCATGAAACGGCGTATGGAGTTCGCGCAAGATGGCTAAACCATCGGGATCAGTACAGCCAATGACTACTCGATCAGGATGGAGCGTATCTTGCACTGCCGAACCTTCGCGCAAAAATTCTGGTAACGAGGCCATTACGAAATCGACCGTCGCTTTTTCTTCGATAATCGGGCGAATGACATCGAGCGTTCCAGGTGGCACAGTACTCTTAATAGCCACCACGGCACCTTCTTTGAGGTGTGGCGCGAGAGCTTCGGCTGACTTCTTCACATACGTGAGATCAGCGTTTCCATCGGGAGCAGAAGGTGTTCCAACGGCAATCAAAATGACATCGGCATCAGTAATCGCCGCGGCGTAATCAGTAGTGAAAGTGAGTTGCCCATTCTGAAGCTCTTGCTGGAGCAGGTCTTCTAGTCCGGGCTCGAAAAAAGGCACTTTCCCTTGCGAGAGTGACTCAACTTTTTTGGGGTCAATATCGAGGCCGACCACGTCGTTTTTAAAAGAAGCGAGAACGGCGGCGGTGACAACACCTACAAAGCCAGTTCCAATAACAGTAACTTTCATACACTTCATAATACCAGATGTTGTCGGGAATGGGTACGGAAGGAGCGAGCCAGTTTGATCTGGTTACTGACCATAGGACCAACCAGAGACTGGCTGCGATGATACCGCGTATCCTGCACCAGACAGTTGCTCCGCTTGTTCTTGACTGACATAGAAGCTGGCCGTATCGACGGGGAGATCGCTGTCAATATTCGTGACCGGACAGACGATGCCACTACTCCCGCCACAAAATGGCGCACACATATTTTGCTCTCCTGAGAAACCAGACTGCGTGCCACAACGATAGATAACCGACTGACTCGCATACGTCGCAATATCGGCATCAGCAGGGATGGTTTCGTACACGGCGGTAGTTTCAGAGGTCGTCGAGTCGAGTGGAGCACGTAATTCTGGTTGTCCGCTCGGGCGATCAAACTCATCATAGGTTTCGCCTTGTGGCACATCAGCCGCGGTTGGCGGTGTACTGCGCACGGTGTAGCGACCATTCTCAGCGTCACATATTGGCTGATTGCTTCCACCACATTCCTGACAAACTAATCGAGTATCCGCGGCTCCAACTGAACCGACGACTTGGGCACAGCGATACCCAATAAATGGCGCTTCCGTTGCAGCAGGCTCCTCTTGTGCCCCCTGTTCCGCGTTATCTACACAAGTATATCGACCAGAATCATGTAACTCGTAATGAGTTGTACTGGGACAACAATACAGCGCTCGCTGAATATTCTCTGGTGTCGACAAAGATCCACAGCGTACTTGACCGGCGTCTTCTTCAAAGGCTCCATATAGATACTGACCACCACCTTCACTCATCATAAGCTCTTGGCGAGTTGTCTCATCACTTTCAGACTCGCCAATAATTTCTTCTAACCGCGGAGCAAACTCCGAACAATACTGAGCAACTTGAGATTGATCATTCGCCCAGTCACAACGCCGTTGCAAGTCCGCTTGAGTCTGTCGTAAATCTTCTAAAGTATCGGCATCAGCTCCATGACGAAGCATATCAATGAGGTAACTTGCTTCTCTGCTCAGGTCCTCAATTTCTTGCGCATTCTGTACTTGGGCAAAATTAAAGACACCTCGCACAATGCTTTCGACAGTATTTGTTATATTTTGTTGGACTTGTTGAAGATTTTGAACAAACAATGGCGTTCGTTGTGCTTGCTTACACTGTTGATCCTGTACCTGCGAGTACACTCCTGAGCCAGATATAATTTCTTCACAGCGACGACCGTTCGGTTGCCCATTTTCCAAAATACACCCTGACTCATCTTTCTGTACTGTCTGACAGTACTCGCGAGTCTCGCTCACTCTCTCTTCTCCTCCTGCGATTACCTCTGGAAGAAGACAGAGGCCACTTGATTGTTGGTATACCGTGTTACTATCACACACGCGAATATCACCATAGTTTGTATTGGCAATACATACAACTTGTTCTGGTCCACCACAAGTAAAACTATAGTCCGCAGCTTCGCGGAGATTATCATCCCCTATTTTAAGAGGAGCGCCATATCCTAAAACAGCCGTATTATTGAGATCAAAGTAATTTGATGTATTTTCACTTGAGGTAGTACGAGTAGGCTCATTCGCTGTTTCAGTCAAACGGGAAATAGCTTCGGCAGTGGAAACCGGTGTAGCGTCCCCCGCACCACCAAACAAAGCATCTCGCTCTTCAGCTCTTTCGACCGCAGCCACCACCAATCCACAATCTGGAGTCGCTAAGTCATTTCGAGTAACACACACAGTTCGATTTCCAAGAGAACAAGACTGAGTGTTTGCAGGGCACGACTCACCCGCTTCAACAATTGAATCTACCGAGTCCAGGAAAACACTGTCTTGAACATCGGCCCGCTCTTCGGGAATCACTTGTGTGGCCGGATCTTCTTCACGGGGAAGCTGACACAGGGCTCCCTGCTCAATCACCTCACCACTTTGCAAACAGCGACAGCGTCCCGGTGCAACCTGATTATTGGCTGGACACGGTGGAACACCCAGAGAGGGAATTGTTTCCGGAATCGGGACACATTCTTGAGTAATTGTATTTCGTCGCTGACCATCCGGACATCCATCCTGTCCTTGTTGATCAGCATCTTCTTCCGCTGGAACAACACATCGCAGGGAAGTATCCACTTCAAATCCGGTCTCATCACAAAAATTGGACGGTATGGAACCACATGCTAGTTGCCCTTCACCACCACAATCAGGCAGAAGTTGCGCCTGACGGCGGGAGGTCACCCACTCCGTGCCTTCTTGGTAACAGAGCTCACCACGCCCAACCGACATGTCGTGATACTGACACTCACATCCACCAGGGAAATTACAAATACCAGCCGGAGCCTCGATGCGCACATTTGACTCGGCCAATACGTCGGACGCTTGCAGTGTTCTTCGCGGCGTACAGTGTGCGGCTGCTTCTAACTGCCTTAATTGTACTCGCTGCGTCGGATCCTTTGGATCAGCAGCTGTACAAAACTGTTTATAAAAACTACTTTCAGTATCAACCGTAATCAAGCCATCATCTTCTATGTCTAGACCAAGCTGCACCCGCATCTTCACTCGCAGACAGCGCTCTTGTTCTACTGCACCTTCATACACAGCACATTTTTGGGTAATGGCAGACATCGTGTCTTCAATATTGCCAACACTTGCTGCTTCGACACGCTGACGAGTCGTTTCCGAGGTTTTTTGAGCATATGCTTTACGAGATTGAGTAACTTTTCTATCTAAGTCTTCATCAAAATTGAGTGCTTCATATTTTGACTGAGCTTGAGCCAAAGAAGCATCCGCGTTGGCGCGCACTGCCTGACAATACTCTGACTCATTAGCACAGAGAACTTCTGCTTGAGCAACATTGTAGGTAGCGGTATAGTATGCCCCCAAAGTCTGACGACGTTGTACCAGCTCCTCCTGATCTACACCGGAATTTGTCAACGTTTGAGTAGTACGGCTTAGTTGCTGTACACAATCTGCATCGAGCGAACCCGCACTCCATTCTTCTTCATCGAAGAGACATTCTTGCGTAAGTTCATCGAATCGTTCGCGATGGTATTCTTCCGTTCGCTCTTGAGCGGTTTGCGTAAAGCCTTGTTCTTCGCATTTGGCATAATCACGAGGACAGACATTGGGAGCACTACACTCGTGAGCCGAAGCAATACCATCACCACAGCTGGGCTTGATACCACAGACGCCATAAGTTCCAAAGCGGTTAATGCCACCGCTACAACTACCGTTGGTGTCCGAGTTACACTCCACCACACCGCCAATACAACAACTGCCGCCTGGGCCAACCGAGCCAGCGGAGCCAGAATTGGGATCACACTCTTGCCCAGCTACGGCTAACGATTGCGCCGCCGGATCTTCATCACGAGGTTCGGCTTCGGAACTTTGCAAAACTGAATTTCCATACTTCTCTTGTGTTTCTTGACGAACTTTTTTCGTGGCTTCGCTATTGAGTCCACCTTGTTCTTTAATCTTGTTCTCAGCTTCTTTTTGGCGTTGCTTGACGGCACGCTCGGCATCTTCCTTGCTGGCATGATCACAGCCCTGGCATTTTCCATCACCACCGCCGTCGCACTTCGTTGGTCCACTCCAACTGTCTCCATTACAGGTGTAATAACAACCATTTCCGTTGTTTCGATGCGTTGTGCCTGGTGAAGCCCAGCCGTCACAGTTCGCAAAAGCGGGAGTCGCATTCATAAAAAGACCAATAAACATAACAAGAAGGGTCACACTCACAAAGCGGAAATATCGAGATACGTTCATAGTTCAATCTCCATATCGTCATCAGCAAAGTTAGCCCGGAAGAATGCGGGTGAGGGCTCAGCTTGGTCAAGGAAGGTATCAAGTGTCAGCGATAAAGTGTCGTAGAAATCGGACTCTCCTTCGACCGTCGTAATAAAATAGCCCACGAGCTGTCCATTTTCGATCACGTACTCGCCGACGCCGGCCTCAACATTGACACCAGAATTGGTCGTTACCCACACTTTCGGAAGAGTACCTTCAATATACGGAGCGTTCTCGACGCGAATAAAAATAAATGTTTGTTGAAGTTCAGGGTTGAATGCCTTAAAAGCGACAGCCGTAATACCAAAATCGTCATCGGTAACACTCACTACGTCGGCATCGGGATACAAGTAGGTGAGATCAGTAAAGAGTTCTGCCACCGCTGGGTCACCAACTGAAATATTTTCATCGAGTTCTAGACTCGCGCGAGAAAGCTGTTCCTGGCTGAAACCAGCTCCACCCCATGCCCACTGACGCAGATCAAAATTCGTGAACGAAGTAATGTAGACGGCAGCTCCACCGAGAGTAATAATAAGCACCAACGAAATTACGGCAAAACGTTGTCGCCACTGCTTGGAGCGCGGGGAACGCAACCACTGCCACGCCGTCGTAAAACGGGTGTGAACCTTGGATAACACAGAAATTTGGGAAGTATCTGAAGACTCTTCGGAGGTAATTTTTGTGGTTGACTGATCACCCTGATACCGATCAGAGTGTTTCTTCATCAATGAGCGAAGGTTTTTTTCTGGCTTCACAACCTACTCATCATACAATGGTTGTGTAAGAAAAAACAAGGACTACGTTCTGGCTAAAAGAGCGATTCTTGAATCGCGGTCTCAAAACGATCATTGGGAAGTTGTTTCAATAAAGAACGGAAACCCAAATGGGTAAATACTTCGGTAGCCAGGGCTTTGTCATACTCGTTTACACGTGCTTGTTCAATATCAAAATCAAGGGGAACGCGTGTATCTATCTGTGCTAATTTTTGGGATAAGAAGGCATTCTCTTGATCGGCTGTCAACTTTCGAATCACACTCGGTGAAAGTGCCGCTGCTTTGGCTGCCAAATCAGACTTGGTTGCCTCATCAAGAGTTACTTTGAAAGCGTCGAGTACCTCCTGTTGATTCGCCGCCAAGGCCAGACCAAGATAGATGCGCTGAAGAGTACCAAATTCGTGCAACAGTTGTGCAGCCGTCTTCGGCCCCACACCTTTTACACCGGGAATATTATCAGAAGCGTCGCCACAAAGAGCTTTGTAATCAACAACCTGATCTGGTCGAACTGAAAATTTATCAATCACTCGCTCTGAATCCACTAAATCGAGCCCACTCCGACCTCGGCCCGTAGCCGGCATAATCACATACACGGACTCACCCACCAACTGAAACGAGTCACGATCACCAGTAAAAATACCAACATTTTTGTCAGGATGTTCTTCTCGCAAATCAGTAGCAATTGTACCAATGACATCGTCAGCCTCATAGCCAACAAAACCAAGCGTGGGCACATTCAACACTTCCAGAATCTGCTGCATAAATTTGATCTGCTGCTTCAATTCATTCGGCGCTTCTTCGCGATTTGCTTTGTAGTCAACAAAGGCCTCGTGACGAAATGTGGGTTCTCCCATATCGATAGCCGCCACTAAGTAATCAGGATGAATCTTTTGCATCATGTCGAGCAAAAGCTTGGTGAAACCAAAGGTCGCATTCGTCAGTTCGCCATCGGGAGAAGTTAATGATAAGGGAAAGGCATAAAAAGCGCGGAACAACAATGAATAGCTATCCAGCAAAACAAAATCAATATCCTGAATGGAACGCGCCACCACCGCTATGCTTCTTTCTTTGCATCTTCGGTTGGCAAATCGCCTGTTCTCTCGGCTTCAGATCGCACCAGGTATTGTAATTGTTTCTCGATTTCACTCAGACGACGCTCGAGTTGGTTGAAACGCTCAAACTCACGCGCCCAATAAATAGTTTCTTGCTTTTTGTTGATCGCAAAGGTCACCATTCCAAGCAGCACACTCAACATCACAAAACCAAGTACTTGCAAAATCGCGCCAACAAAACGACCCAGTGTCGTTACTGGCACAACATCGCCATATCCGACGCTGGAAATTGTGGTAATAGTCCACCAGAGACCATCTTCGTAGTCTTGAATCATACCGACATTTTTTTCTATCGGCACGATGAGGATACCAACTGCCAGCGATACAGCCACCAAGGCCATGAGAATGTGTCGAAATCGACGTTGGGCTAAGAGATCATCTCGAACGCGGCGTGGCATACGCTTCATTGTTACGCGTTCGCCAGATTCTCGTCAAGAGTTGCTTTCGGTGTACCGACCAACTCTTCAAAGTCCTCGGCTTCCAAAGTTTCTACTTCGAGTAATTTCTCCACGATCTTGTCCATGACCTTCTTGTGCTTCGCAACAATCTCACGGGTCAGCTTTTCGGCTTCGGCAACGAGACGAGTCATCTCGGCGTCTACTTTTGCTTGAATATCTGGTGATGGACGATACTCAGTGCCAGAATATCCACGCTCATCCATGGCCGGACTGAAGTTCACCGGTCCCAACTCACTCATACCATAATCCAAGACCATGTGACGGGCGACCGCGGTCACTTTGCGGATGTCGCTAGAAGCACCTCCGGTGAGTTCATTGAAGAACACGTCTTCGGCTACTCGACCACCTAAGAGGACAGCCATCTCAGCCATCATGTCTGAACGGGTCTCTTGATACTTATCTTTATCTGGCGGAGTTAACGTAAATCCGAGTGCCGAACCACGTGACACGATCGAAACGCGGTGCACACGGTCAGCGTGTGGCAACATGTGCGCCACAATCGCGTGTCCGACTTCGTGGTAGGCAGTCATACGACGCTCGTACTCAGACTGCAAACGCTTCTTGGAAGGTCCGAGTTTGACCTTCAAGGCTGCTTCTTCGATATCTTTCATATCGATCTTCTTCTTGTTTTCGCGTGCAGCTAAAATAGCCGCTTCGTTCAACATGTTTTCTAGGTCAGCGCCAGAGAAACCAACGGTTCGTTTGGCGACAACTTCCCAGTTCACGTCATCGGTGAATGGTTTGTTTTCGCTGTGAATCGCCAGCACTTTTTTACGCTCTTCGATATCCGGCAGCGTTACCGACACCCGACGGTCGAAACGACCAGGGCGAGTCAAAGCGGGATCAAGAACATCACCACGGTTGGTAGCGGCTAAAACAACTACATTGTCTTTGGGAGTGAAACCATCCATCTCGACCAGGATCTGGTTGAGTGTTTGTTCACGCTCATCGTGGCTACCGACACCACTGGAGTGTCCGCGCTTACGACCAATAGCGTCAATTTCGTCAATAAAGATAATGGCGGGCGCCATCTTTTTGGCAGTTTCAAACAAGTCACGCACCCGAGCGGCACCGACACCGACCAGCATTTCCATAAACTCAGAACCGGCGATAGACAGATAAGAAACACCCGCCTCACCAGCCACAGCGCGAGCCAGCAGCGTCTTACCAGTACCAGCTGGACCAACCAACAGCACACCCTTAGGAGTGCGGGCACCGAGATCACGGTACTTCTTCGGATGCTTCATGAAGTCAACAATTTCTTCCAGCTCTTGCTTGGCTTCTTTCATGCCACCAACATCTTTGAAGCTGATGTCTTGTTTGCCTTTCACAAAGAACTTAGCTTTGCTTTTTCCAAATCCGAGCATGTCGCCCTGAGCGCCGCGAGCTTGGCGGAATAAGAATAAGAAGAACACCACCATGAGAAGCAGTGGTAAGAAGTTGACCACGAAGTCCCAGAAAAGTGAGGCCGCGGTCATGCCTTTTACCGAAATTTCCACACTGGTCGGATCAACACCGATTTGCTCAAGCAAACTGACAAAGTCTTGTCCGTTTTCCATGCGGGATTTTTTCTCGGTACCATCTTCATACTGGAGCGCCACATCAGCGCCACTCACTTCAACAGATGCAACCTGTTCCGATCGAACATCTTGCAACAACTGTGACAAGGCCACTTCTTCACGATTCGCGCCAAAGAAAATATTGACGAGTAATGGCAAGAACAACAACGCTAATAAGAGCCACACAAACATGCGGCGAGGATTAAAGTTGAACTGCATTTCAATTCGACGTCCCGCTTTTTTTGAGCTGGAAGGCGAAGATTTTTGTGAATTGGATGAAGTCTTTTCTGCCATAGATTTCCTTATTCGTCTCTGAGGTTTTATGCCATTTGCGAACCATTTGGAGCAATGTTGTCAAACAGTAGCATAACTGGTTCGGAATTGCTATCTGCATTTGCTGGATCAAGTGCCAAGATCATTCCTTGGCTTTCGGACTCACCCATTTTTTTCGGTGGCAGGTTCACGAGAAAGAGTGCCTGCTTGCCCGCAAAATCTTCCGGCGATTTAAATTCTCGCATAGCAGTAAAAATGGTGCGCTCACCAAGCTCTGCACCAAAATCAACATGAAGTTCAATCAATTTATTGGACCATTCTGGGTTGCTCGCCTCGACAATCGTACCGAGTCGAATATCCATTTTCATCCAGTCTGGGAAAGCAATCGTAGGTTTCATGCTGGTTATTATAACAGCACAAATTGAGGACACTGTTGGCAGTCTGCCAATGGTGTGGAATTTAGAGCTCGCGAATTTCGACGTCGGTGTGCATGTCTTCCAGGTCAAGAAATTGCAAATATCGCTCAGTTGTCGAGAGTCGTTTGTGGCCGACGATCTTGCTGACATTGACCAACGGCACACCAGCGGCCAGTTGTTCCACAATAAAGGTATGACGCAAGTCATTGACCTTAGCGTCCTCAATGCCGGCAATCTTAAAATAACGGTCAATTGCACTGCGAATGTTGCGAACTAAAAATGGTCGACAGCTTTTGGTTAAGAAAAAAGTACGCTCTTTGGTGCGAGGACGAATTTTTTCATAGAGTCGAATCGCATCACAAGCCGCCTCGTTCAGAGGCACTATGCGTGATCCATGCGAACCATGCGCACGAATAAAGAGCTCTTGTTTGTCGAGATTGATATCTTCCAGCTGCATGCCAGCCAGTTCACTGATGCGAATACCCGTCTGGAGAAGGAGTTCAATAACAGCACTCATGCGCGCATCGGTTTTACAGGCGTCACGCAAAGCACGGTACTCTGTCTTGGCTAATACGCGTGGCGGAGCTACCTTGTATTTGGGATGGGAAACTTTGCGAACTGGGTTTTCGGCGACCACATCGGTCTCGAGTAAATAGCGGAAAAATGACTTAATGGAGTTGAGTTTGCGGGAAACAGACTTATCGGTGTACCGGAGCGTGTTGAGCTCGGCTTTATAGGCTTCAATATCTTCGGCTGTCACTTGTTGGAAATCGGTTTTGCCACCCTTCATTAAGAATTCGGCCAGTTGTTCGATATCTTTTTGGTAGGCAATAACTGTTGCTTCTGCTTTGCCTGCCTTTTTCAGCCAGCTAACGTAGGATTCGATTTGTTGTTTCCACATAATGCTTTTTTCTATTTCACAACTGTCGTTGGAGAATATAAGAAGAGTTGTGCTATATTGTAATATCCGATAATATTAAGTCAAGTGTTGCTTATAAGTTGATTCTATAAGATATGAAACGCCTCTCTACATTTCTGATCCGACTCCTTCTTGGGCTTTTTGTAATTGCTCTTTTAATCTCACTGGTAAGAACAATCTGGACATCGTACCAAGCTCTGCAAAATATAAAAGAGGAAGAACGACTTATTGAACTCCTCGAACAAGAAACTCGCGAACTGGAAGAGGAAGTACTTGAAGCCACGAGCAGCTTTGAACTCGAACGCCGCGCCCGTGAAAACCTCCGTCTCCAACGTGAAGGTGAGTCAGTCATCCAAGTAGAGCAATAAAAATTGTTAGTTTTTTGTTAGTAAATGCGCTATAATTCGGGGCATGCCTTTTACAACCAAGCCCAAGCTGCTCGTCATTGAAGATAACGCCTTGCTCCACTCCCAAATTCATCGTTCCATGAACCGTCTCTTTTCCACCGAACACGTCACTACGCTGCAAGGCGCTTTTTCGTATCTGGCTGAAAATCCAGCCTCTTATGACATCGTACTTGTTGACTGTCACCTCCCTGATGGCAGTGGTCTCGACGTCATTCCCTTTGTCTCTCAAGATGCTCCAGAAACCCGTATCTGCGTCCTTACCCAAGAAAAAGATGAAGAAACTCGCATTGCTGCGTTGCGTCGCGGCGCCGATGCCTATTTGATGAAACCGCTTTCTCTGCGTTGCTTGCAGTATCACTTACAAGCACTTCTACGCCGAGAAAAGAAACTCATTGCAGACTGCGTACACTGCCAAGACCTCCACTTCTACACACAAAAGCGCGTGGTCGAAAGAAAAAACCAGGCTGTTCGCCTGAGCAAACGTGAAAGCCAATTTTTGCGCATCTTTTTAAAAACACTTGATCGTCATGTCGATAAACAAGATCTTTTCCAGATCTTTGAAAACAGCGGCCACGGCACAATCACCAAAAGTGCGATCCATGTTACGATTCAAAGACTCCGCAAAAAACTGCAACCACTTCAGGTCACGATTGACTCTGTCTACGGACTTGGCTATCAACTCCGGCTAACACCATGAATACTGCTCCGACACCACTTTTCACTCTTGTCTTTGGACCAACAGCTAGCGGCAAAACTAACTGGGCCTTCCAAGAAGCCAAGCATTTGCAGGCTAATATTCTGTCCTACGATTCTCGCCAAGTTTTCACGGGAATGGATATCGTAACCGGCAAAGATATTCCGACTTCATTCGTACAAGAAACCGAACCTCACTCCACCTTCACCACAATTCCGGTATATAGCGATGGACAAACTCGGCTCTACGGATTCGATATCGTCACCCCAGATGAGGACTGGAGCATCGCCCACTTCTATCGCTACGCGGCGCCCATTATTGCGCACCATCGTGCAGAGCAAAAACCACTTATCCTCGTGGGCGGTTCATGGCAATACGCTTCTGTCTTGCTCGATCCTCCAGAGTCTTTATTTGTACCGGTGAATCAGGTTCTGCGTACACAGCTTGCGTCAAAAAAAAGAGAAGCACTCCAAATTCAACTCCAGGAAGCTGACGCCGATCGTTGGGAAAAAATGAACCAATCAGACCAAGCAAATCATCGTCGACTCGTCCGAGCGCTGGAAATCGCTCACGCCAAACCAACGCCAGTTGAGCCACTCCTCCATAGTGAAGCAGTGCGATTTCACTTCATAAGCAATGACCCCACAACCATCCGCTCGCGCATTGCAGAAAGAGTGCAACAGCGGTTCTCTCAGGGCGCACTCGAAGAGACACAAAAACTTATGCACCAGTACCAAAACTGGAATGTGCCGGCTTTTTCGGCAACTGGCTACACCTACTTACGCCAATTTCTTCAAAATGAAATCTCAGAAAATGACCTCCTGTCGCTGTGGACGACACAGGAGTACCAATACGCGAAACGGCAACTGACCTGGTTAAAATCGCTTACGCAATAAATTTCCGAATCAATCCCACACAGCGACCTTGAATCTTCACGTTGGTAGCGTAGATCGGAGACATAGTGGCGTTAGCGGGTTCTAAACGGATTCGAGTAGCTTCACGATAGTAGCGTTTCAGCGTGGCTAAGCCGTTATCCAGCAGGGCGACGACAATATCACCATCGCGGACATCTTCCTGTTCTTCGATCACGACGTAATCGCCATCGAGAATACCGTCTTCGATCATCGATTCACCTTTGACTTGCAACACGTAAGCCCGGCGTTTGCCAGATACGAGGTGTGGAGAAACTTTGAAAGTGGCGTTTGGATCGGTGTAGGGCTCGATGGGTCGACCCGCGGCCACAAATCCCAAAATAGGCAAATCGATACCTTCGGAAATCTTCAAGAAAGTACGGTCCATGAGCTCAATACCGCGTACAGCTCCATCCGCTCGGCGGATTACCCTTTTTTTCTCCAAAGCACATAAATGCTCGTGAACAGTTGCTAGTGAAGACACACCAATAGCATCGGCAATCTCTTGCAGCGTGGGCGAGTAATTATTCATTTGAATATACTGCGCAATGAAGTCTACAATTTGTCTTTGACGGCGGTACAGCGTTACTGCCATGGGCGGCCTCCTTGAGTGCGAAAAACGTTTTCGCAAAAACTCATATTTTCGGGTTCATTACCGGCGAACAATCACCGAACTACACATACAATACCCAAATTGAGAGCACCCTGTAAAGCTGATCTTTTCGACACAAACATGCCGTAAATATATCAATCTCACCCGCCACCCAAATTGCACCCGAATCACCCGAATGGAACAGAAAATCAAATAAAAATCCGCTATAATAAACTGTTCATGTTTTCACTGAAATCTTCCTACCAGCCAGCCGGTGATCAGCCCAAAGCCATCGAGCAACTCACCGAACAGTACCAACAGGGTCAAAACGACCAAGTTTTGCTGGGTGTGACGGGTTCTGGGAAAACCTACACTATGGCGCAAGTCATCAACAACTTGCAACAACCCACACTCGTTATCGCCCACAACAAAACCTTGGCCGCGCAGCTCTACCAAGAGTTCCGCGACTTTTTCCCAGATAATGCGGTGAGCTATTTTGTGTCGTACTACGACTACTACCAACCAGAAGCCTACATCGTCAGCAGCGATACCTACATCGAAAAAGAAGCCACCATCAACGACGAAATCGACAAACTCCGACTCGGCGCCACCGCAAACTTGCTCTCGCGGCCTGACACCATTGTGGTGTCATCTGTCTCGTGCATCTACGCCTTAGGCAAACCAGAAGACTTTGCCACCCATGCCCTTGATCTCATTGAAGGCGAAATTATTTCTCGTCAAACTCTTATTCAACGACTCGTCGACATGCAGTACATACGTACCACCGCCGATCTCCTGCGCGGTACCTTCCGTATTCGCGGCGACCGTATTCAAATCTGGCCCGCCAACGAAAACTGGGCCCTTTCTCTCGCTATGCCAGCCGACACCATTGATCGCCTCGACCGCATCGATCCCACCACTGGCGAACGTTGGAATGAACCCATCCCCATGACTGGCGACTATGCCCCCAAGCGCACGCGTCTGTACCCGGCCAAACACTATATTGCCGGCACCGACGTCAACGACACGCTCACCCAAATCGAAACCGACATGCGCCAGCGCGTGGAAGAACTCAAAAACCAAAACAAAGTCGTCGAAGCCTATCGTTTAGAACAACGCACGCTCCACGACATCGACATGATCCGCGAGGTTGGGTTTGTAAACGGTATTGAGAACTACTCACGCTACTTCGACGGTCGCCAACCTGGCGAGCCACCATTCACGCTGTTGGACTACTTCCACTACAACGCCAAAAAGTTTGGCAGCGGCAAATTCCTTACCATTTTAGACGAAAGCCACATCACCGTTCCGCAAGTACGCGGCATGTATGCCGGTGACCGCTCACGCAAAGAAACACTGATTGACTATGGCTTCCGCCTGCCCGCAGCGATCGATAACCGCCCGCTACAGTTTCATGAGTTCCAAGACCGTCTCGATCAGACCATGTACGTTTCGGCGACACCCAACGAGTGGGAAATCGAGCAAAGCCAGCAAAACGTAGTCGAACAAATCGTTCGACCAACTGGACTGGTCGACCCGCCCGTAGATATCCGTCCAGTTGATGGCCAAATTCCGAACCTCATTCACGAAATTTTCGTCCGCAAAGAACGCGGCCAACGTGTCTTGGTGACCACGCTTACCAAGAAAATGGCCGAGGTACTCACTCAATACCTCAATAACAAATCTAAAGTGGAAAAACTCCTCAAAGACCACGGCTACGAAATTGACTGGCAAAAAGTCGAGTTACCAAAAGTGCAGTACTTGCACTCCGACATCGACACCATTGATCGGAGCGAGATCCTCGAACAACTCCGCCGCGGTGCCTATGACGTGCTGATTGGCGTAAACTTGCTTCGTGAAGGGTTAGACCTGCCTGAAGTCACTTTAGTGGCCATATTAGACGCCGATCAAGAAGGCTTCTTGCGCTCTACCAGCTCACTCATCCAAACCATGGGTCGCGCCGCGCGCCACGTCGAAGGACGTGTCATTCTCTACGCCAACCGCATGACCAAATCCATGCAGGCCGCCATCGACGAAGTTGAGCGCCGCCGCGAAATCCAAATGGCTTATAACGAGGAGCACGGTATAACACCAACCACTATCGCCAAGCCGATTCGGGAGCAACTTATTAAGCGAACTACCCCCTCCACAACACCCGGCGTTTTCACGCTCAAAGAAAAAACGCACCTGCAGCCATTTGAAAAACCAGAAGCACCTCAGGGGACAGTGGTCGAACTCAATAAAAAAGAGTCTCTCGTTTTGGAAGCTATTGAACCCGCTACGCTCACCCCGAGCGACAAAAAGTCTCTCATTCGCAAGCTGCAGCGCGTCATGAGCAACGCGGCCAAAGACTGGAATTTTGAACTGGCAGCGCAAATTCGCGACACTATTTCTCGTCTGGAAGAATAAATATTTGTTTCAAGTGTATAATGTCGAGTCTATGCGAGAGGTATTTATTCCACTGACGCAAATATTCGCTCCAAGTCATAAACAGCAGCGAAAGAATAAGGACCAAGACGCCGTGGATTATTCCCACTGGAATGAGTCTAATCCCTGTTATCACTGTGGTCGATGTTGTAGCAATGTGACACTAGAACTTGCCGTAGTGGGCAGCAAAACAAGTATATTTGGTAATTTGTATCCGCATGTAAAAAACCCTGACAACCCATATATGTCGCTCAAAGACATCCCAGAAGAAGATGGTATCTATTATGTTGTTGGAAAGCGGGGGTATTATCTTTGTATCCGGGGTGCATGCCCACAACTACAAGCGGATGGCTCTTGTGGAATCCACGACAAAACTCGACCTCGAGGCTGTGTCACCAGTGGCATCCACTCTCTGAAATGCATTACACATCGTTAGTTGTGCAATCAAGCGAATTTCCACTCGTATCACAATAATAGAGAGCTCTATAAACTGAGGCGTTTATCCCAAGCCCGGAATCTGCAAAATGGACACACCAACAAACTGCAGAATAAATACCGAGAAGATAATAAAGAATAGTCCTGTAACCGCCGCTGTTAAAAGTGCCTTCGCTTCCTTCAATTTAGAAGAATCGCCTTGAGACACCGTAAACAAGAAGGCACCAGCAAGAATGGAGAGAAGAGCCACTCCGCCAGAAACGCCCATTAAGAGGCGAATCAAGTCCTCCGTCAAGCCTTTCCCGTTCGTTTGGATACAGCCGACAGCCGTGTACACTCGCGCGCCTTCTTCATCTGCTACACATTCCAAACAGTTGGTGCGTTGCACTCCTTCTGGCACCTGTAAACAGTACTGAAAATCATCAATGACCTCGTCTTCTGTTTCCACGCCAGCTGGTAAAGCGTCGGGAGAAACATCATTAAAGTCATCAGCATCTTCGACTATATCGACTTCAGCGGCATCGGGATCAAAGAATACTTGTGCACTACAGATTGCACACGCCCCTTCGCCACCTTGGCATCCATTTGCATAGACATAGAGTGATTGGCGCTGACCTGCCCGGTCAGCCTCAAAGGTGCGCACAAAATCTTGGTTTACTCCATTACCAGAAAACCATTGCGTCCAGGAATCCAGTCGCACGGCATAAGCTCCACCGTTGCGCAATCCTTCGGCGTTAATCCGCATGGTGACATTAAAACCACCACCAGAGTTTTTCGTTACTTGGCTCGAGATGCTACAGGTTTCGTTCACCTGATCCGGCACCGTAACAATAGCGTTGGCATTACAAATAACTGTGTGGGGAGAAACTGGACCCCAATCGCGTACGAGCTGAAGCGTATGGTTTCGTCCTTCTTGAAATACGGAGTTACCGCTCGAATCATTTCGCACACTGATAGAAATATTTCCGTTTCGCACTTGTGCAGCGGGAATATAGTACCGTTTTCCGGTTTCGGGAACGTTAATGTAAAACGCCGTATTATCTGGCGCATTGATAAGTTGTCCATCAATTTCGGCACTTGTGATCTGAATGGGAACCGCTCCAAGCGTTTCCATGACATAGGCACCACCATTGGGAGCTCGACGATGTTAAAAGTACAACTATTCGCATACGTTGGTTGAGTAAAAATCCCAAAAAGCGCCAGAAAGAAAAAAAGGCCAACAACCAACTTGCGGTACATGCCTCTACTATAAAGAATCAGAAATTATTTGTACATGTCTGAAAACAACACGTGTTCAGATGTGCAAAAAAAACTGCTCACAAATACTTGAATACAAGAAAAAGCGAAGAATCCCGAATTACTTGGTCTTGGGATCTTCTTTGTAGGTCTCGTGCTGTTTGGTAATCGGATCGTACTTACGAAGCTCAAGTTTGCCTTGACCTTTTTCCTGACGATTACGCTTGTTACGAGTGGTGTAGTAGCTGTGACCGCTGGCAGTAGATCGCATAGCAACAACTGCGCGTGGTCCTTTTTTCTTCTTTGCCATATTTCTCTTTCCTTACAGAGGAGCTATTGTATCACATCTTCGCTGTCTCTGTTGAGGGAATATCCTCACTTCTCTGTGCAAGAAATTACGAGGTGCCTTGGGGTGCCAGAGCATGTGGTACACACCACATGCGGCGGCAGGGTCCCTAACTGCGCCTTGGAATTTCTTGCACAGAGAGCCACCTGTGGGACTCGAACCCACGACCTACGCTTTACAAAAGCGCCGCTCTACCAACTGAGCTAAGGTGGCACGATTGCACCGATGTGCAAACAGACGAGTATTATATCAGGAAAATGGAGGTGCCAAGTGGACTATTCTCGTTCCAAAATAACAGGTTCCGCGGAGTCTGTACTCTCCGGTGCTGGCTCAGCTGATTCAGAGGCCTTTTCGGTTTCTACCTCGCCCGAATGAGTAGCATCAAGCACCTCCATCAGCTCGCCTTCGCCCGCTGAACTGCCTTCCAGTTCCTGGAGTGACTCAGTCTGCGTTTTACTCTTAATTTCCTGGATTTTCTGCTGTTCGTCTGCTTCTAATTCGCGGGTGGCTTGTTGGATGCGAATGAGGGATACCTGGAGATCAACCGAATTCTCGAGCGCGTACACCAAAGCGTTGTTCATTCGCTGCACATCGAGTTCTTCAACATTATCTGGAACGCGGACGATAGCGTCGACGGCTACTTGGCCGGAACCAAGCGTCGTCTCCAGTTCAGTAATCGTTCCGCCGACCTCTTCGACAAGTGGCGTCAGTGTTTCTCGAACAATGGCCTTCCGCTGCTCCTCTCGATACACCTGCACAAATGCACCACTCAGTAACACGCCCAAAATAACCGCAATTGCCAACGTAATACCGCTGCTTGCTAATGCCACATCCCGTTTTTCTTCTGATCGCGAATCTTGCGCTGACTTTCCATGTAAGAACAAAACTACTACCGCTGCACAAAGAATGGCGACCACGTTCGTGAAGAACAGTACCGTCGCGCCCAAAGATAACAGAAACGCCCCGAGTCCAAACCCGAGTCCGACCACGGTCAGCGGTGGCACCAAAGAAACAGCAATGGCAACTCCCACAAGAGATTCGGGCACATCCCGATGCAAGTAGGCATACATACCCACCGCACCAGAGGCAATCGCAATCAGCAAATCAACAATATTCGGCTGCGCACGCAATAAAGCTTGTTCAGGAATTTCAACCACCGGCACGACTTTGCTCGTCAAAAATGCTAATAACACCACGACTAAAATACTCATCGAAAGATTGCCCAGAGAGTTAATGATGTTTTCCGCCTCGCCGCGCGCGACCGAAACTGCTAAAGCCATAATAGGCACCATTAAGGGAGCGATCAGCATGGCACCAATAATTACGGTAGCGTTATCAATGAGAACGCCGAGAGTCGCTATCAAAGCCGAGATACACAGCAAAATGTAGTAGCTTTGCGAACCGCGATCCTGCTCAACGAGTTCTTTCTTGTTGCGCAACTGCAGTCGATTGCGAAGCATGTGCCACATGGTTACTCGGTTACTTCTTCCTCTGGAGTCATTTCACTGCTAGTGTCGGATCCGGCTGCGCTGGCCGATACAACTACGTAAGCGTCATACAATTCGTCGATTTCGGCAGTAGCGAGTTTTTCCTCGACGGTGGTTTCGAGCTCAATCCACTCTGTGCCATCCCAGGCAAGAAGCTGTGCGTCAGCGGCGGCTTCTTTCATGCGGATACTCACCATAAACGGACCACGAGCACTTTCGGACAAACTCACGGTGTAGGGATCAGACAATAACGCTTGATCAACATTTTCTGGCAAGCCAGGCGTTTGCAAAATGACGGCATAGCCGACATCTTCTAAAGAATCGCCTTCTAGAACAAACTTGGCGTCACGAGAACTAAAAATGGTTTCACTCTCTTCGTTTTCAATAAAGGCCCACTCATTTTTGAGCACATATTTTTCTGGATCTTCAAAACGCAGTAAAAGGCTGCCACCAGTGACATCTTCGTGGTACGAACACTTTCCGCCGGCACTACAACTTCCCAGCAAAATGTCGAGTTCAGCACCCGGCAGGTCTTCCACATCGATACGACCGAAAGCACCTTGTAACAGGGTGCCGGATTGGTACTCCAGTTCATACTCACCCTCAGCGGCTGGCTTTTTAAGTTCACCAATCACCAGCGTAAGATTGCGACCATTGGCAGAAGGAATCATTTGGGCATATGGACGTTCAGTGATAGGAATTGTGTTCACCTTCTCAGGAACTGGCGTTGGAGTGGGTGCCGCAGCTTGCTCTGCTGGTTTCCCGAAAAATTGGGTAGCGGCAAAAACACCGCCTCCCAGGAGAACTACTAAAATAATACCGAGAATAATCCAAGTCTTCTTCATAGCCGAATCATCGTAGCAGATTTTGCCAGATCCGCCAACCGAAGGCACCAGGCTTACTCGAGTAAGAGTGCGCGCAGTTTGCCGGCTACTTCAGTAACTG
>JAJOJK010000016.1 GCA_021208605.1 Candidatus Woesebacteria bacterium | reverse complement strand
TTTTCTGCATGATCTTGCTCCTTAAATAGGAAAACGAAAACTATTCGCCCACAAACAGACAAAACCTTGCTTAAAATTTCTCTTCACCTGTTCACGAGCTCGCCTTCCGCATAAAAAAGACCGTCGCTGTGACAGTCGTTACGCGGAAAACTGTGGCTATTGTAGCAAAAATTGGATAAATTTCAACTTATAGGCCTAAAATCAACTCAACACACCTCATATCTCGCCTCGCCATACCCGAAAACTCATGTATAATGAACTTCCATGAGCAATCATGGCAATTCAACTTCAACCTCTTCCAAAAAGAAGCCCTACGCGCCACTCGGATATATCTTTATATCAGGGGGAGTTTTATCATCTCTGGGTAAAGGAACGACCACGGCTTCGGTTTCTTACTTGCTGAAATCCCGCGGTTACCGCGTCACGATTGTGAAGTGTGAGAACTACTTAAACATCGACGCCGGCCTGATCAACCCGATCGAACACGGCGACGCCTTCCTCTGTGAAGACGGTACCGAGTCCGACATGGACCTCGGCACCTACGAGCGTTTCCTGGGTCAAGAAATGGGCCTGCACAACTTTGTGACCATGGGACAGGTCTACAAGAGCGTTATCGAGCGCGAACGCGCCTTCGGCTACGATGGCGAAGACGTCGAAGCCGTTCCCCACGTCACCGACGAAATCATTGACCGCATCAAAAACGCTGGCGAACGCGACAACGCCGAGATCATCATTATCGAACTCGGTGGCACCGCTGGTGAGTACCAAAATATTTTGTACTACGAAGCCTCTCGTATTTTGGACTACAGCAATGAAACTCCAGTGGTCCACGTGCACGTGAGCTACATGCCTACGCCGTCCCATATTGGTGAGCCAAAAACCAAGCCAACGCAGCTTTCGGTCAAGCAACTCAACTCCATGGCTATTCAGCCAGACTTTATTGTGGCTCGTGCCAAGAAACCAATCGACGAGCGCCGCCGCGAACGCTTTGCCTTGTTCTGTCACGTCAAACACGACCACGTGATCGACAGCCCTGATTTGGAAACTATTTACGGCATCCCGATGGTCTTCGCCGACCAAGAATTCGACACAAAATTATTAGCTGCCATGGACATCAAAAAGCCACGCAAACGCAACATGAAAGAGTGGACCGAGTACGTCGAAAAAGTCCGCGGTTCGAAAGAACACGTTTCCCGTATCGGCATCATCGGCAAGTACTTTGCCACCGGTGACTACGAACTGCGCGACTCCTACGCCGCCTTACTCGAAGCCTTGAACCACGCCAGCGTGGCCGCCGACACCGAAAGCGAAATCGTCTGGATCAACAGTGAACAACTCGAAAAAGTTGAAGACCCAAGCACACTCCTCAAAAATCTCGACGGCATTATCGTGCCAATTGGTTGGGGAGAGCGTGGAGTCGAGGGCAAGATTCGCGGCATTCAGTACGCCCGCGAAAACAAGATTCCTTACCTCGGGCTCTGTTACGGCATGCAGTTGGCTGCGGTCGAGTTTGCCCGCAACGTTGTTGGCTGGAAAGATGCCCACACCGAAGAAGTGAACCCAAAGACCAAACACAACGTGGTCCACATTATTCCCGAACAGCAACGTATTATGGAAAACCGCGCCTACGGTGGCACCATGCGTTTGGGTGGCTGGGAATGTCTGCTCAAGAAAGACACCTACACCTACGACATCTATAACAACACCGAGCACATGCTCGATGCCAAACGCGGTCTGATTTCTGAGCGCCACCGGCACCGCTACGAATTTAACGATGCCTTTTCCGAAGAAATGGAAAAAGCCGGTTTGGTTATTGCTGGTCGATCGGTCAAAGAAAGCCTAGTGGAGTTCATTGAATTGCCACGCGAAGAACATCCGTTCTTTGTGGCCACGCAGGGTCATCCAGAGTACAAATCTCGTCCACTCGATCCACATCCGTTGTTTGTGGCCTTTATGAACGCCGCCGTCGAGCAAAACGAAAAATAGACCTCTAGTAAAGAGGAAGAGTATGGTACAATACTTTCCTCGACTGAGAAGGACATCCTATGAGCAAATACGCAACTATACACAATACTAAAGTTTCTGTGGGAGACACCATCCGTGTAGCCCAAAAAATTGATGAAGGTGGAAAAACTCGCGCCCAGGTTTTTGAAGGCGCTGTGATCGCTATCAGCGGTCGTGGTACTGGCCAAACCTTCACCGTCCGCAAAATTGCGGCTGGTGGAATTGGTGTGGAGCGTATTTTCCCAGTGCACAGCCCAATGATCGAGAGCGTCAGCTTGAAACAAGCCGGTAAAGTCAACCGTGCCAAGCTCTTCTACCTCCGTGACCGCGTTGGTAAAGCTGCTACCTCAATCAAGAAACGCATTGTTACCAACGAATAATTCGTTGCTCAACATTTCATTTTCCTAAAACTGTTTCTTTTCTGTACTTTTTGTATGCCATGGTATGGGCATGTCAGAAAAAAACTCTACCGTCATCCGCGGCAAAACCGCTGAAGCCATTGCTGCTCAATATCTCAAAAATAAACACTTTCAGGTGTTGCGCCAAAATGTCTATACACCTTACGGCGAAATAGATATTATTGCCAAACAGGGCAGAGAATATGTCTGCGTGGAAGTTCGCTCCCGCAGCAGTCAGCGCCAGCTTCCACCAGAAACCACCCTTTCGGCTCGTAAATACCAACGCATTATCCGTTCGATTCTTCACATTCCGTGGTTAGAAAATAAGTCCGTGCGCATTGACTTTATTACCGTGCTGAATGACGCCGTTCAACACCACTACCGCGACCTTCGCTGGGACTCATTGCGTCCGGGCCGCAAACTGCAGTACTCGTTTTAAGAGGTGCGAACGCTCAAAGCCATACGCATCCAACAACTCTTCTGACTGGCCAGACTCGCCAAACGTGTCTTCGATACCAATAATCTCCATCGGTGTGGGTGCGTGCTGACTGAGCACTTCGGCCACGGCCGAGCCCAGTCCATTGTATTTCTGGTGTTCTTCGAGCGTAACGACACGGCCAGTTCTTTTGGCCGCCGCGATGAGCGCTTTTTCTTCCAAAGGCTTAAGCGTAGAAACCAATAGGACCTCTGCCGAGATGCCTTCGTCTTCTAAATCAAAGGCGAGCTGCATGGTTCGGTCCACCAAAACACCCATGGTAATCAAGGTGACATCTTGGCCCGGTTTCAACTGAGTAACTTCGCCAAACTTCACCGCTTTTGCAGACAAAAGTGCTTTCGATTTGGCTCGAGAGAGTCGAATATAGGCAGGATATTCACGCAAAGCAGTGGCTTCCGTTAAAGCGATCGCCGATGGTCCATCACTTGGCACGACAATTTCTATGTTTGGCAATGCTCGCATCATAGCGAGATCTTCACACATCTGGTGCGTCGCACCATCTGGGCCCACCGTAACACCGGCGTGACCACCCACTACTTTCACCGGGTTATTCGAGTAACACACACTCACCCGAATCTGATCAAACGTACGACCTGGCGAAAAAGCAGCAAAGCTCCCAGCAAAGGGAATCAAGCCTTCTTTAGCCATTCCCGCTGCCATGCCGATCATGTTTTGTTCCGCCACACCCACTTCAAAAGCGCGCTCAGGAAACTGCTCCGCAAACGCTTGCATGCGGAGGGAGCCACCTAAATCAGCCATCACCGTGACGACATTCCAGTGTTTGCGCCCTAGCTCGACTAAAGCCTCACCAAATCCATCACGAATACTTGAGAGTGGAGCAGAGACAAAATCCGATCGAGAGATGTGGTATTTAATCATGGTGAAGATTTTCTAACGTATTATCAAGACTTTGTACTTCATTCAACGCGCGCCGCGCCTCAGCTGGAGAAGCGTGGTAATCGTGCCAGGAAAACTTTCCTTCCATGAAGCTCACACCATGGCCAGGCTCAGTATACGCAATAATGACTGATGGCTCGCCATCAGCTTTCGCCTCCTGCAGGGCATGAAAAATGGCCTCATGATCGTGTCCATTGATCTCATAGACGCGCCAACCAAAGGCCGAAATCTTGTCCTTCAGAGGGTCGAGTGGCATAACTTGTTCGGTGACGCCACTAATCTGCGTGTAGTTGCGATCAATAAGAATGGTCATGTTATCCACCGCATACTTTGCTCCTGCCAAATAGGCTTCCCAGACTTGGCCTTCTTGGTGCTCACCGTCGCTGGAGAAACAGTAGATATGGTGTTTGCGGTGCAAAAACTTGGCGGCCACCGCCATACCCACGGCTTGTGAAACACCTTGCCCCAACGGACCAGAGCTCGTTTCTATTCCCCAGGCTTCTTTTTGGTGGGGATGTCCTTGGAGCTCAGCATGCAAACGCCGCAGCTGCCACAATTCTTCTTCGGGAAAATAGTCGTGCAACGCCAAAGTAGCGTACAACACCGGACACGTATGACCATTCGACAACACCACGCGATCGCGATGTTCCCACTGGGGACGGTGTGGATTGTGCTGCAACACCTGACGATACAAAACAGCAAATAAGTCAGCCATGCCGAGCGGACCACCAGCGTGACCAGAGCCAGCCCGCTGGAGCATACGCACAATCAATTCACGGATCTGTTGCGCATCGGCAACACTAGAAACTGGGGCAGACATATGTTTATTGTAACGACTCAGAAACAGAATTGACAGGCTGAACCGCAGCCGGGTCATCAGAAGAATCATCTTCCGGAGGAGTAAAAGTGCGTTGGTACCAGTTCACTATAATGCGGAGGAACATCACCACCAAACTGAAACAGAGTGTCGTGATCACAAACAGTTTCTTTCCGGCTGGCAGGAAGGCAAAAATAATAAAGGAAACCACTGGCAGTACCAGTTGCACCCGCACCACTTCCGCACGATTTGTCTGGTATGGCGAAGAGAGAATTCCCACCGTTTCCACCAAGAAAATCAAGAAACTCTGTAAAAGATTGAGCTGCCAATCCGGATGAGTGAGGTCAAAGCGCCCTAAGAACATCATGTCGAATGGCTGCTCGACATCAGGCATCCAGTCGTAGAGCAAATGCAGATCTTGCCCGGTGAGACCAGAACCAAAAATACGCCACAGAATCAAGGCAATTCCCATCTGAATAACGAACATAAACACTTCGGCAAAAATAATGCGTGGATTGGCGCGCAGCAAACGTTTGACAGCGGCTTCTTTTTCCACTGGTCGACCATGATACTCGTCTTCGATGCGCTCGACCTTCTTCTGAATATCTCGCCGTTCTTTTTCCGAACGATGACTGGCCAGCGTAATTGGCAACAGCAAAAGGCGAAAAACAATCGTGAGTAAAATAACGGCAATGCCCATATCATGGCCAAAACTGGTGAAATCCAGCAACCAATAAAACAAGACAATCAAGTTTAAAAATGGCTGATACACAATGGCGGTAAGCAGAGACAACATAGGTTACTTTTGTTCGGCAAGAATTTGCGTGGTTGAGACCAACGGATTATGCTCGTGAACGACTTCTAGTGTACCACCGAACGCTTCCAGAATCGCTTGCTTTTTGTCTTGGTGCGGCGAATGACTCGAGACCGCTAAGGAATTTGGCCGCAAAAGATCAATAATCGCTCGATAGTGTTCAGGCTTCCGAAACGCCACCGGCAAGAGTGCGGCGGCATCAACAGTCGGCAGATCGCTGACTTTTTTGAGGCGTGTAGATTCATTGTCACGCGGCCTATCAGGCCCCTTCATTTCTCGCACTCGCTGATCGGTTTCAATGCCCACCACGAGCACATCGCCTGCCGCTTGTGCGCGCTCGAGAAAGCGGCGATGCTCACTATGCAAAACGTCAAACACGCCAGTCACAAACACGACTTTCTTACCGAGCAACTGAGCTGATGCCACCATCCGCGCCAGAGCTTGCCAGCGTTCGCGCTCGTCGGTTGTCCAGTCGGTGGGCCAGGGGAATGAGGTCTTCATAGTGAGTAGTGTCGGCACATTTTCTCATATTTTTCGAGAACAGCCTGTTGAGTATTACTCGGATGAAAAAAAGCTGTCTGAAGAGAAACTTCTTCACGAGTTTGCTTAGCCCGAATAGAAATCATTTGCACATGATAGGCGAGAGTGTTCAGTAGTGTTTCAAGCACCGCTTGTCCTGGGAAAAGAGGATGCCGCTGGCCCAGCGCGGGAAGCGTCCGAGCTCGCTGGCGTGCCAGTACGAATCCATTGGCGCAAAACTCCTGCACCCAGCGATTCTTGTCGAGCCACCTTGCGGCCAAGCCAGATTCTCGCTCATATACCGGAAGCGCTTGAATTACTTCACGCGCCGTATAAATGTCGTGTCGATTCTGGTCCACTTGCGCCGCCTCATGTTCCAACCAAATATTGCAACACCATTGATTGGCCACCATGTCATCAGAAAAGTGCGACCGCCGATACTTCCCACGCAGTATTCCAAACACCACCACTACGGCTCGCGTAAGCCACAATCGACGCGGTGAAGTGATAAATAGAATATCTAGGTCATCATTTACCTGGACATTCCCAACCGCCACACTCCCGGTAATCCAAATACTTTCAATCCACGGAATCCAGGCGAGCGAGCTGACCATATCGACAATCGCCACCCACTTTTCCGTGGGAAAGTGGCGCGGAACATCTCCGCGATATACGGTTGCAATGAGTTCTGAGGTGGTATCGGTATCACGCAAGCGACGTACCGTTGAGCGCACGTCTGAGCGCGTAAATTTTTGATTACTGATGAGATATTGATGAAGTTCATTCAGCGTCAGCGTACCCGAAAAAATATCTGCGTACAGGAGTGTCCGCAACACGGCGGCTTCGAGAGGCGACCAAGTCTGTGCCATATCGTTTCAGTCTAGAAGGACTCACTCAGAAGTCAAGCTACTCGAAGCATTACTGCGCCGCCGGTGCACTCGGCACTGCAATAGAGTAGCGAGAGAGCACTTGTTGCACTCCAGGAGCGATTTGTTCCAACGCTTTCTCCACATTCCCGCTCGTGCTGTTCATGGCGTTAACGGCATCAGTGTAATACTGAATCATTTGGTCGTTGAGGCCTTCGTCATGTGTTTGCGAAGCCAGGTACCATGACTGGGCGTAGAGCGCGTCTTCTAAGTACGGCCGAATCAACGGATTCGTGGTTAGATTCTCTGCCATCTCGACGCGAGGATACAACTCACCAAAAGCACGGTAGGCGCTGCCGGCATCGTGGAACTCACGCAGTTGTTCTTCCCGAGCTAAGTAGGCCAAGAACTTCCAAGCTTCTTGCTTGTTTTTGGAACTGGCACTAACACCTTCTACCCAGTAAGTTCCCCAGGTCACCGTCGTGCCACCCAACTGCGGCGTCCGCACAACTCCAATATTGATATTGGGATTGGCTTGTTGGATTTCAAAAATTCTCCAAGACGGGGCAAAGATCATGGCCACTTGCTCATTCGAGAACGCCGCCACGGAGTTCGGGAACGTATCGTCCCACACTTTATCTTCACGGCTATAGACACTGTAGTACTCCATCGCGTCTACCACATTGTCACTCGTCGGATCTCCAGGATTAGCGCCATTTTGCAGCAGCATCAAGCCAACAATGTCTGAAAAGTGGTCTACATTGCCCGCGGTTCCTAACGCAATTCCGGCCCGTTCAATTCGCTCACCGTTGCGAATAGTCAACTGAGAAGCTAAAGAACGCACTTGATTCCAATCCTGTGGTGGCTGCGCCCCAGCAGACTCAAGCATGTTTTGGTTATAAAGTAAAACCAGTCCTTCATACATCAACGGAACACCGTAGACAGCATTATTGGAAACCAAGTCGCGACTCATGATGGGGTAAAAGTTTTGCTCCAATTCTTCTGGACCAAAAACTGCCGCAGGCGCCGGAGAAAGATCACTCTTTACCATTGGCATCCACGTATTGTGATAGCGAAAAATATCGGGACCGCTGCCGTCACGAATGGCGGTCTGCACCCGTTGGCGATACTGATCGCTCTTTTGCTGCACGTAGTTAATAGTTATTCCTGGATTTTGCGTCTCGTAGGCATCAATCAGTGGTTGCATTACTTCTTCTGGCTCCCAAAGTCCCCAGTAGGTCAGGGTGGTGGACTTGGTGTTGGAGTTCCCAGTTCCCGGATTCGTATTTACCACCGGTGTGGGAGCTGGTGCCAAAAACTGACTATATACATAATATCCACCGCCCAACAGGGCCGCTATCAGCAGGGCAATTCCACCAAAAAGTGTGACTCGGCTCTGTAGCAAACTATCAAGCATTCCACCGGCCTTGGCTGGCTTTGGAGTACCGCCACCAGATGAGGGCGAAGAAGGTGGAGCACTCCCATTGCCGGAGGAATCACCACCGTTGCCACCATTAGCGGCACTAGCATCCGTCAATGAAAAGCCAATATTTTCTTGTGGAACGTTGCTGGTTGGCAGCGACGGCTGACCGGCGCTTGCCTGACCAGAATCTGGCATTCCACCCATTGGAGGCACAGACGTCTCTTGAAAAGGAGTTGGATTTACGGACTGCAAATTCTGCATTAATCGGCTAGAAACGGGCTGAGGCTGGGCAGTTGGCATGGCTTGGACTGAAGTTGGTGGAGTCGTTGATGGAGCTGCTGGCGATGGCGGCGGCGGTGTAGCCGCATCAGCGGCTGGGACCTGCATCGGAGCAGCGGCAGCTGGTGATGAAGCGGGCGGAGTTGGCGGTGTGCCAACGGGCTGCACCGGCTGTGGACCAGATCCGGTAGAGATGTTTGGTGGGGTGGGTTGTGGTAGGTTTTGCGCGTCGGCCATATTGAGCAGGTATTTTTCGTACTCCGTTCAGTATAATGTGAAGACGAAGAACACACAATGGAAACTCACATTTTACATATTCCCAAAGAGCACCAGAAATGGTGGTCCTCACTCCAAAACTGGAGAAAACACTCTAAAGGCATAGCGATTTTAGCGGTCTTAGGAACATTTCTGGCAGCGACTCTCCTTGCTGTCGCGTGGATCTGGACACCATATAACGACCGTATTGTTTCGCATGTTTCTGTTGCCGGCACACCGGTCGGTGACCTCACGCGAGAAGCCGCGACACAAATAATCACCACCGAACATCCCGTTCGCGACTCTGTTTTGACCATTGCCACCGATGAAGACACATACTCCACAAGTTCAGCGTGGCTCGAAGTTACCCGCCATTATGACGAGGCTGTTAACGCAGCGTTTGCCATTGGCCACACCGGTCCGTGGCACCACCAACTCCGTGAACGCTGGCAGAGCAAACTCGGCACTTTGCACGAGGTAGCTCTCGAGTATGCCTACAACCAAGAAAAGCTTCATACCTGGCTAGCGGCAGTTGAGTCGGCCACGTTTGTAGCCGGAGAACACCCATCTGCCCACTGGAGCGGTGGTGCGTACAACATTGATTCCGGCACATACGGCCAAGTACTCAATCGAGAAGCCACCCAAGAGAAAATTGTCGAAGCACTCGGAAAAGATGCCACTATTTCCGCAGACATAACAGTGACACACACGCCACTGAGTGCCGACGGCCGCATCACCACCGAAAAACGGCTCGACGTCTTAAGTGACATCAGCATAACGGTCACCGTGAGTGAAGATGAACCCGTGGTCACGATCACTCCTGCCGAGTTCATACCGTGGCTCCAACTTCCGGAAGGGTTTTGGACCGCGACCATGTCGAGCGAACTCGCAGACCTCACTGCCCACTGGAATCAAGAACCGCAAAACGCCATCTTCGAACAGAATGACTCTGGCGCGATTACCACATTCCAACCAGACGAACCCGGTCGACAAGTTGACGCAGAACACCTCACCAACCAAGTACAAGAAATTATGCTCTCTGCGGGTCAGTCGGTATACACACAAGCGGAAGTTGAAACGGATCCCACTATTCAAGTTGCTGTCTCGACTACACCGGCCGAAGTACAGCTGAAAGATACCAATGACCTCGGTATCAATGAGCTCTTAGGGCAAGGCGTCTCTACTTTCTACCACTCCATTCCAAATCGGGTTTTCAACGTTGAACTCACCAGCGAACGCCTCCATGCCACACTCGTTCGCCCAGGTGAAGATTTTTCATTCAACCAATCGGTGGGTGAGGTAAGTGGGCGTACTGGCTACAAATCTGCCTACGTCATTCAAAATGGACGCACCGTGCTTGGCGACGGCGGTGGCGTCTGTCAGGTCAGCACCACCACTTTCCGGGCGGCCCTCGACGCTGGCTTTCCCATCTCACGCTGGAAAGCGCACAGTTACCGCGTGGGCTACTACGAGCAAAACCAGCCACCAGGCTACGACGCGACTGTTTACGCTCCGAGCGTCGACTTCCGATTCACGAATGACACCGAACATGCCATCGTTCTGAGCACCGAAATTGATGTTCCCAACCGACACTTAGTAGTCAAAATTTGGGGCACTTCAGACGGCCGCACGAGTGAAATCAGCGACTACCGCCAGTGGAATCAACGCCCGGCACCAGCGCCACTCTATCAAGATGATCCCACGCTGCCGCGCGGAACAGTCAAACAGGTAGACTGGGCCAGTCCAGGCTTGAACACAAGTTTCCAGTACACGGTCACCAATGCCGACGGCAGCGAGCGTTACCAACGCGAATTCACCAGCTACTTCCGTCCGTGGCAGGCAGTGTATCTCGTCGGCACAGGCGGCTAACTGCTGTTACAATGTGGTTACCTATGCATCTCGTTCTTGGATTGTTAATTTTTTCATTTTGTGTCACGAGCGCCTTTATTGTCCCGTTCATTGACATGCTGTATCGCCTACGTTTTCAACGCCAAAAACAAAAGACAACCGATGCTTTCGGTGATCGCGCCACCATCTTTGATACCTACCACGCCCACAAGGCAGGCGTCCCGGTCGGCGGTGGCATCCTCATTATCTTGGTGACATCTCTGATTTACGCGCTCGTCTATCCAGCCATGCGCGGACTTGGTATTACCACTACGAACGTTTATCCGCTCATTCCAGAACTCGTAATCTTATTCTTCTCATTTTGGTCCTTTGGCTTAATTGGCCTCTACGATGACATCAAGAAATTCTTTGGTTTCAAAGAGAGCAAGTTCTTTGGTCTGCGTATGCGTCATAAACTGATGCTCCAGTTAGGATCAGCCCTCATCACGGGCAGCATGATGTATTTCTGGTTGGGAATCAATTTCCTGCATCTGCCGTTTCTTGGGCAAGTGTATCTTGGTCCGGCCTTTATTGCGTACGCTGCTTTTGTGATCGTCTCGTTTGCCAACGCCGTGAATATTACTGATGGCCTCGATGGCCTCGCTGGTGGTGTGTTGCTGTTCTGTCTTTTTGGACTCTGGGTGCTCTCGTCTTCCATCTTGGACACCACACTTTCCATTTTCATTGCCCTTATTATTGGCTCACTCATTGCTTTCTTATACTTTAATATTTATCCCGCCCGTATTTTTATGGGAGACGTGGGAGCATTAGCGCTAGGCGCCGTTTTGGCAGTGATGGGATTACTGCTCGGTAAAACAATAGCCCTAGTAATTATTGGCGGCATTTTTGTGGCCGAAATTGCCTCGAGTTTGATTCAACTTACCTCGAAACGCTTCCGTCATAAAAAAGTATTCCCGGCCGCTCCATTTCATCTGCTCCTCCAGTATATTGGTTGGGAAGAACCCAAGATCGTCATGCGCGCCTGGATGACCGGCATTATTCTCACCGCCATCGGTGTGTGGCTGGCGATGATCTAAGAAGTATTTCCTCGTACTATCAGATACCTTTATTTCACGGTGACGCTTTTGGCTAAGTTCCTTGGTTTATCAGGATTCTGACCAGCCGCTAACGCAATGTGGTAGGTCAACATCTGTGCCGGTAGAATGGCCGAAATCGAAATAAAGTCGTCATTGATTGGAACCGGAATCCAGGTATCAAACAGCTCATTTTCCTCTGGAGCGATCCCAATAACCAAGGCTCCGCGCGCCTTGACCTCTGCGGCGGCCGAAAGCATGTTGGCTTTCTCGGTATCGTTCGCCACCAAACACATTACTGGCGTTCCACTCTCAATGAGCGCAATTACACCATGCTTCAGTTCGCCAGCGTTAAAACCCTCGGCGTGAATATAGCTGATCTCTTTCATCTTGAGCGCGTTTTCGAGTGCACTGGAGAACAGCTGACCGCGACCCAATACAAACATCTTGTCATGATCACGCAGCTGCTCTGACAGGTGCTGCAGAGTTGATTGAACAGCAGTATTATGCCACCACTCGCGCAGTTGCGCCTGATACCGTCCTACCGCTTGCTTGCAATCGGCATATACTGTTGCAAAAGTGGGTAATTGCGGATCTGTTTTCGCTAACTCAGCGATCAACCAACCCCAACACATCTGGCCCGTTAACGCTTTGGTACTCGCCACTGCCACCTCCGTGCCAACCTTGAGCATAAACGGAAAATCTGACAAATGGGTGAGAGTAGAACCGGGCATGTTCACAATACTGGCAATCTGTACTCCTTGGTCTTGGAAATGTTCAACGGCTTCATTGGTATCGGCCGTTTCACCACTTTGGCTAAAAACCACCGCCAAATCTGACGAATTGGCTAAATCAACATAGGAATCCGCCGCGTACGAGGGCACAACGTGTGCATCGACACCAGCTAAGCGCAAAAAATAGGCCATCTGACCAGCCGCAAAACTCGCGCTTCCCGCACCAATGGTATACACCTTTCGTGCTTTCCGTACTGCCGAAACCAGTTTTTGCAAATCGGCCACCGGATGATCAACTACATTCTGTAACACCGCGCTCTGTTCGTGCATCTCTTTGAGCATGAAATGGTCATAGCCTTCTTTGCTAATAATGAGCGAGTCAGTATCGATCGGAATAAAATGGGGAGAAAAAGTGTCGCCTGTCTGCGCATCAAAAAAGATCAGTTCTTGGTCCAGCAGATGGACACCTTGGCCGTGTTCCAGAATCTGCGCCATCTCAGCATCGTCCGCCAGCGAGGCAATATCAGACGAAAGGTACACAGCCCCGGCTTCATCTCGACCCACCACTAAAGGCGATCCATCGCGAATGGCAAAGACTTCGCCTGAGCGCGTCAAAATACCAATAGTGTTTCGACCAGCCAAGCGCTGAAAAACCGACTGCACATCCGCCAGCGAAAGATCAGCATGAGTGCCGCGCTGCTGCTCCAGAAGTCCGACAATAACTTCGGTATCGGTTTCCGAAACAAATTGATACCCTTCCGCCAGCAATTCTGCCTTCAGTTCTTGGTAGTTTTCGACCACGCCGTTTTGCACCACCACAAAGCTGCCATCGTGCGCCGCATGCGGGTGCGCGTTTTTTTGCGTTACACCACCATGCGTCGCCCAACGAGTGTGTCCAATTGCCTGAGAAACGCTCGGTAAACCAAACTCCTTCGTCTGGCCGATCATGCCAACATGTTTTTCTGTCACGATAGTGTCGTGGTTGAGGCCAGCGACTCCCCACGAGTCATACCCGCGATACTCGAGCCGTTGTAATCCGGCAAATACTCTTTGTTGGGCGTCGGGCACCCCAACGGCGCCATAAATTCCACACATCTGTTTCCTTACTTTCTCCGCGACACTCCTGAGCGCCGAGAGAACTTACTGCTTATTTTGATTGAAAACGTAACGTCGATCAGTGCTTTGTCCAAACGATTGCTCGCTCGTTTTGACACCTTCGTTGAAACAGACGGTTACATCGCCTGGAGGGTTTCCGCAGATTCTCAAGAATTCGTTTATTTTATGGAATTCTTGGTCCGATTGTGAGCTATGCTCACCCCTCATCCTCGTTTCCCATACCTCTATGGGCCACACGCTCGATTACTGTTATATCGTTCTGATCTGCGCCCTCACTTTCTCAATGTTTCTCCAACTATACCAAATACTCCCGACAGGGAAAAGAACTTGGTATACACTGTGTACGTATGTCCGTATCGTATCGAGAACAACTGCAGCAGACTGTTTCTGGCAAACGAATCTTAGTCTTTGGGGTTGGAAAGCAGGGTGGTGGCACAGGTGTGGCGCAACTGCTTCATTCTTTCGGAGCCCACGTCCGCATTACCGACCAAAAAACCGCCTCCGAACTCGAACTGGAAAAGGCACACCTCGCTCCAGAAATTGAGCAACGCCTCGGCACCCATGATTCTGAAGATATTGCTTGGGCAGAAATGATCATCAAAAATCCCGGTGTCCCATTTTCTCATCCGCTCATCCAAGAAGCCATTTCGCTGAAAAAAGAAGTCACAACCGAAGCAGCTTTGGCCCTGCGCTTTATCCGCGAGCACAGCATTGGCATTACCGGCACGCGCGGAAAAACTACGACCACCCATCTGGTTCATCACATTTTACAAGCGGCGGGGAGAGAAGCGCTTATCGGTGGGAATATCCCTGGTCAACCAACCTTATCTCTTCTAGAAAATGCGCCTGATTCGGCTGTATTTGTGCTGGAAATTTCGTCCTTCCAAATTGAGGCCATGGATCGTGAGCAGGTTTCACCAAAGTATGCAGTAGTCACCAATATTTACCCCGATCACCTCAACCGCTATGACTCACTCGAACACTATGCCCAGACAAAAGCCAGTCTCTTTTCTTGGCAAAAACCTGGCGACCACGCATTTTGGAATGGTGACACGCAGTGGGAAGAACTCATTACTGAACACATTCAAGATGGCGTGCAGCTGCACAATCTAGCTGAGGAGCGCCGGTCACACCACTTTACCTTTACAACACCACTCACTGGCACACATAACCAAGAAAATATTTTGGTAGCCGCCGAGGTCGCTCGCACGCTAGGAGTAGAAGAACGCGTCATCAGCGAGAGTATTGCCACATTTACCGGTGTGAAGCACCGCCTGCAACGCGTTGGGCCAATCCGCGGCATTACCTATATAAATGACACCGCCTCCACCACCCCAATCGCACTCGAAAAAGCGCTCGCCGCCCAGACCGAACCATTTGTGCTCATTGCCGGTGGAACCACCAAACATTTGCCGTTTTCGGAAACTCTTTTGCAGAATCTGCGCAGACTACCGCATATTATCTGGCTACCAGGCAGTGGAACACAAGAAATTATTGACGCACTTTCCCACACGAAAGTGGCGAAACAGCACGTTGTTGCATCACTTGCGGAAGCGGTCCGAGTTGCAACCGAAATCGCCAAAGAAGAAAATCTCTCAACAGTTTTGTTTTCACCTGGATTCACTTCGTTTGAAATGTTTGACAATGAATTCCATCGCGGCGATGTCTTTCTCCAAGAAGTCGAAATACTCGCCACCTAAACAGCTATGAACACTGCCTGGACCCGTTGGTTACTCACACCAAAAAACTTTTTTTTCTTTATTGTGGGATTCTGTATCTTTGGGCTGGTCCTCATTTATGATGCTTCCGTTGCAGAAAGCTTAAGTACTTTTGGACATCCATGGCACTACGCCCAATACCAGGCAATTTGGTTTGTTATTGGACTCGTCGCATTTATCGCTACCAGCTTCATTCCTTTGGACATCTGGAAAGCCTTGGCACCACTGATTTTTATCGGCGCCATTGGCCTGCTGATTCTGGTGCTCATTCCTGGTATCGGCACCGAAACGTTGGGTGCACAGCGGCGCATTGTGCTTGGCCCAGTCAATATCCAGCCTGCTGAAATCACCAAGTTGGCCTTAATTTTGTTTTATGCCCACTGGCTGGAAAAGCACCAGCGATTTGCTCCTTTCTTACTGCTCACCGGGGTGGTTTTCCTGCTCATTATGCTCCAGCCGAATCTGAGTACCGCCTTTATTACGGTGGCTTTGGCTACTGTTATGTATTTCTTGGCTGGCGGAAAGATCCAGCCACTGGTCATTTTTGGTGGAGTAGGAGCTTTGCTCTTAGCGATTTTGATCCTGTCTGCACCGTACCGCCGCGAACGATTGCTCACTTTTTTAAACCCAGCCAGTGACCCACTTGGTCGTTCGTACCATATTCGCCAAATCACACTGGCCCTGGGTCGAGGGGGACTCTTTGGTCAGGGCATCGGTCTTTCCAAACAAAAACAGCAGTATATTCCAGAGGTGAGCACGGACTCTATTTTTGCCATCCTGGCAGAAGAAGCTGGATTTATTGGCGCGGTTTTACTTCTTGGCGCATATGGGCTGCTGCTGAGTACGGGCTACACGATCAGTTTGGAGGAGTTAAAAGCCAAAGATCACTTTCGCTTTCTTGTGGCCGCCGGCATTACAACCTGGCTAGCACTGCACATCGTGCTGAACGTGGCCGCCATGGTCGCTCTCGTGCCGCTCACCGGTATTCCGTTACCGCTCGTTTCGTATGGAGGCTCGTCGTTTGTCTCGATCATGATTGGTCTAGGTATTTTGTGGGGCGTGTTAAAACAATCCGGGAATCGTAGCGGCCAAACTCGAAATCGCGTTGCCTTCCGGTCGAGAAAACGGTAGGATGAAACATATGTCTCCCAAAAAATTGTTAGTTTTGGCCTTTATCCCGGCAGCACCGTTGCTCCTGTTTTTTGTCTTAACTGTCAGTATTTGGCGAGTTCGCACTATCACGCTCGAACCTGAGCGCTCGGCCCAGGCTGCCTATGTTGCCGACGGAACCGAAGCCCTCCCACCCCGTCTGGCCACTGGTGCCAAGACAGCGATCCGCGAAGGCGACGCCCGTCCAGCCATCGTGGCTTCCTTTCTGGAGCGGCACAACTCTCCCTTAGAACCCTATGACCACTACGGACAAGTGCTGGTCGAGACTGCTGATCGCTATAACCTGGATTACCGCCTGTTACCAGCCATCATGATGCAAGAAAGTAATCTCTGTAAAGCTATTCCACCGGGATCGCATAATTGTTTGGGCTTTGGTATTCATGCTCGCGGCACGCTCGGTTTTGAGTCGTACGAAGCTTCCTTTGACCGCGCCGCGCGGGAACTCAAAGAACGCTATGTCGACATTGGCTTAACTACACCAGAGGAAATTATGACCAAATACACTCCCTCTAGCAACGGTTCTTGGGCCTTCTCTGTGAACCAATGGATTGTTGAAATGGAGTACAACGATCGCGAGTATGCGCGTGAAAACCGTCAAGATAATAACCTTCTCGAGTACACCAGAGAAGAGCAGCAGTAATTTTCCCAGGCTAGTGATACAATAAGTCCCATGAAAAAGCAGTGGCTTCGTCTCGGGCTCTTCCTCCTGATTGGAGGCGGACTTTTTATGAGTGCGTTTTCACGCCCAGCGTATGCCAATAGCTGTACGATTGCGGTGAACGGGCAAACTTCAGGTCAGGTTTTCATCCAGAACGGCCAAAGTGTATCCATTACTATTCAAAATGCGGAAATACATAATGAGTATATTAACGCTCCTGATGATACTGCTTTTTATATCAATGTGCCACAAACATGGAAACGCTACTACATCCCGAGCGGATACGTGAACAATGGAAACATTTCTTTTAGTCTCGCTTATGACTCTTGGGATAACAACATCTTCAATAAAAACTCTACGCATACACTTCAGCTTGTACGAGATTGGGGTCAAGTTCTACCGCATACGGTAGTGTGTACTTCATCAGTACAAGTAGTCACCGATAACTCAGAAGAAAAACAAACCACTCATATTGATAATTTCGACTACTGCTCCCAGGTCCCCGACGACGGCCGCCAGCGCTCGAAGTGTTTGGAGTGCGTCGAAAAGGGTGATCCAGGCGACTACGTTTATACCGCCGTTGGCTGTATGCGCGTGAGTGGGAAGGGCCTGACCGAGGACATCGTCCGCGTGTTTATGGGTGTTTCTGGCGGAGTGGCTTTGTTTTCCATTATCTCGGCTGCGTTCTTGTTTACGTTGTCACAAGGCGATACAAATAAAGTTAAACAGGCCAAAGAACTGTTGACGGCCGCCGTTACTGGCTTGTTCTTCATCATTTTATCGATCTTCATTCTGCAGTTTATCGGCGTCAATATTCTGGGGATTCCTGGATTGACTGGCGAAGGCGCACCTCAGGAACAAGCCCAGCCCCAATTTGACGATCCCAACATTCGGGGTCGTGGCGCGTTTGGTTCCAACTAACTTTTTCTCGAATTCAAAAAAAGAGCTGGCGTAAGCCAGCTCATTTTGTCTGTGCCCAGGAGAGGAATCGAACCTCCACGGATTGCTCCACACGGTTCTAAGCCGAGCGCGTCTACCAGTTCCGCCACCTGGGCCAGTGACTTCTCTTGAGCGATGCTCCGGAAGCTTTCCTATTATATACCGTTAAACCAGAGGGGTAGAGTCAATTCGTTCCAAACAAAGGTATAGAATCACCAAGCAATCCCATGTATAGTGAGTACAGTATGACGAGATCTGCCCATCCCTCGATTTTATGGTTTTCGGAAATTGACAAAGACAGCATTGCCAGCGTTGGCGGAAAAGGTGCTAACTTGGGTGAAATGGTCCAAGCAAAGTTCCCCGTACCAGACGGTTTCGTGGTCACGGCCCAGGCGTATTTCGCCTTTATCAAAGAGACCGAGCTGGAACCCAAGATCCGCAATATCCTCGAACCGCTTGATGTAAACGACTCGCGCGCTCTCCAAGCCGCCGCCAAAAAAGTGCAAAAGCTTATCTTAGACAGCGCCTTTCCCACCAGACTGGCCGAAGAAATTACCACTGCCTACACCAAGCTGGGAAAAAACGTTGAAGTAGCCATTCGCTCTTCAGCCACGGCCGAGGACTTGCCGGATGCCTCTTTTGCCGGCCAACAAGCAACTTTCTTAAATATCCAAGGTCAAAAAGATGTCTTAGAATTTGTTCAAAAAGCCTGGGCTTCACTCTTTGAAGCACGCGCTATTTTCTATCGTGCCACCCGAGACTTTGACCACTTTAAAGTCGGTATCGCGGTACCAGTACAGAAAATGGTCCAGTCTGACATTTCTGGTGTTATGTTCTCAATTAACCCAGTCAACAACGACGCCCACACCGTGGTCATTGAAGCCATTTGGGGACTCGGTGAAAATATCGTGCAGGGTGTCGTCACCCCAGATCACTATGAAGTAGAGAAGGGCACCTGGGAAATTTTGGCCAGCCAAGTCATCGATCAAAAAATCGAAATGATCCGCAAGAAAGGCGTGACCAAGGACTATCCTGTACCCAAGAGCCGCATCAAACAAAAGAAGCTCACCGAAAAACAAATGGTCGCTCTGGCCAAGTATGCCACCAAGCTCCAGCAACACTACCAAAAACCACAAGATATTGAGTGGGCGATCGAAGACGGTGAAATCTTCATTGTGCAAACTCGACCCATCACCACCGTTCAGGCTGTGGCGCAACACACCGCCGCGATGACCAAACTCGAGGGACTCCTTGAGCAAATGAAGGTCATTCTGGAAGGCGAAGGCGCTTCACCTGGAATTATTTCTGGAAAAGTTCGCCATATACCTACGCCTGAAGATATTCACAAACTGCAAGTGGGTGAAATTATGGTCACCGACATGACCACGCCTGACTTTGTCCCCGCCATGAAAAAAGCTAGCGGCCTGATCACCAACCGCGGTGGGCAAACTTCTCATGCCGCCATCGTTTCTCGAGAACTCGGACTGCCGTGTATTGTGGGTACCAACACAGCCACCAAAAAACTGAAAAACGGTAACTCTGTCACCCTGAACGGCCGCAGCGGCGTGGTGTATGAGGGCAGTCTTGATGCCGACGTCTTAGCCGAAGCCAAGCAGGCCAAAGAGTCGGCCGAAAAAGCCCAACAAGCCGAACGCAAACCAACAGTAACCAAAGTCTATGTCAACTTAGCCGAGCCAGAATTGGCCGAACAGGTTGGCAAACGCTACGTCGATGGCATTGGCTTACTGCGCGCAGAATTTATTATTGCCCAGTTGGGGTATCACCCTAAAAAACTGATTGAAGAGAAAAAAGGCAAGGTTTTTGTTCGTCACCTGGTCAAAAATCTCACCGAGTTCTGTGAAGCCTTTGGTGATCGACCGGTCGTGTACCGCGCCACCGACTTCAAAACCAATGAGTATCGTCACCTCACCGGAGGGGCTAAATTTGAACCAGAAGAAGAAAATCCACTCATTGGGTATCGGGGCTGTTTCCGCTATATTACAGACCGACAAATGTTTGAACTGGAACTCGAAGCCATTCGCACCGTCCGCGAAAAACACAAAAACCTGTGGATAATGATTCCATTTGTTCGTTCTATTACCGAGTTCCGCGAAGTCAGCAAGATGATCTACAACGCTGGCTTGCGGCGCAGCAGCTCCTTCAAGCTCTGGATGATGGCCGAAATTCCCGAGAACGTCATTATGATCGACGACTACATCGACGCCGGAATCGACGGAATTTCGATTGGAACCAACGACTTAACCATGCTGATTCTCGGCACTGATCGCGACAACGAAAATGTGGCCAGCGAGTACGATGAGCGCCACCCTGCCGTCCGCTGGGCTCTGGAACGTCTCATCCGCAAGTCCCGCGCCCGGGGCATTACCGTTTCGGTCTGTGGCCAAGGTCCATCCACCTACCAGGAACTCGCTGAAGACATGGTGGAGTGGGGTGTGACCTCACTGTCTGTCAGTCCAGATGCCATTGAGTCTACCCGAGATCTCATTGCTGAAACCGAAGCGCGCATTGCCAAAAAGAGGAAGAAATAAGTATACTGACCACCACACCAAAGTCTGCCCATGGCGAGTATTAGTAACATCACAGCCCGACAAATTCTTGATTCCCGCGGAATCCCCACGGTTGAAGTTACTGTCGAGCTCAATAATGGTGTCAGCGCCACTTCGTCTTCGCCATCCGGCAATATTGCCAACGAGTTAGAGGCCCAGGAGCTTCGCGACCGCAATAACAACGAGTACTTCGGCCTTGGCGTGCAAAAAGCCGTCAACAATGTAAATACCGTTATTCGTGAAGCGCTTATCGGTAAAGACCCCCTCTTTCAAACCCAGATTGACCAAGCTCTGGTCAACCTCGATGGCACCACCAACAAATCGAAGCTGGGTGCGAACGCCATTCTGGCCACTTCGCAAGCGGTCATGAAAACCGCCGCCGCCACGCTCAAGCTTCCCCTTTTTGTGTACATTAAAGAAAAATACCAACTGATTCAGTCATATCGCGTTCCGACCCCCATCTTTAACTTGCTTAATGGCGGATCACACGGCTCGGGAACACTGGATTTTCAGGAGTTTCAACTCGTTCCCGCTAGTCATCTTGGCTACAGTAAGTCATTGCAAATTGGCGTTGAGATGTTCATGGCACTCGACAAAATCCTCCAACAAAAGGGGGCCATCCGCACGGTAGGCGTTGAGGGCGGCTACTCGCCCAACTTGGCCACCAATACTGACGCCTTAGAAATCTTCTCGGAAGCGATTAAACTCACGCCCTATGCCTTAGCCAAAGATGCCTTTTTAGGCTTAGACGTGGCACCGGCCAGCTTCCACCGTAGCGGCAAATATACACTCAAAGACCGTCCGCAACCCATGAAAGCCAAAGAGTTGGTGCAGTTTTACAAGGACCTCCACCACCAGTATCGAGTCTTTTCCTTTGAAGATCCATTGGTAGCTGATGCCTGGAGTGACTGGAAGTTCATGACTGCAGAAATGGGCCAAACAGCAATGATTGTGGCTGACGATCTAGTCTCAACCAATAAAACTTTACTCATGAAGGCCATTCAAGAAAAAGCCTGTAACGCTATTGTCATTAAACCAAATCGGGTTGGCACCGTAACCGAAGCCATTGAAATCACCCATCTGGCTCGTCAAAACGGCTGGCACACCATCATGTCCCACCGGTCCGGTGAAACCACCGATGACTTCATGGCCGATCTTGCCGTGGGCATTGGCACGGAATACGTCAAATTTGGCGCACCATCACGCGGCGAACGAGTGGTGAAGTACAACCGACTTTTACGAATCGAAGAAATTTTGCTACGATCAAGGAAATCAACACCACCGAACTCACGAGAGGAGACCCTTATGAACATGTCCAACGATAACGGCGGCGCGGTAAATCCACTAGATGGCAGCGCCAGTACTCATACTCCTCCAAACACTTCCGCTACTCCCGCGCAAACACCACCACAGCCAACCACCCCGCAGCCTGCCGGCTCCAGCAATGACACCTACCCCAC
>JAJOJK010000002.1 GCA_021208605.1 Candidatus Woesebacteria bacterium | reverse complement strand
TGACGCGAGTTGGTGGTGCGGCGGAAATCGATCCCGTGGCGTTGGTCGCTACCTCGATGCTTGGCTACGCAAGTATTCCGATAGTGATCCAGCCGACCGAGTGTGGATTTTCCCCAGGACATCGAGCGAAGAACAGCGCTCACAGTGCCTGCGTCGGTATGGTGGGCAGGCTGTGGTTGTTCCAGACTCAGCGGATCCTGGACAGTTGCAGATCTGGTGGCGGTCACTTCTAGAGGAGTATTCGCCGCAAGCGGTATGGATTTTGTCGCCTTTTGAGCGGCCATGGAGTGTGCTTGATTTTGGACCCGTGCTTATTCCCGAAGGTGAGTCAGAAACAGTAGCGATTCATGCGATCGTATTTGATCTGCTTCCGCTTGAGCATCCCAAAACCATCTTGCAAACTTGGCCAGACGGGGATCAGCAAGTATACCGAGAACGTCTGCAGTGGTTGCCGCATCTGCAGTTGCACGCTATTTCGCCGCATGTTCGTCAACAAGTGATCAGTTTGCTCCAGGTGCCCAAAGAACGCATTACCACTCTGGAATTTGGTTTGCGCACTGACTGGATAGAAGTTCCGAAAGATGTTCCCGTGCGACTCTCTCCGAGTGCACGTCCATTAGTCGTGAGTATTTCCGGCGGAGAATGGCGCAAGAATTTGCGCGGTACGCTGGCGTATTTTGCTGAGTCGTGTCCGCAATCGCACCGGTTGGTAGTGATTTGTAAGCTTGGTCGAAAAGACCGAATCAAACTGTGGTGGTATACCGTTCGGCTTGGCATTGCCAGGAGAGTTCAGTTTACCGGCGAGATTTCCGACTCCGAAAAATGGGCGTACTTATTTCAAGCTGAGAGAGGTCTTTTCTTGTCTCGTGCTGAAGGTCTCGGCATTCCACTGTTGGAGTATTCGCGCGCGGCGATTCCCCGTATCGTGATCAGTCCAGAACTCGAAGCCAATGGGTTTGGTGCCTTACTGCAAGTGTCACCAGAAGTGGCGACGACCGAGTAATTACGCCGACAATTTTTCTTTGACAATACGAGATACGGTTCCACCGTCTGTGCGACCCTGGGTGCGAGCCATGACTTGTCCGATGATGGGACCCATTTGTGTTTGGTCAGGATTATTGGCAAGAACATCGTCGACAATAGTCGCCACTTCTTCATCTGACATTTGTTGAGGCAAGTAGTTTTCCCAGAGTGTGACTTTACGCTCTTCTTCTTCAGCCAGATCTGGACGATCACCATCGCGGTACTGTTGAATAGCTTCTTCAGCATTTTTAACGAGTTTACGCACCACTTTAGTGAACTCTTCTTCTGTGAGGGCTTCCCGATTTGGTTTATCGATTTCCGCATTTTTCACTTGGGAGAGCAAGAAACGAATAGCATCGAGGGCTTCTTTGTCTTTGTTCCGCATGGCATTCTTCATGTCTTCGGTGAGTCGTTGGACTGGGGTCATAGGTTCCTTCTATTTTTGTACCTCTTGTTTGAATGTTTCTATTGTACCTGATCCTCTGGTATGATGACCGCATGAAGAGCACTGTTTTTGAGCGAATTTTATTGACGGGCGGAGCGGGGTTTATCGGTTCACACTTGGTGGCTGCTATTCGTCAGCAGTATCCCGAAGCACACATTACTATTGTAGATAACTACATCACCGGAAATCGCGATAACGTTCTCCCTTGGCTCGATGATGCGCAAGTGCACATTGTGGAGCACGATGCTACTGATTTCATCTGGATGGAAGAGTTTTTGTCGGCGGCGATCGAACCATGGACGCTCATTTTGCACATGGCCTCTCCAGCCAGTCCGCCACGCTACCAGGCGGAACCCGTGCTGACATACTTAGTGAACAGCCAAACTACGCACCAACTAGCGCAATACGCTGCTAAGCACGGAGCGCGCATGCTGTTTGCGTCGACTTCTGAAGTGTATGGTGATCCACTTAAACATCCTCAAAAAGAGACGTATTGGGGCAACGTCAATCCCAACGGCGTTCGCTCTTGCTATGACGAATCAAAACGTCTCGGTGAGACCATCTGTGGAGTCTGGCACCGTGATTTTGGTGCCGACACACGCTTGATTCGCATTTTTAACACCTATGGGCCGCATATGGATCCCTTCGATGGTCGTGTTATTCCGGATTTTTGTTTACGAGCGTTGCGCGGAGAGCCGATCAATATTTTTGGTGATGGTTTGCAGACGCGTTCTTTTTGTTATGTTGAAGACCTCGTCGCTGGCATTTTGACCTTTGTAGCTGATGATGATCTCGCCGGAGAAACCATTAACTTGGGGAATCCCGATGAATTCACGATGCTGGAGCTGGCCGACAAAATTGAAGCGGTTCTGGGTACTGAGTTGCAGCGAAATTTTGAGCCACTGCCAGCAGATGACCCGCGTCGCCGTCAGCCCGATATTTCCAAGGCACATGCCTTGCTGAACTGGCAACCTCGGGTTACCCTTGAGCAGGGTCTCATTCCCACCATTGAGTACTTCAAAAAACGTATCAACCCGTCATGAAAACAGCTCGATACAAGCAATGGTGGTTTCAGTTTACGCTTGTGCTCATTTTGGCAGTTTTACTGCGAGTGCCTTTTTTGAATGGATCATTCTGGCTCGATGAAGCCGCGCAAGCTATCGAGAGCGCACGGCCATGGTGGCAGCAGTTTGTGTTAGCTGAGGATTTCCAGCCGCCGTTTTTCCATTTGGTAGTGCATGCTTTGCAGTATGTTTCTCATGCCGAATGGTGGTTGCGCTTGGCATCGGTCGTTCCGGGAATTGGATCGATCGCTTTTGTGATGCTCTTACTGCGGAAGCAAGTCAGTCAAAAGGCTGCAGTGGTGACTGGGAGTTTGTTGGCTGTATCAAATTTGCACCTTTTTTTCTCTCAGGAGTTACGTCCGTATATGTGGGGCGTTTTTTTTGCCGCCCTCAGTTGGTATAGCGTATATGAATGGCTCCAAGCGGCAGAAGGAAAGAAGCGTCAACGGTGGCTGATTTTTTTGACACTGAGTAATGCCCTTGGTTTTTTGAGTTCATACGTTTTCATATTTTGGTGGATGGCCCAGTGGGCGATGACGGTCACTTTTTATCCTCGTAAGTGGTGGCGCGTGACGCAGTCATTTTTGGTTTCGAGTGTGTTCTTTATGGTGTGGTTACCGGGTTTTTGGGAACAGTGGCGAGTCGGACAGACGCTGCGTGCTTCTTTGCCGGGATGGGCAGAAGTGGTGAGTGTCCCATTTTTGAAGGCTGTACCTCTCACTTTGGCCAAGTTTGTCACCGGTGTTTTAGAAGTGGATATTTCCCTGTGGTTCGTGGTGAGCGTTGGTTTGTGGTGGGTGCTGCTGGGTGTCGGAGTTCTGGCTGCGTTGGCATCATTGCAAAAGAAACCAGGCCTGTCGCGTAATTTTCTCCTGCAGACTCTTTTCCTCACAAGTATTGCCTTTGGCGCTGCGTGGCTTTTTACGCTGCTGACTCCAGTTTTGGCCCCGAAACGAGTGCTCTATCTTTTACCGCTTATTTTGGCTCTGGTGGGCGTGGTCGTTCAGTATCGGCGCTGGGTAGGATTGGCATTGGTGAGTTGGTTTGTTGCTTGGCAAGCGTGGGCGAATTGGAGTTACTGGACGCAACCGGTCTTACAACGAGAAAATTGGCGCGCCTTGGTGCAAGAAGTCGAGCATTCCTTTAGTGCGCAGAATACCGCGGTAGTTTTTGGCTTTGATGGACCATTCGCCTCCTGGCGTTGGTACGCCACTGAGGGTTGGCAGACGTACAATACTGGTACTGTGCCTCCAGCCAGTTATGCGGAAGTGGAAGAGACACTCATGGGCGTGCAGAATTACGAATACGTTTTGGTGTTTGATTATCTGCGTGATTTAACGGATCCAGATCGAAAAATAGAGTTTGTACTTTCTGAATGGGGCTATGAAGAAATCGGCGCCATAACGTATCCGAACATAGGCCCGGTCCGGATGTGGGTACGACAACAATTGTTTGCGGAGAATAGCCAGTATGAATAAAACCACCGCTTCAAATATACACGTGATGATTGATGTTTCGTCGGTGCCCTACGGCCGCGGCGTTTCACGTTATACCAGTAATGTCGTGCAGTCGTTGGTCGAGCAACCGGGACTTGCTCTGCATTTGTTGGGGTACTCACTGCGACAACAAGCTACTTTACGAGCGTGGATGAATCAGTTTGGTTCGACCGTGGACTCAACACTCTTGCCGCTGCCACCTTCCGGACTCCACCGTCTCTGGCAAAGTGTCGGTATGCCTCAGCCGCAGTGGATAGCGCCTGGTTTGGATGTGTATCACGCCTGGGATTGGCAGCTCGCTCCAGTTGGATCGGTGCCGCAGGTGGTGACGATTCACGACTTAGCGTATCGACTCTATCCAGAAACCGCGCATCCAAAAGTGGTGGCGATGTATGATCGATTGCTGGCTACCCTAGAGCGTCATCCCGAAATTCAGATTATTGCTGTTTCCGAATCGACCAAAAAAGATATCGTCAATCTGACGGCAATTCCGCCAGAGCAGGTGACGGTTATTTACGAAGCTCTGCCGCGCGAAGCCCAGTACGTGCCGAGCGAACAGGAAGTGACGGCCGTCAAGAAAAATCTTCCGGGGACAAAACCGTTTCTCTTGACTGTCGGCACTACCGAACCGCGCAAGAACTTACGACGAGTCATTGCAGCGTGGGAAAAGATCCGCGATCAGTTTGATTTGTATATTGTTGGTGCCGAGGGATGGGATGAGCTCCCACAATCAGAGGGTATACACTACATGGGCTACGTTGATTCCGCTCGTTTGGCTAGTTTGTACCGTTTGGCACACGCGTTGGTATACGTATCGCTGTATGAAGGCTTTGGTTTGCCGATTCTGGAAGCCTATTTCCATGGCTGTCCAGTGGTGACTTCCCAGGTTTCTAGTATGGTCGAGATTGCTGGACCGGGCGCCGAGCTTGTAGATCCTTACAACGTGGCGGCGATTGCGGAAGCGTGCCAGAGTATAGAAGCGAGTGATTCTCTAGCTCGTAAGAAGCGAGTCGCAAAAATGCAGCAGACGCTAGATACTTTTTCTTGGGATCAGGCTGCTGCCGAAACCAAACAGGTTTACCAATTGGTCAAAGAGAGAAGCTAAAGGAACGCATGCAGTACACCATTGGAATTGATGGAAACGAAGCCAACGTACTCAACCGAGTCGGCAGTAACGTCTATGCGTATGAGTTGTTGCACGCGCTGCATGAGTGGTTGAATGAGACACAAAAATTTTCGGTTATTGTCTACATATCGGCTGCGCCTCTGTCAGATATGCCGGCGGAAACGGCGTGGTGGCAGTATCGAGTAGTGCCGCATGTGCCATTTTGGACGCTCTGGCGGTTACCATTAGAGCTGTGGCAGAAGCGTGACATTCAGCTCTTTTTTTCACCGGGCCATTATGTGCCCAGCAGTGCACCGGTTCCTGTAGTGCCTACGATTATGGATTTGGCTTTTGAGTTTTTTTCTGATCATTTTAAACGCAAAGACTATTGGCAACTCCACTTCCTCACGCAATACAGCGGAACGCAAGGACAGCATATATTCGCCATTTCGGAGGCGACCAAAAACGATGTTATTGAACAGTACCGCCGCGATCCCGAAGATGTGACGGTGGTGTATCCAGCAGCTCCCCGAAATATTGTTGAACCAAGTGCGGCGACGCGCCAAGCAGTACGGGAGCGTTTTGGAATCCAGAAGCCATTTTTGGTGTATGTTGGTACTGTGCAACCACGTAAAAACATTGACCGCTTGGTTGGCGCCTTTGAAGTGGTCCGCCAAAACGGGTGGGATGGCGAGCTTGTCCTGGCTGGAAAAATTGGCTGGAAAAGCGACTCCATTGTGCAACGCATAGAAACTTCATCGGCCCGTGACCACATTCGCCAGCTCGGATTCGTGACCGACGAAGAAAAATACGCTTTACTCATGGAAGCGGAAATGTTGGTACTACCAGGTTTGTACGAAGGGTTTGGCATTCCGCCACTGGAGGCTCTGTTGTTGGGAACCATTCCTGTGGTTTCTGACGCTTCTTCTTTGCCAGAGGTAGTAGGAGAAAGCGGCATTAAAGTTGATCCGGAATCAGTAGAAGATATTGCTCGCGGAATTGAAGAAGTGTTAGCGTGTTCGCCAGCAGAGAAGAAGAAAATGATTGCGGCGTTGCAGGTGCACGCCAGTCAGTTCTCTTGGGAAAAATCTGGTGCGTTGGTTGGGGAAACGCTCTGGAAGTTACTCAGTCATACCCATGCCTTATAAGACGTGGTATGGTGAGAGACACATATGACGGCGAAACCATTTCGTCAGCTGATTTTAGGAATTGACCCAGGTTACGATCGGTGTGGCTGGGCCATTGTGGCACAGCAAAATACCGCGCTTAAAGCAGTGGAGTATGGGTGTGTGCAGACTTCTGCGAAAGATGAGAAGGCCGATCGTTTCCGTCAAATCTGGCGGCAGATGGATCATTTGTTTGCTCAGTATCCAATTGACGTTATTGCCATCGAAAGTTTGTTTTTTTCGCGCAATGTGTCGACTGCGTTGCCGGTGAGCGAAGTACGGGGACTGATCTTCGCGCAGTCATTTCTCCACGCGATCCCCGTGGCAGAATATGCCCCGAATACCATCAAAATGGCCGTCACTGGACAAGGCAACGCCCCCAAAGACCAGATGCTCGGCATGGTGTACCGTTTACTGAAACTTGAAAAAATCCCGAATCTTGACGATACTGGTGATGCATTGGCCGCGGCCGTCACGCACGCGAGCCACTGGAAAACGGGAAAGATACTATGATACGAATGCTCACCGGAAAAGTCGCCTCACTATTTAGCGAGGGTCTGGTACTCGATGTCCACGATGTGGGGTACGAAGTATTGGTCCCGCCACGCCAGCTGACACGTTTTCCGCTCGGGGAGAAGGCTCAGTTGCATATTTACACGCATGTGAAAGAGGACGCTCTGGAACTCTATGGATTTAGCAGTAGAGAAGACCGAGAGTTTTTTACTTTGTTGATTGGCGTTTCTGGCGTTGGTCCGAAGACAGCCTTGAATGTCTTGAATGATGGCTTTCAGGCCGGCGTGGAGGCAATTCGTCAGTCGAATGTGGCCTTTTTCCAGTCGGTGCCGCGTTTGGGGAAGAAAACAGCTCAGAAAATCATTTTGGAACTGCAGTCCAAGATTGGTGGCGAGGGCGGCATTGTCTTTGAACTCCAATCGCCAGTGGCGCAAGACGTGCAGGAGGCACTGGAAAGTATGGGCTATGGTGCGGCCGATATTCAGCCAATACTGCAACAAATTGAAAAAGACTGGACTCCAGAGCAGGCCCTGAAATGGGCGCTCCAACAACTCAAGAGGTAATATGGCCAACATACCGAAAAACGACATCTTTGATGACATGCCCACCTCACCAGAGGAGGAGCAGTTATTTACATCCTTACGCGTCGAAGCCTGGGATGAGTTCCACGGTCAGTCGCAGGTCAAACAGTCTCTGCAGGTGGCCATAGAAGCCGCTCGTCAGCGCGAAGAGGCCCTGGAGCACACGCTCCTGTATGGCCCGCCCGGACTTGGGAAGACAACACTCTCGAACTTGATTTCCAAGTCGATGGGGAGCCAAATCCACATTGCCTCGGCTACTACGCTCACCAAAGTTGGCGATGTGGCCGCTATTTTGACGAGTCTGCAACCCAATGATATTTTCTTTATTGACGAAATCCACCGCTTACCACGGCAAATTGAGGAAACGCTGTATCCCGTTATGGAGGATTTTGCGCTCGATGTGGTCTTGGGCAAAGGTCCGTCAGCACGCGTGATGCGTTTGGATTTACCGCCGTTCACTCTTGTTGGAGCCACTACCAAATATGGAAGTCTCGCGGCGCCATTTCGCGACCGGTTTGGTTTGGTGCATCGCGTAAAGTACTACGAGCCAGAAGAATTGATTGTTATTTTGCAGGGGGCAGGCGAGAAACTTTGGTGTCAAGATGAGAGAAGATGTGGCTCTTGCCCTGGCTCGCCGTTCCCGTGGAACGCCCCGTATTGCGCTCAAACTCTTGAAACGCGTGCGCGACATTGCCCAACTCGATAACAGTGCAGCGGTCGAGAACCGCCACCTCAAAGACGCCTTAGCCCTGCAACAGATTGATGAGGATGGTTTAGATGAACACGATCGCCGCTACATCGAGGTACTCAAACACCAGTTCCACGGTGGTCCGGTAGGATTGCAGACCTTGGCCGCGGCGCTGAGCGAAGACGCTTTGACGCTCGAAGAAGTCGTTGAACCGTATCTCATGCAGATCGGCAAGATCAAACGTACCGCGCGTGGACGGATGATCGTCTAGGCCGAAACATGATACGATACCAGCATGACATCACCGTTTCGCGATCGCATGGGGAATCAATTGAGTTGGGAAACCGCTCTCGGCAAAATTTTCCGCCGTTTTGGCAGTTACTTTGAAGACCTAGAATTACTGTGGCTCAGTGTGGTGGCGTACGTGCCATTGCATACTTTCCGCCGCATCTTTTTTGGATTGGCCGGTGTGCGCATGGGCAAAAAATCGACCATTCATGTTGGTGCCAAGTTTTATAAGCCGAGTGGGGTTTCTATTGGCGAAGGCACTCTCGTGGGTGATCACGCCGTTTTGGATGGACGTGCGCCGCTCACAATTGGCAACCATGTCGACATTGCTTCTCAGGTGATGATTTATAACAGTGAGCACGATATTAACGCTGCTGATTTTGGTCCGATTGAAGAGCCAGTGGTTATTGAAGACTACGTATTTATTGGTCCACGCGCGATTATTTTACCTGGAGTTACTGTTGGAAAAGGTGCTGTGATTGGCGCTGGTGCCGTAGTGACGAAAGATGTGGCGCCAGGGAAAATTGTTGGCGGCGTGCCGGCGAAGGAGATTGGGGAGCGGAAGCTCGGTAACTATGAGTACCGGTTAGGGCGTCCGCGATTGTTTCAGTGAAAATTTAGCGATTTGCTATCTTGTTTTTAGTCTTGAGATGTGTCGACATGACTGTTTCGGGAGTCTTTAATCATATGAATAATTATCACTGATTTCATAAATTCTTTGAGCACGTGTCTCAGTGAAATCTTGCAGTTCAGCAAATCTTTCTAAAGAAAGAACCGGGTCGGTGAGTTCCAATGAAAATTCCTCGAGTTGTTTTTGCGATTCTTCCAAAAATCGAATATTTGTTCCTTCTTCTGGGTTAATCACAAGAATGAATTGCTTGAGTTTCAATAGCCTATAAATAAGAGACTGTAATTGTTGAATGAGCGTGAGTAGTTTTTCTGATTTCTTGTAAACCTCTATCCCGTTTTTGAGAGCAGCTAAAACGTCGTCCAAAGATTTCTTTTCTTGTGGTGAGTAGTCATCAGAATCAAAGAGTTCATAAAAAATACTTTCGGCGGTAGCAACATCGACCTGATTATCAAGTTGGAAATAATGTAGCATTCGTTGATAGGTGTTTTTCTCATCAGGACTGAAATTTTCGATTCGTTCGTTGATTTGTTCAGTTAGTTGTGTTTCTCTCAAAAATGTTTCAATGATCATGTTTACCTCGTCTTCTGCAGGAGCAGCGTGTGCTTGCTTCTTGTCTGGAGGTGGATTGGCTGTCACAAATCGAATTGATGTGTCAAATTGGTTTTTGAGTTTAGTAATACCATCAGGTGTCGGCACCAGCGCTAATTTTCCATTATGAAAAACGATTGATGCCCAATTATTATTTATAAGTCTTTCGATACCCTCTTTGTAACCAAGTACTCTATTTTCCGCTAGATGCCGAAAAAAGGCATGAATGCTTTGTTGCAAATTATGCGGATCTTCAATCGTGGTATCGATAATAGTTCCCTGCCATCTTCCCGCTCGAACAGAACTTTCTACGATATCAGCAATGAGCTGTTCACTCTCGAATTTACCAAAATCAAGCCGACGAGAGAGATCAGTGCCGAACTCAGCATTTTGAATGGTTTTCAGAATATTTTCAGGAATTACTTCTGAAATAGGAAAAATTTGATTTAGTTCCTGGAGTGGACGTGTTTCTTGAGACATGAGTTTCTATCTTTTGTTCTGTGTTCATTATGCCACAGGTTTTTGCTACGCATTTCCCCGTTGCACCTCAACTACAAACGCTATATAGTTAATGAAAGGAAACAATAGGGAAAATATCCTAGAGAAAAAGTTATTACATGCTGATTGGGACGTCGTATCACTCGCTCGATTCACAACGACGCGTCACTGTTCCCAAAAACATGCGTGGCTCTCTCGGAAACTCCCCGGTTCTGACTCGAGGTCTCGATGGCGGAATCTTCCTGCTTCCAGAGTCATTCTGGAACAAGCTCGTGAACAACCTGGAACACCAACCCTTTACTAAGAAAAAAGCGCGTAATTTTCTCCGCTTGCTCAGTAACGACGCCTATGTCGTTGAGCCAGATAAAGTGGGGCGAGTTACCATTCCTGACACGCTCGCCAATGCCTTCAAGCTCGACAAAGACGTCGTGATTGTTGGTTCACTGCAGTATGTCGAAATCTGGGATCGCGATACCTATCACACCTATCTCGATTCCATTCAAGATCAAGCCGAAGAAATCGCCGAAAGTTTGGAGTGGGAGGAACATGCATAAACCAGTCATGAGAGATGAAGTTGTCAACGAACTTGATGTCCAAGCAGACAAGTGGTTTATCGATGGCACATTTGGCCGCGGCGGACACACTCGCGAAATTCTCGAGCGAGGTGGCAAAGTGGTCGCGTTTGATCTCGATCATGATGCCATTGAGTTCGGTGAGCGACAGTTTGCCGAAGAACTAGCCAACGGACACCTGAAATTGATTCATGGCAACTTTGCCCAGTTGTCGCAACTTCTCAAAGATGCCGGTTTTCAACACCATGACTTTCACGGCGCCATGTTCGATCTCGGTATGAGCAGCAATCAGATTGAGGAATCTGAACGCGGCTTCACCTTTCAAGAAGACGAGCCACTCGATATGCGCATGAACACCGATTTCGGTGTTACTGCCGCTGATTTGGTCAATGCTTTGCCCGAGCGCCATCTCAAGAGTCTCTTCTGGGATTTTGCTCAGGAAACCTCTTCGAGCGCAATTGCCCGTCGCATCGTGCAGGCCAGAGAAGAAAAACCATTTACCACTACCAAACAACTGGCCGATCTCATTGCTCGCGTCAAACCGCGCAAAAACTCAAAACTGCATCCGGCTACCAAGGTCTTTATGGCTTTGCGTATGGCCGTCAACATGGAGCTCGACAACTTGACTGTTTTGCTCGATCAAGTCCTGCACTGGATCGAACCAAGTGGTCGACTGGTCTTCATGAGTTTCCATGAAGGCGAAGATCGTGAAGTGAAACAACGCTTCCGCGCATGGGAAAAAAGTGGTCGCGGTGTCCAGGTCTACAAAAAACCACTCATGCCGAGTGACGAAGAAATACAAGAAAACCCGCGCGCCCGCAGCGTCAAAGTCCGGGTACTGGAACTATTATGAAACGTGTACGCATTGCTCAGTCAAATCAATTCACCACTCCAGTGGTGGTAGATGAACCCCAACGCAACTGGCTGGTGCCAGCTGCGGTTGTGGGAGTCTTCTGTCTTTTCTTCCTGGCTGTATTTGCGGCTGGTGTTTCTATTCGCGCTTCTTACACACTTGCTCATTTACAAGAGCGCCGCGAAATTGCTTTGCAGCAGCAACAAGTACTGCAAGAGCGTTTGGCGGAAGTGACCTCTTTGTCCTATACCCAAGCCTACGCTGCCGACGCTGGGTTCACAGTTGATGCTGCTCCAGTAGCCAGTCTCAACTTGACGACCCCAGTGGCGCAGCGCTAAAACTGTATGCAGATGTCCGGTTTGCAGCGTCGCCTCCAAGTATGGTGTTTTCTCCTCATGTGTGCTTTTGTGGTGGTGGTTGCGCGTTTAGCCTACTGGCAGCTCTGGAAACACGAGGAGTTAGCGAGTTCAGCTGCCGAGCAGTATGAGTCGTGGATTCCGCTCCGCACGCAGCGTGGCACGATTTTTGATACTCATGGCGCTGTATTTGCCACCAATCAAGAACTCTACACCCTTTTCGCGGAGCCGTATCGTTTCGAAGATTCCGCTTCTGATATCGCTGAACAATTGACCCCGATTGTGTTTTCCACACTAGAGATTGAACCTGAATATGCCACCGACGAGGCCTGGCTTGAAGAACGGGAAGAAGACATCGAAGCCCAGTTGATTGCCGCTCTTGATAAGCCAGATCGAAAATGGGTACCGGTGTGGCCACGCATAGATCGTGAGCAACGTGAAAAGATTGAGCGTCTTGATATTACGGGACTCGGCTTTGATCCTCATATGTATCGATACTATCCCGACGCCTCGGTTTCGGCACAACTGCTTGGCTTTGTGGGAAAGAATGATGCTGGCGAAGATACGGGCTATTTTGGCATTGAGGGATACTACGATTTAGAGCTGCGTGGTCGAGAAGGTTTGGTGCAGGAGCAGCGTACGGCTCTCGGATTACCAATTACTCTGGGAAAATCACAACAATTGGCCGCCCAAGCAGGAAAAGATTTGCAACTAACTATCGACAAAGGTCTCCAGCACCAAGTGGAGCAGAAACTCTTAGCCGGGCTTGAGCGATACGGAGCCCAATCTGGAGAAGTGGTGATTATGAACCCCAAAACAGGAGCAATCATTGCGATGGCCAGTTTTCCAAAATATGATCCAGCAAGTTTTATTGATTTTGATCCCAAAACATACCGGAATCCATCGGTGTCTGATCTCTATGAGCCTGGCTCAACCATGAAAGTTATCACCATGGCGTTGGGTATCGAGACGGGTGCCATCACACCACAGACTGAGTGTACTGATTGCGATGGTCCACGAGTTATTTCTGGTTTCTCTATCAAAACTTGGAACGAAGAGTACAATCCTGGTATCAACATGCTTGATGGTCTAGCCAAATCTGATAATACAGCTATGGTGTTTGCGCAAGAGAGAATTGGGAAAGAGCGCTTTTTACGTGGTTTGCGCGATTTCGGTTTTGCTGAGACTACAGGCATCGATTTGCAGGGAGAAGCGCGCTACGATTTTCGGGAAGACAGTCAATGGCGCACGATTGATTTAGCTACCGCGTCTTTTGGTCAGGGTATTGCGACTACGAGTATTAACTTAATTCGAGCTGTGGCTGCGATTGCCAATGGCGGAGCGCTCGTGCAGCCACACGTGGTGGAAAAAGTAATCGAAGAAGATGGTGAGTTTATTATTGAGCCCTACGAGCAGCGCCGAGTCATTTCTCCGTCCACTGCCAAAACAGTTACTGAGATGATGATCTATACGGCGAATCAGGGTGACGCCAAATGGACCGATTCTGAAGATGTCGTGGTAGCGGGGAAAACAGGCACCGCTCAAATTGCAGAAAAAGGTGAGTATCTGGAAGACGCCACGTTGACCAGTTTTATTGGTTTTGCTCCAGCCGAGGATCCCGAATTTGTCATGCTCGTGAAGCTACGCGAGCCCACGAGTTCACCTTGGGGATCGGAGACAGCGGCGCCGTTGTGGTATGAGATTTTGGAGGTAGTGTTGTAGAGATCAATTTGCATATAAATGTGCAATTCACAATTTACGCTGTATAGTTTAAATGCAGGAACCAATGACGAGTAATGAGGAATAGACATGTCGGCAGCTGATTTAAAAGATACTCTTTTGCAGCCTCGACAAGAACGATCCGAGCGTAAAGATGCTGAAAAAGAAGAACCAATCGGAGAACCCCGATTGGTTGTTTCTGATTTATTGCCTCGGCGATCGCGTGAAAAAGTCCAGGAGGTAGAGGAGCAAAATAGAGAAGTGTCGAACTCTGTTATTGATGAAGCCCAGTATTTACTCGACACTTTGCCTCTTTTTGATCAAATTTCTTTTGGTCCTAATTCGCAAGAAACAGTTTCTGTTAAGTCAATAACAGCTGATTTAGAAGGATTGTTACGAAATTTGGAATCAATTGTTCGTGGAATCGAGCAGAGGAAAGGAGTTTCTGAGTCTCTGCGGGGTGTGTTTTACACCACTGATATGGAAGCAACGTTTTGGAAAGAGCTTTCAGAAAAGGAAACACAGTTTGCCTCTGGAGATTTACAGTCGATTGTCAGAAGAAAAATATCGGGGTTTTTCGAAAGCTGAACAGCGAGCTTTTGAAAAATATGCACAACAGATTACGTCTGAATTACTCAGAAGAATGCGGAGTTTGCCACAGCGTATTTTGCGAGAACAAGCAGCATTGGATTCAAATGCAATGTCACTATTTTGGCGGAAGGTAGAGTCTGTTAGAGAAAACTGTGCTGCAAAAAAAACGATACGTAAGACTGATTTAGAAGATCTTTCTCAGGAATGGCAGCATATTGTTCAAGAGATGGAGAAAAGAAAACAACTTGTTTCTCAAATGGAAGCATGGTTTCAGCAAAAAAATGATGTATTTCAGAAATTATATGAGAAGCTGGGTGGATTTGGTGATTTTTCTAGAGATGTAGCATCTTCTCTTCAAACAATAGAGATAGAGCAAAAGCAGTTACAGGTTTCTATTGATTCCACACAGAAAGAATTAGAATCACTTGCGACTGATATTGCTCAGTCTGCTTTTTCACGTATAAACCCTAGTCTTCGCCTTATTCGGAAGAATATGGAAAGAGGATCAAGTATGCTTGGGAAAAGTGATTATATTGCTAATCCATACGTGACGGAGCAACTTGAAAATCTTCTTATGAGGATGAGCTTGCCTATTCACCAAATTATTGCGAACTCAGAAGAACTCAATGAAAATCCGGTTGTAGTTGATGGTGTTGGGGTGTTGTCCGATATCAATATGTTTGTGCGTAGTTCAAAGGAAAAGAATAGAGCCTTTGCTGAGGGTTCAGAAACACTTTGGCATTCAGCTCGTATGGATACGGTCGAAGCTATTCTGCGTTCAGGCTACTTAGCGTCTCGGATTGCGCAGCAAGAGTTATTTGGGAGTTTTCGTTTTTCGACGGCGACAACAAAAAGTTTTCGGTTCGTCGAGTCAACGTCAAAGGGTATTGTTATCGAAAGAAATGGCAAAGTAGAGACAATCACGAAAGAAGAATTTGATGAAATAAAAAAATACTCACAAGGCAAATCACTGGATCAAGAAACGCATCAAGTTTGCTTTTCAGAAAATATTCCGGCAAGCGGGTACGGTGATGGTGTGTCATTTGTTTTTTCACGAAGGCATGTATTATCTGGTAGACAGTTTATGGAAGCTGATGGACTGCATGTTTTTGATGGCTCGTATGTCACAGAGAGTCCTTCTAGTCCAGGTTTTGCATTAGATATTCAGCAAGAGCCAATGGTTCTTGTTGTTAAAAACGAAGTAAAAACTTCATTTATGCAAATGTTAGAGAGACTGCGCCAAGAGGAAAAATGGCAAGAATCAATGAAGGATCTCGATATTTGGGTAGAAAATAATGTCGTTTTCGTTGATGATTTAACTGAAAAAACAATTACCGAAAGTAGTTTTCAAGAAAAACTCAAGGCAAAAGATACGTCAGTTGATTCTGGTACCTTCTACATGACTGGAGAGCAAGGTCAGACCGCAGATTTAAGAAAATACGATCTCTATGGGTATGCCAGCAAAGACAAGCTGCGAGAGAAAAAATCTAAAGAAAAAGAATCTTATGAATCTAAACAAATTATTGATACTGCTCAACAGGAAAAAATAGTTCCCGTACAGTTTATTGCTCTGTTCCGCGATGATCCGGAAATAGATGACCTGATGATTCAGCTAGCGGTTCCTCTGGAGCGATACTCACTCGCAAAATCGACTCTAATGACGCTTCGGCAATACGAAAAATATTTTGCTTCAGATATGTTCCCCGCTTTACGATCTTTTTGGCGAGTATTTCTCGTTTTGCATGATATTGGGAAACCGATTGCGCTGGCCGAAAAAAATGATGTCGGACAACAACATGAGTTTACGGTTCCTTTGCTCAAGAAACATATGAAAAAACTTGGTTTTTCAGAGTTAATGATTCAATTGGGGGAGGCTTTGGTGGATCAAGATTTTATTGGCGAGTATTTTAAAAATCCGGGAGAGCACACGGCAGAGAAAACAGCTCAAGGCATTTTTGAAAAAGCAAAAAGCTATAATTTGGATCCGAAAATGTACTTTGATATGGTAACAACTTTTTATATGTCTGATGCTATGTCGTATACAGTAGATGCTGGTGCTTTGCAGTCGCTAGATTGGCTTTTTTCGTTTAATTCAGCGGAATCGACTGTATCTTTTTCGTCAGTACTGCCCGTAGGCAAATCTCTCCCACGTTCACCGAAGGACCATTTTGAAGACCTAAAACGAAGCTTTACACAAATCAGTGGCTAAAAGCATTCTCTAATAGATCCTGATACTCCTCCACTGTTTGTGGACGTTGCTCATTTATTGGATTTAAGGTGATTTTAAAGAAATTCAGGAGTTTCTCATAATTGAGACCTGTTTTCTCAGCGTAGGCTTTCACAATGCCTTTTCTTTCTATATGTTGATCTGGCTTATTCGTTAAGATGGCGATGAGTACCGCCCTTGGGTGGTGTCCTTCGGCGTAAGGGTGGTTTGAGCCACAAATTAATGTATACAGAAGAAGACTTAAGGAGTATAATTCTGTGGCAAGATTGATTGGTTCATTCGGTCGAATACGCTCGGGAGCCATGTAGCGTGGTGAACCAAACAGATTATCTTGAAAATTAGAATGCTGGCTCATAGCAAGGAGGCCAAAGTCGGCTACTTTAGTGCCTTCTGGTGTAAGGAAAACGTTTTCTGGTTTCCAGTCTAGGTGAAGCCGTTTTCCGTTTTTGTACAGGAGGTCAACAACTTCCAAGATGTCGTACATGATAGTGAGTGCAGCTTCTGGAGTGAAAACTCGGCTCATAGTGTTTTGAGAGTGGTTCAGTTCAAAAGTCGAGTTACGTATTTCGTCGGTATCAGGGCTAGAACCACTGAGAATGTCTTGAAGAGTGGCTGAAGTTTCGGGGTCCATGCACTCCATGACCATATAGGGAATTCTATTTCCCGACAAGAAGTCTGGAATTTTTAGGAGGTCATATACCGTGATAATATTGGAGTTGTGTGTGGCGCTTTGTTGTTTCGCTTCTATTTCTAGGGCTTCCAGGTGAGGTAATGAGAAGGTATCAGTATTGTTCTTTATTGCAACCAATCGCTTCATTTTTAAATCATAGGCAAAGTATACTGCTCCGACACCGCCCGAACCGGCCGTTTTTTCAGAAAGCAAATATCTTGCCGGCTCCTTTTTTTCTCCCACCTCTGAACGCACAGTCGAGTCACCTGTGTCATTTTTTTCTTCTATAACGACCAGATTCGCCTTTTTGAGCAGTACAAAAAGATCCCGAATAATCTTTGGGGAAAGATTGGAAAGCAGGGTATCAATTTCCTCATTTGTAAGAGGACTACTTTCTTTAAGAAATTCACCGAGGGCCTTTTTTGATTTTTCGGGATATGACTGAGTTAAAAAACGAAGCATAGCGCTTTGGATTGTATCTGGAAAAAACTCTTGTTGGATCTGTTCGGCTCGACTCATTTTATCCTTTACTTCTTCTTTCAGTATATATGTCTTCTGGCTTGTTTGCTGCAAAAAAACAGTATACGATGCACATACTCCACAGGAGAAAACGAAGTAAAGGGTCTATGCAAAAAGCACGGTATTTTGGTCGGAAAATATGGCATGTTGTGAAATCGTTACTCGGTGAAGCGATACCGGCCGCACTCCAGTACAACTTTCCTGCAAAGAAACTTCAAGTCTACGCCATCACCGGCACCGACGGCAAAACCACCAGTTCCACCATGCTCTACGAAGTGCTCAAGCAAGCCAACTACAAAGTGGCTCTTATTAGTACGGTAGCCGCCTACATTGGTGACGAAGAGATCGACACTGGTTTTCATACCACCTCTCCCGAACCCAAACAGATTCAGAAGATTCTTCATCGTTGTGTGGAGGCGGGTATCGAGCATGTTGTGCTGGAAGTCACTTCGCATGGTATTTTTCAGTACCGCATTTGGGGAATTCCTATTGCTCTGGCTGGTATCACGAATATTTCCCACGAGCATTTAGACTATTTTGTCGATTGGGAAACATATGCTGGAGTGAAAGCACAGCTCCTGCAGAAAGCGAACAAGGCAGTTCTCAACGCAGACGATCGCTCGTTTGCGTTTGTGCGGCAAGCAGTAGAGCGATCTCAAACCCCATTTGTAACCTACTCGCAAGACTTAGCGGATATGCCCAAAACGGTACGTGAAGCAGTCGAAACCCGGTTCCCGGAACCCTACAACCAGTGGAATGCCCGTTTAGTGTGGACCATGGCGCAGGAGTTGGGTGTCAAGAATGCCGACTACGTTGCAGCTATTAAGAAATTTTCGGGCATTAAAGGTCGGATGGACTTCCTTGACATTGGTGAGGAATTTCAAGTAGTGGTTGATTTCGCGCATACGCCAAATGCGCTCGATAAAGCCCTCAAAGCCCTCCGCAAACAAACGAAAAAGCGACTTATCGCAGTCTACGGAAGTGCTGGATTACGCGATCGAGCCAAACGTCCACTGATGGGAAAAGCTGGTGCCGAAAATGCTGACCTCACTGTCTACACCGCCGAAGACCCCCGCACCGAAGACGTGAACGTCATTATTCGCCAGATGAAGGAAGGCATCCCGGAAGGTGCTCACGACACAGTTATCTCGATTCCGGATCGCAAGGAAGCCATTTTCTGGGCACTCAACGAAGCCAAACCTGGCGATATAGTGGGTATTTTTGGCAAAGGCCACGAGCAAAGCATGTGTTTCGGCACCACGGAGTACCCATGGTCCGATCATGTAGCGGTGAAAGAGTGGGCCGAGAAAAAAGAGAAGTCGGAAAAGTAACTCCGTGAGCAAGGTGGTTGTAGCAGAAGGTGCAAAGCAATTTACCGCTTCGGTCTGGTTGATTTCTGATTCTGCGCCGCGCAAGGTGGCGCTCGTGCACCACAAGAAACTCGACACCTGGATGCAACCAGGTGGACACATTGAGGCGGACGAAAATCCCATTCAAGCCGCGGTGCGCGAAGTGCAGGAAGAAACGGGACTCGATATTTCTGAGTTGTTAGTGGTTGGCGAACATGTTGACGAGTACGCGTTTCTCATGCCAAGTCCACGATACGTCATGGAACAATCCATTCCGGCTCATGGTGAGCAGCCCGCACACTATCATATTGATCTTGAGTACGTAGTAGAAATTCCGGAACAAGCACTTACACATCAAGATGCTGAGGCGCATGGCATTGGCTGGTTTACCTGGGAAGAGGTGCAATCACTCAAAACCTTTGCGAATACGCGGCATATTCTCCAAGAGCTTTTGCATGAATAAGCGCTGTCCAGCTTGACACCTGGCGGAAACTCGACTAGGCTGAGCGTGTATGAGTCATACACCCAAAGTGGCTGTGCTCGGTGGAGGTACTGGTACCTTCATGATGTTGCTCGCCCTCAAACAACTTCCCGTAGAAATCACTGCAATTCTCACCATGGTCGATGACGGCGGTTCTAACCGTGTCCTGCGCGACCAGTTTGGGTTGCTGCCGAGCTCTGGTATTACACAGTGTATTGTGGCGTTGTCAGAAAATCAGTCACTGTTGCGTGAGCTGATGAGCTATCGCTTCCACCAGGGAGAAGGCCTCAGCGGCATGCGGTTTGGAAATTTATTCATTGCTGCGATTACGGATATCGTGGGTTCGCAAAAACAGGCTATCGAAGAAGCCAAGAAACTTTTGCAAGTCAAAGGTAATATTTTGCCTATTTCTTATGACGATGTGCGGTTAGTGGCCAAGTACGAAGATGGTTCTGAGATCCGCGGAGAACATTCTATTGATGAGCCAGACGATGCCCACGATGGCACCATGAAGATTGTCGATTTACGCACCGAGCCAGAGGCAACTCTGAGCGAAGATGCGCGGCAGGCCATTTTGGAAGCTGATTTTGTTATTTTTGGTCCGGGAGATTTTTATACCAATACCGTGGCCAATTTTGTTGTCAAAGGCGTGCCAGAAGCTTTACACGAAAGCACCGCGAAAAAAATGTTTTTCACGAACTTGATGACTAAATATGGTGAAACGTATGGGTATTCTGTCAAACCTTTTTGGACGAGGTCAACCGCTACTATGCGCTGGAAGATTTGGACTATGTCATTGTGAATAACAATATGTCGTATCCAGAAGACGCGCTGGAAAAATATGCCGCGCAACAAGCGGTGCCAGTCAAAGATGACGTTGCAGAAACGTATAAGTCCAGTCAAATTCTTCGTGGCGATCTCATTGCCGACACCATTTTCCAAAGTGGGGCCGGTGATGTATTACAGCGTAGTATTCTGCGCCACGATCCTAATAAAGTATCCGCTTTTTTACAAGAACATTTCTTTGCCAATTTTGAAGGATAAAACACATGAATTTTACTGCTGAGTTGCCAGATATCTCTTTACTCGATCAGCCAGCTGTCTTTTTGGTCGGTATCAAAGGTGTGGGTATGACGGCTTTGGCGCTGATGCTCCAGGAAGCGGGAGTCGTCGTTTCTGGTGCGGATGTAGAAGAAGTTTTTGTGACAGATAGCTTGCTCCAAGCAGCGGGGATTCCGGTGGTTTCACTCACCGAGGGGCAAGTGCCGGATGAAGCCACGGTGGTGGTGTATTCGGGTGCTCATCGTGGTTGGCAGAACCCTTTGGTACAACAGGCTTTGCAGGCCGAAAAACAAGTTGTGCACTTGGCAGGTGCCGTAGGACTGTTGTCGCGCGAACAGAAAACCGTTGGGGTGTGCGGAGTGGGCGGAAAATCCACCACTTCAGCACTTCTCAGTTGGATTCTTAGCCAAAATAACGCGCCGTTATCATATGCGGTAGGCGTGGGGAGTATCCCGAATCTGGGGAAATCTGGTCATTGGGATTCGGCGGCCGAGTATTTTGTCGTTGAGGCCGATGAGTACGTGGCTGATCCCATTGCTGACAAAACACCGCGCTTTCTTTTTCTTGAACCACATATCTTGATTTGCACTTCTTTGAGCTACGATCATCCAGATGTTTACGAAGATTTTTCCGATACCCAAAAGGCATTTCGCCTCTTATTTGAAAAACTTCCGGCCGATGGGCTTTTGGTTTACAACGGCGATAACGCCGATCTCCGCGACTTGATAGCGACCGCAAAAATACAGGCCCCCACTGTCTCAGTCGGAGAGCAGCCCGAGAATGATGTGCAGCTGAGTGACTGGCAGGTAGAGGATGGCATCGGTTCTGTTTTACTCGGCGCGAGAAAATTGGAAACGCGTGTCCCCGGAAGGCATAACTTGTTGAATGCAGCATATGCTGCAGTAGTAGCTGAACATGTGGGTCGCGAGTGGTCTGAAATCGTTCAGGCTGTCCGAGAATTTTCTTCTACCCAACGTCGGTTTGAGAGTAAGGGAACAACCGTTGCCGGTGCACTCTGTTACGACGACTACGCCCACCATCCGCGCGAAATTCAAGCCATAGTGCGGGGACTCAAAGAGTGGTTCCCAGAAAAACGGATTACGATTGCTTTTCAGCCGCATACATTTTCTCGCACCAAGGCGTTGCGGAATGAGTTTGTCGACGCGCTCGCGGGAGGAGCAGACGAAGTGGTGCTGGCACCGATATTTGCCTCAGCGCGTGAAGCGTTTGATCCCTCTATTACTTCAGACGACATTGTGCACGATTTACAAGCCCGTGGCCAGCAGGCGCGGCTGCTTTCTCCAGACGACGAAATGCTACAATGCATCCAAGCACTCGGCCCGGATGATGTGTTCATTACTCTGGGAGCGGGAGATATTTACAAGGTATACGACCATGTCGAACTTCACTGATTTACAGACTACTTTCCCTGATCTGGAGTGGCAAGAGCATACGTCGCTCGCTCCCTATACCTACATGAAGGTTGGGGGACCAGCAGAAGTGTTGTGGGAAGCCCGTGACTTGGACCAAATGGTAGCCGTCCTGCAGTTTTGCCAGAGTAACGACATTCCGTATACGCTGCTCGGCGGTGCGAGTAATGTGCTAGTCAGCGATGCAGGAATTGATGGACTGGTGATTTTGAATCAGTGTGCGGAAGTGGCGGTATTGGCGGAGTCGGAAGTGAGCCCATTGATCGCCGAGGAATGGTGGGCAACTGTTTTACGTGAGCTCACCGAGTATCAATTTTTTGTGGCCGAGACCGGTATCAAGACGGCGGAGTTGGTGAAGTTTGCTGTCAGTAAAAACCTGTCGGGCTTAGAGCCATTTTTAGGAGTTCCTGGCACACTCGGTGGAGCGATTTACAATAACTCGCATTACACAAACGAGTTAATTGGTGATTTCGTGGTGGCTGTAGAGGTATTGACTCCCGACGGCCAGCGCATCTGGTTGAATCAGGAAGCGTGTGAGTTCGCCTACGATGACTCCCGTTTCCACCGCAGCGGCGAGAGTATTTTGCGTGTTATTTTTGCTTTGCTGACTGGTGAGCGGAGTGTACTCGACACGAATCTGCGTGAAGCCACTGTAAAGCGAGCGACAACACAACCACTTGGTGTTCCCAGCTCTGGGTGTATGTTTCGAAATGTCGAGCTGCCGCCAGAAAAACAAGCGGAGTATGACGGAAAAACCGTTCTTTCCGCGGGGTGGTTGATTGACCAAGCTGGACTCAAAGGCACGCGAGTTGGTGGTGCGGTGGTTTCTGACAAACATGCCAACTTTTTAGTGAATGATGGTGGTGCTACCGCAGCCGACATCCAAGCCTTAGCCGAAACAGTGCGCCAAGCTGTACTTGATCAGTTTGGGATTGAACTCGAACGAGAAGTATTCTTCATAGGAGAACAGAAAGGAAAGTAACATGCCGAAATATGTTGTTGAGGGATGTACGCCACTGCATGGGTCAATTCGCCTCGGTGGGGCCAAAAATGTGAGCTATAAGCTCATGATTGCGGCTTTGCTGGGAAATGAAGAATCTCGTATCTTGAACTTTTCTCACATTAGCGACGTAGAGCTCGTCAAAGACATGATTAACAGTTTGGGAGCGCGTGCCTATAACGCAGGCGAGCGCACTCTGTTTGTTGATCCGTCTGAAATGGATTCCTGGGAAATTGGTCCTGAGTACGGTGAAGGCTCGCGTGCCTCAACTATGTTTTTGGGTCCGCTGTTGGCAAAATTTGGCAAGGCTCGTTTACCATTCCCTGGTGGTGACAATATTGGTAAGCGTCCACTTGATCGCCACCTGGCCTCATTGGAAGCGCTCGGAGTGCGGTTTACAGTCGAAGAGAATAGCCTCTACGCCGAAACCGACGGTTTGGTAGGAGCAACGTTCCGTTTTGCCAAAAGCACGCACACTGGTACAGAAACCATGCTCATGGCTGCCGCTCTGGCAAAGGGTACAACCATTATTGAAAATGCCGCCGAAGAGCCAGAAATTGACGACATGATTGCGTTCTTAAACAAAATGGGTGCGCGAATTCGTCGCCGGGCGCATCGGGTGATTGAGGTGGAAGGTGTCGAAAAGATGGGTGGCGCCATTCACAAAATCATGCCTGATCAGAACGAAGCTGTTTCCTATGCGGTAGCCGCCATTTTGACAAAAGGTGACATTATTGTGGAAAACGCTCGTCACCAACATATGGAAGCCTTTTTGGAAAAACTCGAAGAAATTGGTGGTGGCTATGAAGTCGGTGATTACGGCATTCGCTTCTTCTACAAAGGGCCACTCCGCGCTACTGATGTTACTACGGCTATCCATCCTGGCTTCAAAACCGACTGGCAACCACTGTGGGCAATCCTTCTGACCCAAGCTGAAGGCACCAGCGTGATTCATGAAACCGTGTCGCAGCGTCGCTTCCAATATGCCGAAGCGTTGGAGCGCATGGGCGTCGAAGTCTCTTTCTATAATCCAGAAGTGGCAGATCCAGAAAAGACCTATCAATTTAATCTGGAAGATGACCATCCCGACGATCAGCATGCCATGCGTATTACGGGACCAGTTGAACTTCAAGCCATTGAGTACAAGGTACCCGATCTTCGCGCTGGCGCTACCATTTTGTTAGCGGCTTTGATTGCCAAAGGACAGTCGACTATCATTGATACCGCTTCCCATGTGGAACGCGGCTACGAGTCTATTACGGAGCGTCTGAATAGTATGGGTGCGAAAATCCTCAAGGAAGAGTAGAATACGCGCATGGGCCAAATAAAAAACGAATTCGAGCTGAAAAATATGCGCTACGCTGCCCACGTGACGGCAGAAATTGTGGCGACGCTCGGTAGTATGGTGAAACCAGGAGTTTCTGCCGGGGATTTAGAGCGCACGGCTGCGGAGCTGTGTCAGCAGCATGGTGTTACGCCGGCGTTCAAAGAAGTGCCGGGATATTCATATGGCACGTGTATTAGCGTAAACGACGAAGTTGTCCACTCAATTCCTTACGATTCCAAAGTTTTTGCGGAAGGCGATTTGGTGAGTATTGATTTTGGTGTCAAATTTAACGGTTATTATAGTGATCACTGCCGGACATTTGCTGTTGGTGCAGTGAGTCCTGAGCATCGACGTCTCATGGAAGTGGGTGAAGCGGCGACAGCCAATGCTGTCAAGTTAGCTGTGGCGGGGAATCGCGTCGGCGATCTTTCGCATGCCATGCAGTCCACGGCGGAAGAAGCTGGATTTTCCATTGTAACCACATATGTTGGTCACGGTATTGGCCGCAAATTGCATGAGCAGCCAGAAATCCCTGCTTTTGGCACACCAGGAACCGGTCCCTTTTTGAAAGAAAACATGGTGATTTGTGTTGAGTGTCAGGTATGTGAAAAGGACGCTAAGTTGGTCCACGAACGAGACGGTTGGACGACTCGTACCAAAGATGGCGGCTACGCGGTCATGTTTGAGTCGATGGTGCGCGTGGGCAAAAAAGCGCCAGAGGTGTTGTCGAAGTAACCCGCTGACACCGCGAACAGCGGCAGCCAATAATTTTCTGAGTATCTTTTTGCTCGGTTTCAAAATACATCCGGAGTGAGCGTGCCAAACAGGCAGACTCTCGCGCCCAGCGATAGACCAAGTGTGCTTCTTTTTTCTGATGGCGATGTCGTTGTTTGTTGGGTGAAAAGAAGAGAGTGAGATTTTGATGCAAGTCTTCGCCCCGAAAGAGCAAGAAACACCAGCTGCGCTGGCCATCGCGCCCGGCTCGTCCAGATTCTTGTGCGTAGGCGCTCAGTGTGATGGGTGGAGACAAATGGACCACTACACGGATGTCGGGAATATCGATTCCCATGCCAAAGGCAGTGGTGGCAATCAGAATACTCATGGGCGTAGTTTGAAATTTCGCCAGGAGGGCTTTCCTTTTGGCTAATGATAATCCAGCATGAAAGGCTTGAGCCGAAAAACCACGCTGACGGGCCCAATCTGCATAGAACTCCGCATCGATTCGTGTTGGAACATACACCAAACACTTGGCCAATTCATTTTCTTGCCACCAGGTGAGTATCTCTAGCCAAGCGCGGCGTTTTTGGGCTTCACTTATTATTTCACGGACGCAGTAGTCAATGTTTTCTCGCCAGTATGGCAAGGAAAACTGTTGTGGATTTTGCAACGGAAAAAACTGGAGAATATCTTTTTTCACCGTGGCATGTGCGGTGGCGGTAAATGCTGATAGAACCGGACGATCATGGAATCGAGTGTAGGCAGTGAGAAACGTTCCAATCTTTTGGTACTCTGGTCGGAAGTCATGTCCCCATTCTGAGATACAGTGGGCTTCGTCAATGCAGATATGGCTGAGTGGTATTTTAAGAAGCTCAGCTTGGGTCGCAGAGAGGAGCTGCTCTGGAGAGAGGTAGACAAATCGGGTGGTATTCCTCTGGAGTGAATGCAGGATAGTCGTTTTTTTCTGATTGAGAAGTGTCACTAGTAATAGCCGCTGCAGGAATGCCCCGTCTGGTAAGACTTTCGACCTGATCCTGCATGAGCGCTAAGAGCGGCGAAATCACCAGTGTGGGAAACGGTAATAGGAGTGATGGCAGCTGAAAGCAGAGCGATTTCCCAGTTCCAGTCGGCAAGAGTGCCAGAGTATCGCGGCCAGATAAGATTGATTCCATAATCTCTTTTTGCGGGGCACGAAACGTGGAGAAGCCGTAGTATTTTTGGAGTGTTTCTTCGAGTGTGGGCACGCGAAAACGCTAGCATAAAAATCGCACAGGAAACGCACACTTGACTGTGTACAATGGGAGTATGGTACGACTAGCATGGCTCCGTCAGCACGGATTTTGGCTGACTCTTTTTTTCCTTGTTACTCTTGCCGTTCTGCTGCGAAGTATCGGTTTTGGCCAGGTCCCGGTTTCGTTGTACTGGGACGAGATGGCGATATGGAACGATGCTCGCTCCATTGCCACGACGGGACTCGACCTGCATGGTCGTTCGTGGTTTCAGCCGCTGTTTATTTCGTATGGAGATTACAAACTTCCGGTATATATTTGGTTCGTTAGTTTCGTAAGTCGATTTGTGGACTCAGCTGCTCTCGCCGTGCGGTTACCCAGTTTTTTGGCTGGCGTGAGCATGGTGTTCGGTGGCGCCGTGTTTTGGCTTGGAGTGCCGGATCTGAAAACCGACTTGAAGCGAAAACTGGCCTTGGTTACGGCTGCGGTTATTACCGTTATGCCCTGGTCGATTCACTTTTCGACAGTTGGTTTTGAGGGTCACCTGAGTTCGGCTTTCGTGTTGTGGTCGGCAGTCGCGCTCATGTGGAGTGTGTCTCGAAAACACTGGCAGTGGCGCCTGGCATTCGTTGGTTTGTCGGTTTTCTTGGGCACATTGAGCGTGTATACCTACTTTAGTACTCGCTTTGTTTGGCCAGTGATTTTCGTGGTTCTGGTGGCTGCGTGGTGGACAAAAACGAGGCAGTGGTGGTGGCTGTATGGCATCGGTTTGTTTATCTGGATGTTTTCACTTCTGCCGATGGTACAGGCTGACTTTTATGCGGCCAGTAATCAGCTGCGACTGAGTACCGAAAGCATTCTTACTTTGCCCGCGGCAGAACCGACAGCGCTTAACGAGCTTCGTTTGCAGTCTGGTAATACCTTTGTCTCAAAAGCAATTTACAACCGTTGGACACTGACGGCCTTGGCCGGTGGGAAAACGTTTTGCAACACTTTGATCCAGAATACTTGTTCTTCCAAGGAGATCAAAAGCTTCGGCATGGTGTGCCTGGGTATGGTCTCTTGTACGGACTTTTTGCGCCATTTTTGGTGATTGGAGTTCTAGCGATATGGCGTCGTTCTTGGCGAGTCGGTGGGTTGTTGATTGCCTGGTGGTTAGCGGCTTTAGTACCGGCTTCGGTGCCGCTAGACACGCCGCATGCTTTGCGATCGCTGAATGCCGTGTTTGTACTGGCTGCGTTTGCAGGGTACGGAGTGGTGGTTGCGGGACAATGGTGGTGGGAGCAGTCTTTGCCGCGCTGGATTCGCCGGCTTGGTTTGGTCATGACCCTCGTACTCGTTGCACTCTGTACAATTCGTTTTACGGTGACACGGGTGGTGGTGTATCCACAGCTTTCCGCCACTGAGTGGCAGGCAGGCTACACGCCTTTGGCCCAGTATATTTCTACGCATCACGAACAGTATGAAACGGTTTTTGTGAATCAGTTTGATGATCGATTCTTTTTGTACTACCAACCAAAATCAGGATTGAGTTGGTCTGAGATACAAGCTATCCCGAGTGAAGGGTTTGCTCGGCAGACTTTGGGAAATGTAGAGATAACGCTGCTTGATTTTTCTGAAGCGGAAAGCGAAACAATGGAATTCATGTATGTTGTACCTGTGGAAAAACGAGAAACCACTCCCGAAAATTGGTTAGAAATTGATACGATACGAGATGAAACAGGAAAGGAACGCTTTGTCGTTTTTACATCGACTCGTGAAGAGTAGTGTCTTTTGGCTCGCGCTGGTGGTGGGAATACTCGCCGTTGGCCGCGTGTACTATTGGTTTTCTGTTGGCCCGACAACGCTTAATCAAGATGAAGCGGCCTTATTGATGAATGCCCGTTTTCTCGTGGAGGCAGGAGTGGATGAGTGGGGTCGTTCTTGGCCAGTTACGTTCGCCTCGTTTGGCGACGTAAAATTGCCTGGCTACATTTACGCTGTGGCTGGATTAGGCGCCGTATTTGGATTTGGGGAGTGGGTCGTTCGTTTTCCTTCAGTTTTGGCTGGTTGTTTGTTGCTGTTGGCGGTGTACTGGGCGACGCGAGAGTGGACGCAGTCGCGCATGGCCGCATTGGTAAGTACGTTATTACTGGTAATTTCTCCTTGGACTTGGCATTACGGCACTATTGGGTTCGAAGCGAATATGGCGCTACTCTTGTTTGTCAGTGGGCTCGTTTGTTTTTTGCAGCAAAAGCCAACCTATCAGTGGGATATTCTCGGCACACTCTTTTTTCTCTTGGCCGCGATGACCTACAACACACCATGGATTCTCTTGCCAGTAGTTGGCTTAGCCTTAGTGGTTGCCCGATGGGGTGAGTGGGTATCGTTGGTGCGAAGTGGAATTCTCATCCTTTCGGTATTTGTGGGAGTTGGTGCTTTGACGTTGCCCGCCGCATCCCAAAAAGGGGCGATTACTATTTTTCAGGATCCAACGCTCTTGAGCTTGTATCCGGCTTTTCGGCAGAGTTTCAGCGGAATATGGCAAACGGTATTGGGCAACCAGTATGTATATTTTTTCGTATTAGCGGCCGAGCGCTGGCTAGCGTCGTGGTCCTGGGATTTTTTGGTGTTGAGTGGAGGATCCAACCCTTGGCACAGTATTCCTGGAGTGGGACATCTCCATCCGTTTATCCCAGGCATGGCGGTGGTGGGAATTATCTGGAAGTTGGGTTGGACCCTGAAAAAAAGGCTCCAGAAACCAGAGATACAACGCTTGCCTCTTGCGGGCATGGTCTTACTTTTTCTCAGCCCGCTGCCTGCGATTGTGACCGTAGATGCCCCGCATGCTACGCGCAGCTTATTTTTCTTTGTGATGCTGACCGTGTGGGCAGGATATGGTTTGGCTATGCTTTATGATGGAATGTGTCAACGCTACACGAAACAAGCCTGGTGGTTGTATTTCCGCTTGGTTGTGGCAGCGTTTGTTGTGTGGGGATTCGCCTGGTGGTGGTTGCCAGCTCAAGTTCGTTGGGAACGCATGCTGAGCCCAAAATGGAACGCCGGTCTGACGGCAGCTTTACAGAGCGAAACCGTGTCTGAAGCCGAAAGCGTATTTGTCTGGGATCCAAATGGCAATCGCTATCCCTACGCTGTTCTGGCGAGTGATATGTCTGTAGAAGAGTTTTTGCGAACCGTGCAGCGATCATCAGCCGATACGGTGGGATTAGTACGAGTGGAAAAAGTTGGCAAGTTCACATTTGTCTTTCAAGAAAGTGACATTGCCGAGAAATCAGGCATATATCTCGAGCCCAACGGCAACACAAAGTGGGATACTATAGAAACAGAAAGTCAATAAATATGGCAAAACAGAAAACTCCGGTTCACAAATTGTCAGTGGTATACGCCACGTACAACGAAGAAAAGAATATTGCTCGGTCGTTGGCAAGTATTGAAGACATCGCCGATGAAATTATTGTAGTCGATGGCAGTTCTCCTGATTCGACGCGAGAAATTGCCAAAGAACACGGTGCCCGGGTGATCAAAACCACCAATAAGCCAATTTTCCACATCAACAAGCAAATGGCCATGGATGAAGCCAAATATCCCTGGGTGCTGCAAATGGATGCTGATGAAGTCGTTGATGACACCATGAAGCGTCACATCCGTGAAATTTTAGCCACTGAGGATCTGTCAAAATCAGCGGCAGGCTACTGGCTACAACGCAAAAACTGGTTTCTCAACCGATTCCTTACCAAAGGCGGCCAGTATCCAGATCCGGTGATCCGTTTCTACCAGCGGGGGAAAGCGCGATTGCCAATGAAAACTGTGCACGAACAAATGGAAGTCGACGGCGCAGTGGAGACGTTACGTGGCCACCTGCTGCACTACAACTCACCGACTTTTTCTGACTACTTGCGTAAGTCCAATACCTATACCAGTTTGACCGCGCAAGAACTGGCTGAGCAAGGTGTCGAACCATCATTCGGCAATGCTGTGCTCTACATGATCTGGAAACCACTGTGGACATTTGTTCAGCTCTATTTCCGACACAAAGGCATTCTCGATGGTTTTGCCGGGTTTATTTTTGCCCTGTTTTCTGGCGTTCACTTCTTATTGGCGTACATTAAGCTCTGGGAAATGAAACAGCAAGGGCAAAAGTAGCGTATGCAAGTGCTTCTCAACACTGAGCCACTGCAGAATGCGAATAGTACTCGTGGGGTAGGCACCTACACGCGTGAATTGCTGCAGTCACTTCGTGAGCTGGCGGATTTACCTGAGCCGTTGGTGGTTCATGCCACGCACGAGTTAGCCGAGTTTGGTACGCAAGTCACGAAAGATGCCGATGGCATTGATGTGATACATTACCCGTTTTTTGATTTGTTTTTTTCCACTTTACCGGCACGCAGCAAAACGCCAGTTGTCGTGACTGTGCATGATGTGATCCCACTTGTGTTCCCAGAGGAATACAAACCCGGACTCAAAGGACAATGGCGCTTTCAAGGCCAGAAAAAACGCCTCCAAGGTGTCGATGCGATCATCACCGATTCTGAAGCTTCCCGTGCCGATATTATTGAACATCTCGATATCTCGTCGCATAAAGTCCATGTGGTGCCGTTGGCGGCTGGGCAATCACTGCAGCCGGTAAGCGACTACTACGCGCAAAAATACACCGAAGAATTAAAACTGCCTGCTAAGTACATCCTGTACGTGGGAGATATCAACTACAACAAAAACTTACCGACTCTATTATTGGCGCTGACACAGATTCCAGAGGATATCCATTTATGTGTAGTGAGTCAGACGTTTCGGAATACTACTATTCCTGAGGGCCAGCAACTCGCCGAAATTATTAAGGCCAATGATTTAGAGTCGCGTGTGCACGTGCTCGATATACCTAAAGGAGATGATGAAAAACTAGCTGCCGTTATTTCTAAGGCTCGCTGCTTAATTCAACCATCACTCTATGAAGGATTTGGACTGCCGGTTTTGGAAGCGTTGCAGGTAGGAACGGTTGTAGTATCTGCAGACACGAGTTCGTTGCCAGAAGTCGTTGGTGATGCGGCTATTTTGGTCGATCCGACTATTACCGGATTGGCTGACGGTATTCAGCAAGCAGTCGCCCTGCGAGGAACCGATCGTCAAGATATGATTGAGCGAGGTTTCATGCGGGCGAATATGTTCTCATGGTCAAAAACCGCCCGCGCCACCTATGATATTTACCGTCAAGTAGTGCAAGAAAACCAGTAAACCAAATATGGAACGAGTACGGACATTCATACAAGGAATCGCTCAAAAGGTCTGGCGTTCTCGCCGCACACTTTTGTGGTTGTTGGTTACTTTTTTGGTAGCGGCGTGGATGTCTCGGCCGTATTTACAATCCGCCTTCCCGTATACGCATGATGGTGAAAACCATTTAGCGCGCTTTATGAATTATGCGGCCGCTTTCCGAGAAGGACAGATTCCACCCCGTTTCGCACCGTACTTATTTTCTGGCTTTGGGTTTCCGGTGTTTCACTACAATTACCCACTGGCCAATATTCTGGCCATGCCGTTTATCTGGCTTGGATTTCATCCAGCTGTCCCTTTTGCTGTTTTGGTATTGGGAAGTGCTTGGTTGGGAGTTCTTGCAGTGTATAGTTTGGCGCGGGGTGCTTTTTCTCGGTCGGCAAGTTTGTTTGCTGTTGGTATGTATGCCACTGGATCGTATTGGGCAACTGCTACTTTTTTCCGTGGCAACATTGGTGAAATTCTGTGGTATGGATTACTCCCGATTACTCTCTGGACGTGGCAGCACTTTCATAAACAAAAGTGGTCATGGCGCTGGGGAGTAGCTACTGTTTTGGTATTAGTAGTAGGGTGGTTGGCCCACAACGTGATGGCGGTTTTACTCATGCCATTATTAGCACTGTGGACACTGAGTTTGGCGTGGTCGGCTCGAAAACTGAAGCTTTGGTTTTTGGTGTGGACAGCAAGTGTTTTGCTCGTAGTCTGGTTTTGGATTCCAGCGGTGATGGAGTTGTCCTTAGTTGCGCTCGAAGGTGATGATTTAGTTCGGGAAACTCAGCAGCATTTGCTTGGGTGGGGACAAGTATGGAGTTCTCCTTTGCGATTTGGATTTTCGCGACCCACTGTTCTCGATACGCTGGGATTTGGACTTGGAGGAGTAAGTTTTGCTGTAGCAGTTTTAGCTCTGAGTCGTGCTTGTAACGCAGTCGCACGCATGTGGAAGCCACGAAAATGGAGAAGTGGAGCTTCGCATAGTGTTCGTAGCCGTTTACTCTTGGTTGTGGTTGGTATAACTGCACTCTTTTTTGCACTAACAATCAGTTCTCCAGCCTGGTCAGCTGTGCCAAGTTTGTCGATTATTCAATTCCCTTGGCGATTGTTGTTCTTGGTTCAGTTCGTGGTAATTGCTTTGAGTGCTTGGGTGTGGGAAGGTCTTCGCGGTTGGAAATGGATTCTCCTTGTACTGCTCCTTTTACAGATAGGTATGCTTTCTGGTTTACGACCAGTGGATACTCGGAGTGCTCAGCGTGAACACTATTTACACTATCCGCATACGACAGGCACCCGAAATGAAAATCGACCGCAGACCCTACGAGCAGATACGCTCGGAAGTTGGGCACTTGGCCCACAGATTGCCACCGGTGAGGCTGAAGTAGCGGTAACTGAATGGCTCGGCAGTCGACGATCATACACGCTGGAAGCGAAGACTGACGTTATTGTGCAAGAGACTACTGTTTTTTACCCAGGATGGGTCACCACGCTCGATGGTCAAGCTGTGGAGTACGATTTAGATACTGTGGAACCGTTTGGATTTATCACTTATCACATTCCTGCGCGACCAGGAGAAGCCTACGCAGTCAAAACTGTTTTTGCGGCTCGTACCCCATGGCGATGGGTGGGAGAGGGGATTTCTCTAGTGACTTTGGTCCTGGGTGCCGGTTTTGTGATGTATTGTATGTATCAGGAGAAGAGAAAGTAGTATTTCAATGAAGTTGACAGTGTCCTGGAAACAATGGTGGTGGGGCATACTCCTCGCTACAGTTATGGTATTGGGGATTGCTTTACGAGCATACGCTTATTGGGAGTTCCCAATTGCCGGTGAGACTACTGATGAAGTCGCTTGGACGATGCTGGGATCAAGTGTTTTGCAAACAGGTTTTCCGCAAAGTTGGTCATATTTTTCGGCGTACACGGATGTGCGCGATATGTATGTCGGCGATGTGTACTATCGAGTGGTTGCTCCAGTAGTGGATCATCCACCTTTGTTTGCACTGATTCCGGGAGGAATACAGACCATTGTGGGCCGGGCATGGGACACGTTGCCTTCAATAAAGTTGATTCGATTTCCCATGATACTTCTTGGTGGGGCGAATATCATTCTCTTTGCGTGGTGGTTGCAACGCGTATGGGGCAAATCGATTCGGACGTTTGTTGCCGTTGTACTGTTCAATACTGTGCCGATTTTTGTATTCCTTTCTCGCCTCGTAGTCAGTGAAAATCTTTTATTGACCTTCTTTTTACTCACCTTGGTAGGGCTTTCAGCGTGGAAGCAATCCTGGGGCAAAGTTCTTGTCTTTTTGAGTTTGTTCTTGATGCCACTCACAAAGTTGGCTGGTATAGCTCTGGCAATCGGGGTATTAGTGGGGAGCATCCAGATGGTGAAAAAGCGTGAACTTTTCTTGATGGCCGCCGCATTCGTCGCTGGACTCGGAAGTATGGTGGCTTACATGGTTTGGTGGGATCCGCAGTTATTCTGGCAGGTACAGTTTGGTCAAGCCACACGCGATGTCGGATTTTTGACTCTCTATGTTACCCAATTTGGCACACCAACGCTGGTCCAGCACTTTGTGACTGATTACTGGACGTGGCTGGGGTACTTTGTGGTATTCGCTACGCTGTTGTTTGGAGGAAGAGAAACGTTGCCAAAAGAGAAAAAGTGGCATCACTTTTTACACATGGTCTTTTTTGCCAATTTGTCGTTTTTGTTATTGAGCATTGGTGAACAAACGGTCCATGGTTGGTATCGGATCATTTTCTTTCCTCTTTTTGCTTTCTATTGGGGAGACTGGGCTGAGTGGTGGTGGAAAACCATTCGTTGGAAGGCGTTGAGTTTGCTCTGGCTGCTTCTCATTTTCCTGCCGCGCAATGCGCTACGCGGTGTTGTGAACAATGTGCAGTTTTGGGAGACGCAATCACTTTGGGCTCGAATTTGGGTTGCTCTGGCTGGTGTGCCAATCTTGGCGGAGCTCAGTTCGCACTCAAAAAAGCTCGCGCGCCAGTGGCCGTGGCAACGAATTTGGCAGGCATGTTTCGTGGTGGTATTGTTGGTAGTTATTTTCAGTAATATGGTGCGCGTGGTTACTATTCGTTCTGATATATACTGGGAAGACGATTTGTACATCGAAACAGGCACTCGTTCATAACTGAACAGAGAAAGGAAAGTATGGCAAAAATTTTAGTAACTGGTGGCGCCGGATTTATTGGTTCGCATGTAGTGGAGGCTTTTTTGGCTGAAGGGCATGAAGTGGCCGTGTTCGATAATCTCTCGACCGGAGTGACAGAAAATGTACCGGAAAACGTTCAGTTTTTTGAAGGTGATATTACCAATCGCGTGCGAGTTCGCGAAGTATTGCAAGAATTTCGACCAGAAGTCATTGATCATCATGCTGCCCATATTCAAGTGGGGTACTCAGTAGAGAATCCGCAGTTCGATGCCGAAAACAACGTGCTCGGCGTTTTGAATATCATGGAAGAAGCCCGCGATGTCGGTACGGTCAAAAAAGTGATTATGGCCTCAACCGGAGGCGCCATGTACGGCGATAAACCAGTGCCGTTCACCGAAGACCTGAGTCCACAGCCATTGTCCCCCTATGGTATTTCCAAACGTGCTGGCGAACTGTATCTCCATTTCTATTTTGTGCAGTACGGTATCCCTTATGTTGTCTTGCGATACTCCAACGTATATGGTCCTCGACAAAATCCACACGGTGAATCTGGTGTCATTGCCATCTTTATGGAAAAAATTCTCAAAGGAGAACAGCCTAAAATCAACGGAACAGGTGAAAATACGCGTGATTACGTCTACGTTGCTGATGTGGCCCGTGCCAATGTGGCCGCTTTAGCGTATGAAAGTACTGGTGAATTCAATATTGGAACCAATACCGAAACGTCTACCAATGAAGTTTTTCATCTGGTGACCACAGCGATGAATGCAAGTATTCCAGAGGAGCACGGTCCTGCTCGCCCCGGTGAGCAAGTACGCAGTGTTTTGGATTACAGTAAAGCCCAGCGCGAATTTGGTTGGCAGCCCACCATGCCTCTGGAGGAAGGTGTGCGCATTACTGCACAGTCCTTCCAATAGTCGCGGTACAATACTCGAGTATGTCCTTGCCCACTGCGTTGGTAATTCCGGCCTTCAATGAAGAGAAACACCTAGAGAGTGTCTTTCTTGATTTGCAAAAACAGAAAATTTCTTTGCCGGTGGTAGTGGTGGATGATGGATCAAAGGATCGGACCGTCGAAATTGCGCAGCGCTACACTTCGCACGTTATTCGCCATGGAGTGAATACTGGCAAAGGAGGGGCCATGCTCACTGGAGCAGAGTATGCGCTTCGATTGCCAGGTATTGAGTCCTTTGTTTTTTTGGACGGAGATGGCCAACATAACCCCGCAGAAATTAAATTGTTTTTAGAAAAGCTCGACCAAGGACATGATTTAGTGTTCGAAGTGCGCAATATTTGGCAGAAGATGCCGCGTTCTCGAAGTCTCGGTAATCATGCTTTGTCACGTTTTATCCAATGGCGATATGGCGTGTATATTCCAGATATCTTGAGCGGTTTTAAGGGCTTTTCTCGAGCTGGTTTTGAGTCGGTACGCTGGCAAGCACTGGGATATGAAGTAGAGATGGAAATTGCGGCTCGGGTAGCGCAGCAAAAATTGCCCTACACGACACTGGAGATCGAGACAATCTACCACGACTTTGAACGAGGAATGAATGTCCTCGATGCTTTACGTTTAATCAGTAAGCTCCCCTTGTGGCCATAGATTTCTGAGCTCTTTTTTCATGACAACTTTCTTGTTATACTCAGAGCTGGTATGCAAAAGAAAACCCGTCCGTGGTGGTGGTCAGCCACCATTTTATTTGTAAGTTGGCGGGTGTGGATTATTGCATTGACCATTTTCGCTTTACGATATGTGCCGGTTCGCCGCGGCTACTTAGCGGCTGCTGAATTTGCCGAAGGGTTACCACGCTGGATTACTGCTTGGGGAAACTTTGACGGCTTGGTGTTTATGCGTATTGCTCGCGGTGGATATGGTTTACCAGAAGTGCCGTTTTTTCCGTTATTACCCATGCTTATGGGCGGACTGCACTCGTTAGGAATTCCATATGTCATTGGCGGCATGTTAATTTCCTCTGTTTCGTTGATTGGTGTATTTGTCGTTTGGCGTGAGCTCTGGAAAATCGATCACCAAGAGAAGCGCTGGAAAGGACTGCCGTATGTTTTCTTATTGGCAGTGCTCGTGACCTATCCAACCGCGCATTATTTCACGGCGGTATACCAAGATGCGGTCTTTCTGTTTTTGAGTAGTTTCACCATTTTACTTGCCCGGCAAAAACGCTGGTTATGGGCCGTGCTGGCCGGCATGGTGGCCACGTTGGCGCGTCTAAATGGACTGGCCCTGTTTTTCTTTTTGGGTGCCGAGTACATGATTCAGTTGGCTCCAGCTTTACAAAAGCGGTGGGCTTGGCATGTACCGTTTACTTCCTTTTTGTTGGCTTTACGACCAAAAAATATGTGGAAGCATCGCTACGCTTTTCTGTTCTTTTTGATTCCGCTCACTTTTGTGGGCTACTTGGCATATCTACAAGGGAAATTCGGTGATTGGAATGTTTTCTTTTCCAGTGTAGAAGTGTGGAACCGCAGTCAACTCACCTTTCCGCTCCAGACATTTTGGCGCTACTTCAAGATTTTAGTGCTGTATCCCCGTGTGCACCTGGTGTATTGGGTCGCCTGGGGTGAAGCGCTCTTTACGGCATTGTATCTTTTGGTTCTCTTGTTTACTTGGGGGAGAGTACGGTTTTCGTACTGGATGCTCATGCTCGTACATCTCATGATTCCCATGGTGACAGGGACCTTACAAGGTATGCCGCGCTACGGGTTGCACTTATATCCCCTCTTTTTGATTTTGGCTGGTTGGCTGTGGAAAAGCCCAAAGTGGGCGCAAGCGGTGTATTTTATTGGTATGTTGGTTTTGCAGGTGTTGTATCTCTCCGCTTTTGTGCAGGGATACTTTGTGGCCTAATTTCATTCCGCATATCCAGGACAGGTGTCAGGTGACCAGAGGCCGCGTTGGTTGTCGCGAGCTTCTTGTTCGGCTTCTCTATATATTGTTTGTCGGGCGTACGGCGAGTTGTAGGTGTACTCCTGCGCATATCCCTCGCGGATGAGGATTTCACCGACGTCACGACCGTCAGAGAGTTCGACATAGCGCAACAAACGATCATAGCGATCCCGATCCGTTTGTGAGGGGTCCGCAATGAGGGTGACTGTTTGACCCTGTACAAGTTCCGTCATCTTCTGCGAAGCTTCTTGACCGAAGCACTCCACCGGTTTACGGGGGTCTTTTGTTTCGGGCGTGTTGATGCCGATGACGCGGATGGTGAGGGTGGACTCGCTCGAGGCGATTTTGAGGGTGTCGCCGTCGATAACTCTGATAGCTGATAATGTCTGCATGTGAGTAGACGGTGCAGCTGATGTTTCGAGAAGCGTTGTAGTCTCTGGAAAGAATAGGATCAGAAAAAAGCTAATAATTTCAATAAGATACTGCATAGGATATTCGATTTTTCGATGTAAAAAGGTACACTTACATCATGACTTCACGCACTGAGCAACGCAACAACCTTTTTTTACAGATTCTTTGCCACGAGTATTCTCGTCGAACACACCATTTTCGTTTCGAATTTGGCCATGAGGATATTTTGATTTTTCCACGGGAAAAAACGGCCCAAAACCTCAACGGGGATGAGCTTATCCAACGGTTTGCAGACCATGAATATGGGGTGAATGCAAAGCAGTCAGAATATGAGAGCAAGCGCGCATTAATTGCGTATTTAGCTGGCCTGTATAATGATCCAGAGAAGCGTGATCTTTGGGATCGTCGTCAGAATGAAATGATACAACTGTTGAGTGGTGTGGAAACACCAAACTTTCTTGGTGGCTCGGGCATCACAGATCGGTCCACAAGTGAAACCGCCCGGCTAATATTTTGCTCCGAGAATCCCGCGCCTGAAGAAATACATCAAGCAGAGCAAGAATATATTGCATTACTGACGACAACAACCCGAAAAATAGTTTTCCTTGGTAACGGCATGAGTCCCACACCCTTAGATGTGATTCAATTTTTTGAACTAGACGATACACACAGAGACCTGCCTGAGATAGTGGTGGTGGATACTCTTAACTATGCGGAGTTGCTGGATGAATTAAAAGGTCTCCAAGAGTATATCGATGAACATGGATTTGCTCAACAAGCGCCACCTTCTTTAGCTACAAAAATTCGTACTATCGAAATGCTTCTGCAAGCTGAGGCCGAAGGGAAGTTGACGATACTTCAACATATGCTTACTGATTCGGATCGTTTTCCAGACGAGTATCAGCCACTCGTTGCCGATGCCGAACTCGTTATTAATGTATATGGTCCACCTGAATCCACTTTGCAGCAGCAACTGTCTTGCCTTGCGCCTGATGGCAAGTTGTTATTTGCAGCTGACACGCTTCGGTTAGGAGAAGCGCCTACCTTGCCAGAAGGATATACGTCTCGTAAACTAGGCACATTTTCATATGAGATACTGCCAGTGAGCGAATCTAATATCGATTCAGTAATGAGTTGATTCTGTTTCGTAGAAACATATTTATTTTCTAACGATGTGGAATATTATTTGTGCCGGAGTCAGCACCATTTTCTAAATCCTCAAGAGTGATTCCAAGATTATATGTATTATTTTCTAGAAAAGTCGTCAAGATTTTTTTTCGCTGAGCGGGTGTTAAGAAGTCTTTGAAGTCACTGAGAGAAATATCCCATGGTGCATGTAATTCATTCGTGTTTCCTATATAGAAGCATGAAGGGATATTGTCTGTTTCAAGACAGAGGTAGATTGCAATCTCAATATCGTTATGCAAAGATACGGCATCAAAGGAGTCATTACGAACTTTGAGGTCTTGTTGACTCTCGTATATGTGCCATCCATAAGAATTGGTTGGAGAATAAAATCTTCTTAACTTTTCAAGGAGCTCAGCTCTTTTGAAACTGAACTTTTCAAAATAATTCTTTGAATACTTTCGTGCTTCTTCTAAAGTAGGTCCTGCACCAGGTCTTTCTGGTCCGTTCATAAACTCTTTTTCTTGTTTTTCACTGGAATTACTGGCATTCTATCTCTTTTTTTTAAAAATGTCGATATGATGTGGAAAAATTAAAAAGAGCGGGAGACGGGATTCGAACCCGCGACCTTCTGCTTGGAAGGCAGACGCTCTAGCCAGCTGAGCTACTCCCGCGATAGAGGTTATTCTATCACAAGGCAGGCTAGTAATTACAGAGAAAGCTGAGCGGTGAAATCTATCGAGTGATGTATGGTTTATTTTGCGCCATTTTCATGAGGACACGCAGCGTGAGGGTTTCGATATCAGGCATAGAAGAGAGTCGGTCGACGATATCAGGCAGTGAATTTTTTGTTTTTGTGCTCTGCTTTTTCTTTTCGGTATATTCCATCGCAAATGGCGAGATAGTATAGATTGCGGTGTACAGCGAACCATAGATGGCCCAGTAGAGTTCAGTGTCCTTGGTGGAGACCGCTTCGAGAATCTCCTGATGGCTGCACTCCTGAATGTTGACGCCGTCAACGCTCTCGACCGCATTTAGGGCAAATAACACTTCTGCACACAACCCACCGGCCACATTGGCGAGAGTAAAACTATGTCCGTTGAGCTCCTCGAACATTTTCTGGTATTTGGAAAATCCCTGGTCAGTTTGGAGTTCTCGTAAGGTATCATTGTTAATGTGTAATTGTGTCGCAAGGCCAAAAGAACGGATATCTGGATTTTCGTGCTCGCCACGGGTGCCCACCGCAGTAGATGATTCCAGCGTATAGATCCCTTTTTCTTCCGAGAGGCGGGCAAAATTCGCTTTAATTTCTTGCGAGTAATCAGTATTTTGGGGTTTTTTGAAGAATTCGGTGCCAATGCGTGGCATAATATCACCTGATACTATGGTGTCCCGATATGATTCTGGCATATTGTCAAACCCCATAAGACACTTCGCAACAGCAATAGCAAAGACGCCACCTTGAACTTCTTCCGCAGAGTCTGCAGCTTCAGCTTTCCCCCAGTGACGATCGGTGCCTTGTTCGAACGCTTTTCGACGTCGACCATTTCCGACAACACGGTCACCAAGAGCGAGTTCGCTGGTGGGATAATAGTGAAAAGTAAGGGAATTACTAAGCTCAACTGCCATGTGATGATCCTTGCTAATTCTTGATGCTTGGTTTCACCTGCGGTGCAGGTTACGTTGCTTGGATCAAGAATGATCGACGGATCATCCTTGAGTTATCGGATAGTATAGCACAGATTGGAGAACTATCAATGTCGAAACGCTGTTATCGAGTTGGTCGTGTGGATTGGAGTTTATGCAAAAACCGATGCATAGTGAGTTCGGCTCGTACAAATGGGGCATCGGCTTGCTCTGGAGTGAGTCGAAGTCCCGAGTCAGCAGTGAGCGCATTTCCAAGTACGGCGGCAAATAGGGCTTGGCGAATATAGTTATGTTTCGTTGCCATGTCATCAGCTTTGACATATTTCCATTCACTTTCTTTCATTGCACGATAGAAAGTCCGGGGACGACGAATAGTGCCATTTGGTCGTAGTTTAGATACCATATCGGCTCCGTACCAAATAAGTTCATCTATTGGCATTTCTCTCAGTATCAAAGCCATATGGTCTGGATGAAAACCTTCTTCTATGTTGGAATTCGCAAAGCCATGCTTTATAGAAAGTTCGTGATCTTGCATTTCTAAACCAGAAAATCCAATCATTTTAAGCATAATTTGGCTAACAACTGCGTGAAGCACTCGGTGATGTGTTACTAAGCGGCCAATATCATGTCCCCAAAGAGAGATAATCCCATCGCCTGTGTTTATATTTGAGATGGTATTTCTAAATCTAGGGCTCATGTTGGGATGATTGGGAAGGTCTTCTTTGATAAGTGATACAAGCCCTTCGTAGAGATTAGTCACCCCGACCAAATGAACAAGGAGTCCGTTTGTTCCCCACCAACCATCGACACGTTCTTTTTCAACTTCATTGAGAGATGTGATCGGAGTAAGTTCGTGGTCTCGGTGGCGTCCGGTGTCAGAGGGGTATTCAGGTAGCCAGACTTGTGGAATACGATGTCCTGTTGTTTGGCTCACATGCAATGCGTTTCGTCGATTTTGGGCTTCTAAGATTCGTGGATTGGCTTGTGGTTCAGAGTGTGGAGCGACAAGTAAATAAAAATCAAGATAGGCTTTTTGAAGTTCTTGCAGAGCGAATTTTTTTTTGATTTGGATTCATACTTTGGCGATACGTTCGCAGTGGTTCGGTCAAAATATGCTGTGCTTGTTGTGTGAGACGCACGATATGGTCTTTCACATCTGGTCTCTGAAGGAGTTCTCGAGCCCAGTCTTCCGGTATAGATTGTATTTCTGCTTGATGTTGGAAAATAAGCGTATCAAGTTGCTCGGCGAGCAAAAGTGGATGTCTTTCCACGGACCCATATTCAAGTTCGCTTTTTCGAAGAGCTACCATTGTGCCTCACTGTCTGTTATACAAAAAAGCGACTCACGTCGCCTAGAGAAATAGAAAGGAAGCTCTTCTTACACGGTGGAAGAGCAAGTAAGCATGTCTTGGCAAAAAAAAGACACTGGTAAGGTGCCCTGTTCTCATGCGAAATTCCCATGTTAAAAAAACATTATACCGCACCGGTAAGAAAAAGCAATAAAAAAAGATACTGTGGTGCCGAGGATGGGAATCGAACCCATACTCCGGTGAAGGAACGAGATTTTAAGTCTCGCGCGTCTACCAATTCCGCCACCCCGGCAATATCGAGTATTATACCCTGGTTATGTCCCCGCGCAAATCAGGGAAAAATCAGTCTGTGGTAGGCTGAGTTTCGATGGTCTGCGTGCGATTTTCTTTTACCACGGCATGGTCTGGAACAGCAGCAAAAACCACCGTAGCTGGGTAAATTACGGCTTTTGTTCCAATACAGACTCCAGGCAAGAGTGAAGCATTGACACCGATTTCGGTGTTTTTTGCAATCAGAGCGCCGAGTTTGTTTTTGGGAGTTTCGGTTTTGCCAGTAACCCATTTCATTGGCACCGGTTGGTGATCGAAACGATAGTTGGCCGTGTGAGCATTAAAGCCAAAGTGAACGCCTTCCTCCAAAACAGAATCACCCACATACGCATGGTGCAGATCACATTTTGGACCCACATAGCTTCGGACAACCTCGCTGCCAAAGCCGACCACGGCACCGGTTTCCACAATACTGTTGCGCACCAGTGCATTGTTCCCAATAAGGGCGTTGGGACCGATGTAACAGGGTCCTTGCACGATAGCGCCATCAAGAATTCGGGCGCCCGGAGCGACCACGACTTCGCCGTTCACCACGGCGGTAGGGGCAATTTCAGCTTCAGCAGAGATATCTCGAGAAAGCGGTTGCAGGAAGAACTCGATCATATCGAGTACGTGGTAGCCAAACTTGAGTTTTTGCCAGGGACCTTCGTAGCGGAAGACGTCAACGGGCTGAGTTTTCATGAGGCGATCTAGGGCTTGTTCGTAGACATCGTCGCTTTCGGCGGTGGCTGTGGCTTGTGCATCAGCAACCAGAGAGACAAATCCTTGTGCATCCGCAAAGTAGTGGAACACTAAATTCGAGAGATGACTTGGCATGTTGTCCGCACCCGGTTTTTCCATGATTCCGACGACTTTCTCGTTTTCATCGAGCACAAAGTATCCCAGTGGTTGGTACTCAGGAGTATACATGCCGGTCAAGACGGTTTCTTTTCCGTCTGCAGTGTTGAGCAGGTTGTTGAGCAAGTCAGGGGTAACCATGTCGCCAGCGTTCATGACTACAATATGCTGCTCGGGAAGGAGATCGCGCAGTGTGAGGAGCGCGTCACCCATGCCTTGCGGTTTTTCTTGGAGTTGGGTGGTGATGTTCAGCTCTGGGAATCTGGTTTGCGCAGCTTGTACCCAGGTTTGGTTGTAGGGGTTTACGGCCACAATGACCGATTGAATTCCCGCTTTGGATACCATGCCAAGGGTTCTTTCCAGAAGTGATTGTCCTAAAAAGGGAAAGAGCGTTTTATCTGTTTTGAAAGGGACAAAACGTTTCCCAACTCCACCGGCCAAGATAACGGCGGTTACCTCTGCGTGCTGCATTATTCCTCACTTCCTTCTGAAATATGTGGTGGGGTAAAGTGCACATCACTTTCGTCCACACGTCGTACGGGTTTTTCTTTTTGAATTTCTTCCAAAACATGCGCGATCATGCCACCCATGCGCGCCATGGCAAAAAGGGCGTTTCCGGCTTCGGGTGGAAATCCGAGGTCAAGGAGCAAGGCAGCAATGCCGCCGTCAATATTTATAACGAGGTGCTTTTCGAGTCGCTCATAGACGGCAGCCTGCACCGAATGCATGACATCTTGGTACTCGGTGGAGAGGCCAGCATCCCGGGCGAGCGCAAAGAGCTGATCAGTCCGCGGATCAGTATGTTTGTAGTGCGGGTGGCCGAGGCCGAGAATTCGTTTTTTTGGTGCAAAGTGTGATTCTTCCAGGGATTCTATGCCTTTTTCTTTCACCTGCACGAGCGTTTTGGCAGCATCTTCGATCGCCAAGCCATGATAGGGGCCCAAAGCCAAAATACCCGCAGCCATGGAGTGGACCAGATTATTTCCTGTGGAAGCAACCACGCGCGGCACAAATCCGGAAGCCGGGCTAATACCGTGATCCATGCTGGCTACCAAAATGGCGTTGAAAACTTTTTCTTGCGCCGCATCTGGCTGGCGGCCAGTGATCATATAATAAACGGCAGCTGCAAATGAAGAATTAGCGACTAAATCGCTTTGCGGTAGATCACGAACAAAGTGAATTCCCTCGTGTTTTCCGCTGACTTGTGTGCGAAAAGTAAGATCTGGCATGGAGTTACTCCTTTGGTATTCCGATTTCGTCGAGTATTTTTACTATAGCAGATGGATTCTCAGCAATATGCGCGCCGACTGCTTGCAGTTGTTCGATTTTTCCGATTCGGGTGCCAATGTGTTTGTCGACAATAGCGCCAGCGTGGCCAAAGCTCATTCCCTGGGGCAGCGTTTCAGCAAAGCGACCACTGATAAAGGCAATATAGGGTTTATGGTTGGGGAGCGTAGCGAGTTTCTCTGCTAACAATTCTTCATATAACCCGCCAATTTCCCCAATAATGATGACAGCGGCAGTGTCATCATCATTCTCTAAGTCGTCGACGACGTCAGCATACGTGGTGCCAATTAGTTGGTTTCCACCAATCCCAATTACGGTTGATTGTCCGTATCCATGGGCTTTTAGCAGCAAGGCAATTTCACTGCTCATGCCGCCAGATTTGGAAATGATAGCCACGTTTCCTGGCGCAAACTGCTGATTATCATCACCGCCAATGGAGCCAATTTTTGATTTACCTGGAGAGATAAGCCCAATTGATGCTGGCCCCACAATGCGTACGCCTTTCTTTTGGGCAGCGTGCAGAATGTCTACTGTATCTTTCACTGGTACTTCTTCACCAATAATGTGGATAAGCGGTACGTCGGCTGCAATCGCTTCCAAAGCGGCCGCGCGCACAAAGCGGGGCGGAGCATAAATGGAACTGGCATTGATTTCTGGGTGAGCGGCGACGGCTTCGTCAACCGAGTTGTAGACTGGAATTCCGTCGACTTCTTGGCCGCCTTTTCCGGGCGTGACACCGGCTACTACTTTCGTGCCGTAGGCAGTTACCCATTCAAGTGAGCGCAAACCTTCTTTTCCGGTAATACCTTGAATAAGCAGGCGGGTGGAGGCGTCAAGTAAGATCGACATGAGAATCCTCGGAGTGTTTTTGGTAGGCGTGAACCGCATCTTCCAGTACGGCCACGGTGTCGGTGATCGGGAATGACGAGTCATAAAGATGGAGGGCAATGTTCAGCTGTTGAGCGCGCTTTTTGCACTCAGCAAAGGCTTCTTCTTGGCGCGGTCCGCCACGGCGAATCACTACCGGGAAGCCAGGCCTGATGCGCCCGGTTTCACTGGCGCTTTCCACGGCGTCCAGGACGCCCATCAAAGTTTCGTAGATATCGGTAAAGTTCGCGTGGCCACCAATTACCCATAGACCTTCCAAGCCTTCTTGTGACATGACAATTTCCGAAAGGGCATGAACTTTTTCGCGGGTGGGATTACCGGAATACTCGGTGTAGTTGGCTGGTCGAATATCGGTGGTCAGCAAGGCATCCATGGCGAGCAAGGAAGCGCCCCCACCAGAGGCCAAGATACCGACTGTTCCAGGGAATTCAAAGTAGGCGGCTCCGGCAACACCACGGTGGTCGAGCGCATTTACCCGCTTGGCCGCTTGTTCACGCTCGGTGGGCTCCCGTTCAAACAGCGTGCGCGGCGGGTAGTTTTCCCATTCGGGGTGGCGGAAGGCGGCGGTATCATCGAGTTCGATTTTGGCGTCGAGAGCGATTGGTTGATTCTCTACAAATACCAGCGGGTTGATTTCCATGAGTGTCATATCTTCAGCAAAGAACATATCGACGAAATTCTGTAGCCATTCGGCTGAGATGTGCGGATGAAGCTGTGGTAGTTTCGTTTTGGCCAAATCCTGCAGAGGGTACGTCTGCAAGCCGGCGTGCTCCGAACGTTCTTCAATGCCACTGCCGCCGTCAGCGGAAAATAGAATCACTGGCAGGCGGGTGCGGGTGTCATAGCGGATGGCGAGATAGACTTCGTCGGTGTAGGGAATGAGTTCTTCAATGACGATGTCTGTTCTCTCTGGTGAAAGTGACTGCTCTTGCAGACTTTTGGCGAGCGTTTGCGTAGCGGAAGTGAAATCGGTTTCAGAGTGTACAAGGTGAATGAGGCCTGCTTGCTTGCGGTTCCCAAACAGGACTTGGCCTTTGAGGACAGCTGGCTGTTCGAACGAGAGTTGTGCTACAGGTCCCCGACTGAGTTCATTCGGGATTGCAACATCGTGTTTCTCAAGAATGTGTTTGGCTTCGTACTCGTAGAGTCGCATGCGCTGAGCATAGCATATTTTTACTCGGTGTCGGGAAGAGCATGATCATTTTCGTGTTCATGATCATGGTCGTCTTCATTTTCGTGCTCGGCCTCATGTTCATGAGAATCAATCTCTGCAGTGGACTCGTCGTGTTCCTCATGCGTATCGGTTGCATATTCTTCGGAGTGATCGTGAGTGTGCTCAGTTTCTGAGTGCGCGTGCGTGTGGGCAACCTCAATACCCAGTTGCTGTAAACCAATTTCGGAAACCGGCAGAATCGCTAGGCCGAGTAGGAACATGCTGAGTAAGCCCACGGTTTGCCATCCTTTTAAGCGATGGTGAATTTCTGGAATCAAGTCCACGGTGGCGATATAGAGGAAGCTACCCGCGGCGATGGGAATAAGATACGTGCTGAGCGCGTCGGTATACTGGCTCAAAAGCACGCCAGCTAAAGCTCCCGTAATTGCCATACAGGCAACTCCAAAATTCGCTAAGAGAGCGGCGCCACGCGAGAATCCACTGTGGATAAGAATACCGAAATCACCGATTTCTTGGGGAAATTCGTGGGCTGCGACGGCGATGGTGGTGGAGAGTCCGAGAGCAGGACTGACACTAAACGCAGCGGCGAGCACCATTCCATCAATGAAGTTGTGGACACCGTCACCGATCAGGTTCATGTAGCCCACACTGCGGTGGTTGTCACAGTCATGACCATGACAGTGATGCCAACGAAAGACGCGTTCTAAGATTAAAAAACTGACGAAGGAAGCGAGCGTCCAGCCGAGGGTTGTCGAAGCTGGTAAGAGCTCCAAACTTTCGGGAATTAAGTGCAAAAAGGTGGAACTCAAAAGCGTGCCAGCAGCCAATGCCACTAACCAGGGTACACTCTGTGAGAGTTTCTTTGGAAAGAGGCTCAAGAGTCCCGCACTGAGAAAAGCGATAGCACTAATGGTTCCAGAGGCAATCAAAAGGGGAAATATATTTTGCATCGTGCTATAATAACGCAACTAAGTTGCAAACGCAATACGATGATTTATACTACTGTATATGGCCCGCACTTCAATTACCGAACCAGCTATTCTTGATTTACTCGAACGCAAGCATGTGTTGAGCGGTCCAGAAATTGTGGAGTTACTGGCGGAAGAAGATTTTCGAGTCAATAAAACGAGTGTCTATCGCGCTCTTGACCGATTGTTGGAAAAGGCGGAAATTTGTCGACTTTCTCTGGGTGAACAAACGGTGGTGTATGAACTGCGGAATCACCACCATGACCACGCGGTTTGTAACGTTTGTGGTCGAGTTCTGACGATTGAGTGTCACGCGCAACAGCATCCAGAAATACCTGGTTTTCAGATTGATCACCATCACGCCACCTATTTTGGGGTCTGCAGCGCTTGTACCAAGTGATATAATTCCAGCAGCATGAAACAAATTACACAGAACACCATGCATCATCATCCTCGCTTCTAAGGTGGGGACGTTGTCGTGTTGTGTGACAGACCCGCCGAGAAGCGGGTTTTTTGTATTTGTTTTTGTCTGGAAGCAGTTGGTTCCTTGCTCTGCACGAAAACAAATATCGATATACTATAAAAGAGAGATGAAAGGGAAACTATGAATACGCAGACTTTGAAAGGGTTTCGGGATTTTTTGCCGGCTGAGAAGTTGCGACGCAATTGGGTGCAACAGAAGATTGTGGCAGCTTTTGAGTTGTCTGGCTTTTTGCCGCTCGAAACTCCTACTCTTGAGTATAAAGAAGTCATTATGGGTAAGTACGGTGAAGAAGCTGACAAGCTGGTTTACGAATTTGTGGATAATGGTGGTCGCGAAGTAGCACTGCGCTATGATCAGACGGTGCCGCTTTCGCGCGTGGTGGCCGAGAATCGATTTAATATTGCCTTGCCGTTTCGACGCTATCAAATTCAGAACGTGTTTCGCGCCGATAAGCCGCAAAAGGGTCGCTATCGCGAATTTACGCAGTGTGATATCGATATAGTCGGGAGTGCTAGTCCATTAGCAGATGCCGAGATTTTGGCTACGACCTACCAGGCTTTTGTGAATCTCGGTTTTACCGAGGTAGAACTTCGCGTGAATGACCGTCAGGTTCTTTTAAGTACACTGTCTCCTTTTGCTACCGACGAGGTAAGTGTTCTGCAGATTATTCAGTCGATCGATAAGCTCGATAAAATGACCCCAGCAGATGTTTCCGCAGAGTTAGTAGACAAAGGGCTGTCCAAAGAGAGTGCGGACGCCGCTCTAGAGGCAGTGAAGCAAGCTCAGAAAAGTAAAAACCTCGCTGAAATCTTTTCGATTGCTGAGTCGCTCGGAGTGCCTGCCAAGGCATTGGTCTTTTCGCCAGCTATTGCCCGCGGTCTTGATTACTACACCGGTATGATTTTTGAGATTGTTGCTCCTTCTTTCTCGAGTGGTTCACTTGGTGGCGGTGGTCGCTATGACAACTTGCTCAACGATCTGGGTGGAGTTGATCTTCCCGCTGTCGGCGTGGGTCTCGGTTTTGATCGTATCGTGGAGGCGGTTGACTCACTCAATCTGATTGTGGAGGATGACATTCTCGGTGCTGGTGTCTTGGTTACCGTGTTTGCTGAGGAACAGCAGAGTATTTCAGCAGCAGTCACGCAACAGTTCCGCCAAGCCGGGATATCGACCGAGCTCTTTAATAGTACTGAGAAACTTGCGAAACAATTTAAGTACGCCAACAAACTGAGTATTCCCTGGGTTGTTGTAGTCGGTCCGGAAGAAGCTGAAAAAGGTATGGTACAGCTCAAAAATATGACAAGCGGTGAACAAGTTACTGTGTCTGTAGATGAAGCAATTGCCACTGTGCAGAAATAGCATGTTGGACCATTTTTGTCAGCCAACTGCTGATCGCATTCTGGTGACGGGTGGTACCGGTTTTATTGGCCAACACCTCTTGCAAGCCTTGCTTGAGCGGGGGTGTTTGCCAGAGAACATTCGTGTCTTTGTGTGGGATCAGGAAGCAGCTAGTCCCTTGCCCAATGACTCGATCGAAAGTGTTCGCGGCAACATCCAGTCATACTCTGATGTTTTCCAGGCCATGAAAAACGTGAAAATAGTATTTCACCTGGCTGCGCGTACGGATTTCGCTGGCAAAGATCTCAATGCATATTTTGATACCAATGTGCTTGGTACACAAAACATTCTCGAAGCGGGAGAAGTATTGGGATTACAGCGGCTCATATTTTATAGCTCAATGGCGGTGCATGGAATTCCGGCAGAGGTCGGACCGGTTTTGGGCTGGAATGAGGAGAGAGCACCCCAAATGCCAGTGTTCACGAATCCATATGGTCACTCCAAGTGGATTGCCGAGCAGCGGATTCGGAAGGCGAGAGCTCGTTATGGGCTAGAGTACGCCATTATTCGCCCTACGAGTGTGTATGGCCTGGGTGATGTGAATGGACCAACCACGGCTCTCATTCGCGCCATTCAACAAGGAATCTATTTCCAGATTGGTTCTGGCTATAACCTGATGGAGTATGTGCATGTGCGGGACTTGGTTGATGGTACCCTCCAGGCTGCGGATGCAAGAGTTCCCGCGGGAGTGGCTATGATGTCCGGGCCGCAAGCGGTGCCGTATAGAAGTGTTGTAGAGAGTATCTATCGGAGTTTGGGCAAGGAGATGCCGCGGTGGTGGATTCCTGGTTGGATCGGCCTGCTCATAAGCTATCCGCTCGGTTTGATTCGGGCGATTACTGGTAGTGCTGTTCCGCTCTACCCACAGCGCGTGAAGACGTTGTTGAGCACATATGTTTTCAGCACCAATCGTGCTCGGGCGCTTTATGGCTATGCACCCAAAATTTCTCTTCAAGACGGAGTAGAACAGACTGTGGAGTGGTTGCTATCTGAGTCGGTTTAAGTGCACACCACCAGGGGTGAGCATTTCTGGTACTCCCGTTACTGCACCTACCGCAACCCAAATTTCTGGGTTCTTGCGTTTGGCACGTTGACGATCTTCAACCGAGGGAATAATAAACGCAAAGTTCGGAATCGCACTTTGTATTCTTGTAAGCGCCACAGAGGCGAAAACTTCTTGTTCTTCTACTATCTTGGCAGCAGTATCAATCCACATTGCGGTGAGATTTTGACGAAGTTGCATGCTCGCCTGAATCGCCGTAGCTAAATCTCGGAAGGCAAAAAACGTTCTTTCGCGGGAAACGGTGCCAATGGTTTGTTCAGTTTTAATTTTTGTGCCAAATCCTTGAAACAGAGCCGGATGGGTTTTTTCAAAGTGCGCTACCATAGCTTCGCCGCCAAGATTCAATCCTCGAGCAATATTGTTGCGATCGTCACTATTTCTGGCGTCTAACCAGCCATCTGCTGGATGTGGAATGATGCTTTCAGTAATGTGCCAATGTGGACATTTTTGGCTCTGCAAGCCATGCGAATACACGTTTGGAGGCAGGTTTTGGTAGTCGTCAGGCAGCAAGAAACCTAGGTAGCTATAGGCTCTAAATTGATCGCCGTGGTGTGCAAGTTTTTGATGGAGTTGTCTTTGGAGTGTTTGCCAAAAACGAGTATTTCCAGTAAAAATGGCGTCGGAAGAGTTTTCTTCCCAGTGAATATATTCTGGGGTTCGTTCGTCGTTGAACCACCACACATCATGTGGACCTTTGGTGTGTGGGCTGTTAGCGGGCAGAGAAAAGATGCCAAAGCCATCTTGAGAAAATACAGGCTTTCCACGTGCTTGAAGCGTGCGTTGAATGCCACGATGCTCCTCGCCTCGCTCTGGCTGAGTAATCTCCCCGCGCGGGCTAATATTTGATATCGGCATGCGGAGTAATTCTAGTGTAGTAACAGCCATGCCGGTATTGTAGCAACTTTTTTCTTTTTGCTCCTTGCATACATTGGAGTATACGCTGCGTTAGTCAAGAAATTATTTTAATATGTTGATATAAAGAATATATTTGCGTTTGTTTTTTCTCGGTGCTGTGCTTATAATCAGACACTTCTTATAAAAAAAGGAAGGTCATAATGACACAGCGAGCTGAAACAAAAGGGGTGGTACTTTATTCCTTTGGTGATCTGGATGCTGAACAAGTTGTAAATGGAAATTTTGTTCGAGCTACTCTACTTAGTGGTTTAGAGGTAGTTTTTCAAGAAGCGTTTGAGGATAACGGTACATATCACATTGTGAAGGATAGAAGCCAACAAAACTTGTACGCACTTCCAGAGTTGGTGAGTAAAGAACAGCTTGTTGCGCAAACCGAGTTGGTTGTAGCTATGCGGAGCATTCAGGCTATTGTTGAAGCTACTGATGGGGCCTCGCAGCCTGGTAATATTTTTAGCGGTACTATTTTAAGATTCCTCGGTATTAATGAATACGGTGCAGCTCAGTTTCAAGGTGAGGGTCGTTACGATATTCGAAGCCAGAGAGTTGAACAGCTTACTCCTGAAATCCAAAAATCTTTGCGTGCACAACACTACCGTGTTAAGCCTGCTTTGCTCGGCGGCTTATCTGCTAAGCGACAGTTGCGATAAAGAGATCAGATATGTCTAAAAAAGCGCAGACGTTGTCTGCGCTTTTTTTATTGTATATATTTGGTAAAATTGCAATATGGTGCAAGCAAGTATACATGAGAGACAGTATCGGCCAGATGGTGTAGTGAGTCATCCCTCTGCTATTGATGCAGCACTCCAGCAGATACTACATCGTCAAATGGAAGCCGAGGTCTGTCAAGCTCTTGGCATCGATAATCTCTCCCAGGCTTACGAATCCGGCAAATTAGATATTTTGCAGGGGCATACTGGAACGTATGTTGTAAGCACAATGCCAGAGTCACAATTGAATAGAGATATTCACTTTCCTGTTTCTCGTGCTTTTGATGTATTTCGCCGCAAGCCGGTAGTTCTTAAAAAAGCAGGTTTTTCAGTTCCAGACATAGCCGAAAAAATCGAGTATGAAGCAAGAGTCCTTTCTACAGGCTTCCAAAGAACAAATCATGTGGTGAAACGAGTAGATTACGTCGCTGGCGAGTCTCCAATAGTTGTTATGGAGTACGTCGGAAGTCCTCACTATGAGCATATGCCGGCTGGGGTGTTCTCTGCCGGCCAGGTGATTCAATATGGACAAAGTCTCATCACGGGAGCGTATAAGTTGGCTCGATCAGGCATTATTGTGCAAGATGCTAAACCAGATAATGTCACCTTTGCTACCGATGGATCTCTTTTTTCAAAATGGATAGACTTCGCTGATGCTCGTTTAGTGGGAGATAAAAGAGAATTTTACTTTCCTGGCACGGCTGAATGGATGAATCCAGAAACAGCTGGACAGCACTTACAAACTTTGAAATCACTTTTTTATACACTGACCTCAATCTTATATTTTAAAGTTACAGATGAAAATTTTTTGTTATCGCATCTACCCATAAATGGCAATATTTATGATATCTATAATCCCAATATGTTACAGCTGGTTCAGAAAATTCATTTTGATCCCCAGGCCAGTAATGAGCAACTGAGACGTTATTGTCAGCAAAATGGATTGCACTATGACCAAGTTGCGTCGTTTTTTGCTTGGGCTTTGAACCCTGAGTACTCAACTCGATTTGAGACATCAGATGGTATAACAACGCCTCCGAACCAAGAACTGACTGCAGCAGATATGGAGCGGATATATGATAACTACATTAAAATGCTCAATCGTGCCTTTCGCCCGAGTCGACGCACGCGTTTGCGTCACAAACTTCTCGCAATGGCAAGTAAGTTAGTTCGGTAGCTCTGAGTTTATTGCTGTAGGAGTTTTTGGATTTCATCATACTGCTCAACAAGTTCGTAGGCGAGTGCAGTCATTGTGTTGAGTTGTTGGGATGCATCGTCTAATTCTTCTGCGTAGTCGTCAACTACATTGCGAATAGTTTCTTCATTGTCTTTAAATCTGGTAATCCAGTCAGATATTTGTGTATGTTGTTCAATTTCTTTTTTGCTTCTTGTGGAGTAGTGACGATATTTATTTTTGTGGCTAATTCTTCCATTTCGGCTTCTAGAGAATTCAGCATTTTTATTTCGTCTTTGGCGGTATCTCTTTCACTGCCAAAGAAAATGACAACAATCGGCCAACTTTTTTGACCATCTTCGCCTGTTAGTTCAATCATACTTCTATTTTCTTGGTGTCGAAGTCTTTGTGTCAGGTCAAAGAAGGTTCGATTGAGTTTTTCTGTTGCATTTTGAATATCCTGCAGCTTGATTTGCTCTGCTTTGCTGAGCTGTTGCTCTGGGCCAGTCTCGACTCCACTGAGGGTACTTGCGGTTAGAGATGATCCGTTTCCCGCCTGAGGAGTTGGTGAGCTCTCACTTTCTGAGGTTGTTACTGCTGCCTCAGGGTTTTCTGCATTTTCTTGAGGAATCGGTTCGAGCTGGATTCCTCGTTGTTGCATAAATTTCTGCATTTTTGGATCATTTACAATTTCTTCATTTATCTGCTGAAGAGGCTGTTCATCTTGAGAGTCCCGTGCGAGTTTGCCACGTTGAACATACTCTTGTGCTCTGGCAAAGAGTTGATTTTCATCTTCTGTTTCTTGTTGTGAAAAATTGACGATTTTCTGTGTTTTGCTCTGGACGAAACCCTTGATCTCTCTGGGCAGCCATTTCTTCAAAGGTGAGGTTGAGCTCTGACATATATAAAATAGTTTAACAGAAATATTTGAATGGTATCTGGAGTGCCCTAGTTTATTTCCGCCAGCGTTTATTTTTTATCTGATGACTCGCTCTTATGCTCCACAACCAAAAAAAACAAGCCAAATTGGCTTGTTTTTTTTAGAGTCGGCAGTCATTGACTACTTTCGAACTTGCTTTTGATTTTATCAAACAACTGGTACAGCTCCCACAACTAGAAAAAGATATGCGTGATTATGCATTATTGACTCAAAATCAGGATGGAAGCAGGATGTTCTTTGTATTATGATGCAACTATGTCAGACCAGAGTAAAAATGTTCCTACAGCACCTATAAACAAGCAAGCGTACCAACAAATGCTCAATCGTGCCCCATCGTTTAGCCAGAGTATGATAAATATCACTACCCAACTCGGCACTAAACCAACGGCTAAACCCCTAACAGGTACTCGCCAGTTTACGGATAAGCGAGGTCAAGTATTTCAAGAAATGGACACAACTAAAGCCAAAAAAGTGATTGCAGAATAATAAGCACAACTTTGTATGAACTATAGTATCAATGAGATAACTTACCAGATAAAATGATAGGGAGTGAAAAGGGACGCAACGTCCCCAATTGAAACAATGAAGGCTAAGCGTAAGCCAACTAGCAAACAAGCCTTGTATAGCTCAATCAGTAGCTACGCTGATGAAGTGATACAGCGATTAGTAGAGCTATCCAAAAGCAAGAACGAAAATGTAGCTCTGGGAGCGTGTAAAACACTGCTCAATAAAACACTGCCAGATGTAAAGAGTGTGGAAGTTACCCAGAGCAACGTACTAGACAACCTCATTTCAGAGGAACTTGACCGCTTCAAACCTACCAAAACCGTCACTGAGACTACCTTCTCGAGTATGACTGAGGAACAGAAAAAAGCCTACGCTCACGAACTAATTGAAATTGGTGAAACACTACTTGGTATTGGTCGTTATGCCCCAAGAGACATAAAAAATGGTATAATGCAACAAGTTACAAACTAAAAAAAGGAGATAATCTTATGTCAGAAGTAATGTCCCAAATCAACGACCACGATAGTGAGATTCGTAGAAAACAACTAGCTCAAGAAAGAGGACTTCCAGAAGACGCTACATACGCCCAAATCAACGACCACGATAGAACAAAGTAATGAGTCTTGTTCTATGCAAGGAGCCGACTCACCCTCGGCTCTTTTTGTATCTGGCGATATAATAGACATAGATAAATCGAGAGATAATAACCGATGCCAGATAATAACCAAGAGTATAAACAGCAGGTCTTTGAAATTGCTCAACGGATTGTTTTTGACCGCTTAGAAAAGGCAGGTAAACCCCTTCCCGATGACAAGCCACCTGTCTATGTCATCTATGCTCGCAAGTCCACAAAGGGTAAAAAGAAAAACCAAGATGGAAAGCAAGTAGAACGCCAAGAACGCTCCATTCCAGACCAAATCAAGGACTGTAAAGCCTTAGCCAAACGAGAAGGGTTGAAGGTGGTAGATATTCTCAAGGAAGAAAAATCAGCCCGAAAATCGGCAAATCGTGAAGTGTTTGAAGAAATGATGGATGAAATCAAGTCTAAGAAATCATATAACGCTATCATCTGCTGGCATCCTGACCGATTGGGTCGAAATATGAAGGATGCAGGTGAAATTATTGACCTGATTGACCGAGGCATTATCAAAGACCTCAAGTTTCCACAGTTTTCATTTCAGCGTGACCCCAATGGGCTAATGACCCTCGGCTTACAGTTCTTACTTGCCAAAGCCTATAGTGACAACTTGTCTATCAATGTTTCAAGAGGAAACGAAAACATTATCGGTGAGGGCAAAGCTATCGGTAACAAGGCTCTACGTGGCTACAAAGTAGTCAATAAACGTCAACGCCCAGATGGCAACAATTTTGAGCTTATCAAGCAAGCGTTTCAGATGGGTATCGAGGGCACGTCACAAGATGAAATTGCATCTCACCTCAACGAAAATAACTATAGCCAAAACGGTGAAAAAACCAGGATGACAAAACAACTAGTCTCCGCAATGTTTCTCGACCCCTCCTATACTGGTTACTACGTGTATGGGAAAAATATGGTTGACCTGACTAAGTTCGACCACTTATTTACACCTGCGGTGTCATATCTGGACTACTTACGCTTGCGAAACATTCTGGACGGTAAAAAGGGCTATAAGAAGGCTCAGGACAAGGCAACGCCACTGCTAGACCAGATGGTGGTGTGTGGGTACTGCGGTAACTTGATGACAACGTATCTCAACAAAAATAAACCAGAGTCACTCATCACCTATTTGCGAATAAAGTGTTCCACTGGCGGTTGTTATTCCCATACAGTAAAAGGCTTACGAGAAATCAGGGCAAAAGTTGTTTTTGAGTATGTTTATGAGGTATTAGCAGGTGGCATCGGTATAGACGAAAAAGCCTACAATCAGTATGTTGCTGATGCCAAAAGACAACTAGTTAGCTCTGCCAAAGAGTTGGAAAGCGACCAACGCTCTATTTCCAAACAAATAAACGACCTGGAAACAATTATTTCAGACCAACAACTTATCGTGGTTAGACTTGAGGGTGATGACAAGTCAATCAAGGTAGCAAGAGAAAAAATACTCCAAGCCAGGGATGAAATCGAGCAATTAGAAGCTAAACTGGCACAGGTAAAGAGCCAGCGAGTTGATGCTCAATCTTTACTCAAAGAAAAAGTGATGTCCTACACAGACTTTTCGAACTTTATCAAAACATCGTTTCTACTCTGAAAACAAGTGATAATCACCTTGCAACGGACAGTATCATTCGAATGGTCTTTTTGAACTTTACTATAAAGGACAAAAAAGTATTGAATCACCAATGGAATCCTAAGTTTGAAACCATCGCAAAACTGCCTTCTGTCCTTGAATGTCGGGATGACTGGACTCGAACCAGCGACCTCGCGCTCCCAAAGCGCGCGCTCTAAGCCATCTGAGCTACATCCCGTAGTGGCTAAGAGTTGTATTGTACCCTACGATGACGAAAACTTGTATACTACGTGCACTCCCACGAAGTAGGTATTAGAAAGCTCACCCATGAAACATACACAAATCGATTCTACGCACTTCACACTCATCACTTGGGATGACATCGCCGCACTTACCGAAACGGTGGCTGAGGAGGTTGCCAACGGGGGCGGATCATACGACCGCATTATCGCCATCGCTAACGGCGGGCTGACCATGGCTCGTCACTTTGGTGATCGCTTAGGAATGAAGAAGATCAGTCTTTTGCAGACGGCTTTCTATGCTGACATCAACAAACGCGAAGAAGAACCCACGATTTTGCAGCCTCTGGCGGTGGATGTCACCGGTGAGCACCTTTTGGTGTTTGAGGATATTGTCGATACCGGGAAAACCCTGGAATTTATTCGCCCGTTATTACTCGATCAGTATGATGCGGCTTCGGTGAGTATTGCTTCGCTCATTTCTAAGTCGTGGGCTTCGGTGCAACCAGACTTTGTGGCAGCGCAACTTGATACCTGGATTATTTATCCGTACGAAACTCGTGAAAGCATCGAGTCGCTTTCTGCCATGTGGCGCAAAAAAGACCTCAATGATGCCGAGATCAATAAACGATTGCTCGATATTGGATTTAACACGCACGATATTCGTCGCTATTTCCGCTACAATGAATCCTAGGTATGGCTGATTTTCGTAAAAAAGAACGACATTTTCCCAGTTGGTTGACACTCTCTTGGTTGTGGATACTTCTTTTGGTTTGGGGTCTGAATTTTGGCTCCGGATGGCTGGGGCAAGTTCATGCGAAGTGGCGAGAAGTACTTTCATTTGCTGGATTGCCACAAGACGAACAACGGGCAGCTATTTTCGGTTCCGAAATGGCACTTTTACAAACAAAAGTGGCGCAAATTTCCAGAGATGGAAAGTATTCTCTCATCGTTGTGCCGGAAAAACCGTATCGATACGCAATCGGAAACAACGCTCCGCTTTTACGCGCAGTTTCAAATGGACAATTTGAAATAGCCAGTCTCGAGAATGTGGCTATTGATGAGCGGGGAGTCATGTTTTGGCACCCCGAGCAAGTGCTGTATCAAGAAACACTGCCACCATATATTGAACGCGTCTCTTTGGAAGCGGAAAGGGTGGTGCAATGATTTTTTTTCGTGATTTTGGCCATGTTTTTACTGGGTTGGTCTCTTTTACGAACTGCGTTTCGTCGTCAACTTACATCGTTTGAACTGTGGTTTGCCTATCCGGTGGGCCTAAGTTTGACCGGACTGTATTTGTTTTTGACGTGGTCGGCGACAATTCCATTTCTGATGAGTACCTTGGTATGGTGGTTACTCGTACTGATGTCGGCTGGTTGGGTGCAGTGGAAGTATGGGGCGGTATCGAACACCGTTTCACTCTGGAAAGGAGCGCAGAAAGAGCTCAAGGAAGTGGCCAACAAACTAACGCAACTCTCGCTACCATTTTCTGCTTGGCCGTTATTGTATATGGGAGCGGCTATCGCGTTGGCGGTTGGTATAGCATTTGTTTGGCAACTGACCATTACACCCGTGTCATGGGATGCAGTTGCGTTGTATGACTTCCGCGCGCAGCGAGTAGTCGATGGCTGGCAGCTGGCTGATTTTGCTGGTCAGTTTGCGCGTATGGAAGAGTATCGAGCCTATGACTTTTTGCACCCCATTACCAGTAGCCTCTGGTGGGCTTTGGCGTACCAGTCTGGAGCTCGTATGGTTCTGTTGCTGTATTCTGTTCTATTACTTTGTGTACTTGGAGCGGGTTGGCAGTTGTGGAAAAGCTGGCAGAGCAGGCTCGTGTGGCCATTTCTTTGGCTCTCTATGCCGGCATTGTTTGTGTCATTGACCGAAGGCTATGGTGCGTATCCTTCGGCCCTCTTTTGGGTGTTGGGACTCCTGTGGATAACAGAACGAATTCGCCGCCACAAGTGGTTAGACGTGACCTTCATTGACTGGGGCGTGCTTGGAGCGCTCGTTTTAGGTTCGGTGAGCGCCCGCATTACGGAGTATTACTGGTTCGGAGCGTTGCTATTTTCGCTGTTTGGTTTTGCTTATCTGGTTAAATTCCAGGGGATGAAAATTGTGAAAAGCATGCAGTCCTTGGCAGCTCTGTGGATATTACCGGCCGTAAGTGTAGCGGTATGGTTTGCTGAGCGATCGTGGGCCGTCGCTCTTACGGGAACGACTGACGAAGATCGATCTGTTTCCGCCTTAGCTGAATCACTTTTGAGCCAAACGCCCCTTGCCCTGTGGAATGCCTTCCAAGAAGAACTCGGACATTGGCTCTTTTCACCGGCTTTGCCGTGGATAGTGCTTTTGGTTTTTGCGGTCATTGTTTTTTGGCGGGTAAAAAACCGTTGGCCCAAAGAATGGACTCTCTGGACTGGGATGGCCGGTATTTGGCTGGTATTCCTCCTGGCTGGCATGATTGCGCTCCATGTGGTATTTGGCGAGCGCTGGGTCGAGGCGCGCCAAGCCATGGATCGAGCTATTCTTCCCATTTTAGGAGTCTGTTTTATCTGGCTCACAGATCTCACCGAGCGGTTTTCACAGGACTCGGCGCGGTAGCTGCGAGCTAGACTTTCTTTGCAGATATGATACCCTGAGCGCAATGATTCTTTTTCAAGTAGCGATGGCTTTTTTTGCGGTGGGCATGTTGTATGTGTTGCGGATTCATTACCGGAAACAGCACTTGGGTTCATTGGAGTTTGGTTCTTGGGTAGCGGTTTGGAGTGGATTTATTCTGCTAGCCTTGATGCCGAGTTTGCTCCAGGGTGTGGCCGATGCACTCCATATTGGCCGAGTATTTGATTTATTAGTAATCATCGCTTTTGTGATTGTGACCAGTATCACGCTGAGTACTCGCTTGCACGTGTTGCGTTTAGAAGAAAAAGTGTCTCGCTTGATTCGGTTACATGCTATTCAGGCAGCCGAATGGGAACGAGAGCGAGTGCACATCCGCGAGGATCGGCAAAAAACGAGGAAGCAGTCGTAATGGCAGCAGAAGACATGTATCCCAGTATCAGCATCGTCATGCCGAACTACAACCAGGGACACTTCTTGGAGCAGGCCATTGTCAGTTTGTTGCGGCAAAACTATCCGTTTTTAGAAATATTGGTCATGGATGGCGGCTCGACCGACGCCTCAGTAGATATACTCCAACAGTATGATGAGGCTATTCACTGGGTTTCTGAACCCGATAATGGACAAACAGATGCTCTCAACAAAGGATTTCGTCAAGCGAGTGGTGACATTATTGGATTCCTGAATGCCGACGATATTTTGCTCCCAGGGACACTGTGGGGAGTGGCGGAGTTGTTTCGACAGTATCCAGAAACGATTTGGGTGACGGGTGAATATGATGTGATTGATTCGCATGGTCAGTCGCGGGATCAGTTGGTGCGTCTCTACAAACGTGCCCAACGAGATGTTGTCCAGTGGTTCCCCAGGTTATTTTCTTTTGTTTTGGGTGTCAATAATCCGTATATTCAGCCGAGCACGTTTTGGCGCCGTGAAGTGCATACCGAAGTGGGCTATTTGCGTGAAGATCTTGATTTAGTGATGGACTACGAATGGTGGTGGCGGTTGTACCAGGCCTACGGAGCACCCAAAATTGTTCCATTTGTGTGGTCCCTTTTCCGAGTGCACGAAGACTCGAAAGGTGGGCAATTTTTTGGACAACGCTTAGCGGAACAGTGGCGAGTGGCGCAAGAATACCAAGTGCCACGGTGGCAACTCATGCTGCACCGTTTTCATAATCAGGTAGTGACGTGGATGTACTCGCGCGGAATTTCGTAAAGAATTATTTTACGATTCAAGCTGTTTTTGTACCTGAGACTCAATCCACTCATATGTTTGGCGGAGGCCTGTTTCCAGAGAGACTTCTGGTTCCCACTGCAACACTTTTTTGAGGCGAGTGTTATCGGAGTTTCGTCCGCGCACTCCTTGTGGACCAGGAATATGCTTTTTGATGATCGAGATACCAGCGATATCAGCGATACTGTCTGCCAGCTCATTGATGGTGACCATGCGGTCTTGACCAATGTTGAGTGGTTCGGCGTAGTCTGAGTTCATGAGGAGATGAAGACCTTTTACGGCGTCGTCCACATAACAAAACGAGCGAGTTTGTTCGCCATCGCCCCAAATTTCAATTTCGTGGTTTCCGGTGAGTTTAGCCGTGGCAATTTTGCGGCAGAGCGCGGCTGGTGCTTTTTCGCGTCCGCCATCCCAGGTGCCTTGTGGACCGAAAATGTTGTGGAAACGTGTAATGCGAGTCTCTAATCCATGATCTTGCCGGTAGTATTGGCAAAATTTTTCTCCGAGCAGTTTTTCCCAGCCGTAGGCATCTTGCGGATTGGCGGGATAGGCATCCTCTTCTTTAAGGGGGGCTAAATCAGTGATTTCTTGGCGTTCTTCGGGGTAGACACAGGCTGATGAAGTGAAGAGGTATCGTTGCACGCCGTTTTTACGAGCTGCTTCGAGAGTGTGCGTGTTAATGAGTGTGTTGTCGTGCAGAATAACGGCGTCGTGTGATGAAATATAGCCCATGCCACCCATATCGGCGGCGAGAGCGAAAACTCGATCGACACCAGCTGTGGCGGTTTCGGCGTTGTGCTTTTCGCGTAAATCTAAGAGCAGGAACTCATCGGCGCTTGTTTGACTGTACTCAGGTTTCTTAATATCGACGCCTCGCACCCACGCACCTTGTTTTTTCAGGTACTCCACCAAGTGGTGGCCCACAAAGCCGCCAGCACCAGTCACCAAAATTCTAGGAGTATCAGATGTGGAAGTCATGTGAGTATCCTATCGAGAGAAGCCTTCGTATGCAACGCGGGGAATGAGGCCAACTTTTTCCAGAGGCCAGTAGCGCAAGAAGGCGCGACCAACAATGTTTTGTTTTCCGATGGGACCCCAGACACGGGAGTCAGAGGAGAACGGTCGATTGTCTCCCACGGCAAAGTACTCATTTTCTCCTAAGTAGATTTCGCGACCGCCTTGCGTGAACTCACCAGCTTTGGTGTAGTTTTCTGGTGGAATGTAGGGTTCCGGTAAGGCTTGACCGTTAATGTAGAGAGCGTTGTCGTGCACTGAAATGGTGTCGCCGGGAAGACCGATGATGCGCTTAATGAAGTCACAACCGGTTCCTTGAGGACAGCCAGCGGCTTCTGGGGCGTGAAAAACGACAACGTCTCCGCGACGGGGTTCGCCGGTTTGATAGGAAACTTTATCGGTCAAGACATATTCTCCACTCAGAAATGTTGGTTCCATGGATTGTCCATTCACCTGGTGTGGTTGCATAAAAAAGAGATACACCACCAAGAAAATGGAAAGAGCGACAACAACCGTCTCAACAATATCAAGGACCGTACCGCTCATGCGTTGGAAAATACTCATACAGCGTATTGTGGCATGGTACCGAGAGGCATGCAATACGAAAAGTATGCCCTTCTATGGCGTATAATAGCCCGTATGCAAGTTCATGCAGTGAGAACACCACAGATTGTGCAAGCCGGAGATGATCTGAAAGAAATTCTTCGTGGTAGCATCGATTCTCTCCCAGAGCGTTCCGTAGTAGCGATTACTTCAAAAATAGTGAGTTTGGCGCAAGGTCGAGTAGTTTCTACACAATCGATTGCCAAACATGATCTGATCCGCCAAGAAGCTGATCTGTATACCGAACCAACCTCCTCCAAATACGACATCATGCTCACGGTGACGCAAGGTCAGTTGTGTGTAAATGCTGGAATAGATGAATCGAATGCCCGTGAAGGCTATGTATTGTGGCCAGAAAATCCGCAACGCGTGGCGAACGAAGTATGGGCGTTTTTGCGCGAAGTGTATGGCGTGCAAGAGCTCGGTGTCATTATTACCGATAGCCGCACGCAGCCACTCTATTGGGGAGTGATTGGCGCCACGCTGGCCCATTGTGGCTTCAAAGCGCTGAACACGCTCATTGGCACGCCGGATCTGTATGGTCGTGAAATGCGCATGACACAAGAGAGTGTCTATCAGGCTCTGGCGGTGGCAGCGGTTTTTGAAATGGGCGAAGGCGCCCAGCAAACACCCATTGCTGTGGTAAACGATATTCGCTCTATTACATTTCAAGATCGCCCTCCCACAGAAGCAGAATTGGCTGCGCTGCATATTGAGCTCGAAGATGATGTGTATGCTCCGATTCTAATGAAAGCTGAGTGGAAGAAAGTGGCGTAAAGGTTTTCTGTTGAAAGCTGAAATCTTTGGCAAAACCTGCGAAATGAAAAAGTTTCCGGTACAATACGCCTATGTCTGATTTACCAAAACATACCCTCACGCCCGAATTGGCCTTGCGCCGCGGCGTTGATCAGATCTTGCCCAATGCGAACGCATTGGCCAACGAGATGCAGCAACGCTCAATTCGGTTGTATTTGGGTATCGATCCTACGGGCAATCAGCTCCATTTAGGCCATGCTGTGGTACTGCGCAAGCTACAGCAGTTCGCGGAACTCGGACATGAAGTCATCTTGTTGATAGGGAATGGCACCGTGAAAATTGGTGATCCCACCGGGAAAGATAAGACTCGCCCCATGATCACCGACGAAGAAATCGAAGCCAATTTCCAAACCTGGAAAGAACAGGCCAGCACCATTCTTGATTTTGATAAGATCACTTTACGGCGCAATGGCGAGTGGTATGACCAGATGAATTTCTCCGAGTTGATTCGCTTGTTTTCTAATATGACCGTGCAGCAGCTGATGGAACGCGATATGTTCCAAGAGCGTCTGAAAAACAATGCCCCGATTCACGCCCACGAAATTCTCTACCCAATTTTGCAAGGATTTGACTCCGTAGCCATGGAAGTGGATCTGGAAATTGGTGGAACCGATCAAATCTTTAACATGATGGTCGGCCGACAAATGCTCAAGAGTATGAAAGACCGTGAAAAGTGGGTGTTGGCAGTGCCGCTGCTTATTGGCACCGATGGTCGCAAAATGGGTAAATCGCTTGGCAACTATATTGCGTTAACCGAAGCTCCGCGCGAGATGTACGGCAAACTGATGTCGGTGACCGATGAAATTATCACGCAGTACTTCCGTTTGCTGACTGATGTGGCCGACGAAGTTATCGATGACATGGACGTACAAATGGCCAATGGCGCCAATCCAATGGAGTTCAAAAAGCAGCTCGCTTTTACTATCACCGCCGACCTGCATGATGAAGACGCCGCTCGAGACGCCCAAGCGTATTTTGAGCGCACAGTGCAGCAGGGTGAAGTGCCGAAGAACATGCCCGCGATTGCCGTTGCTGGTCAAGAGTTGAGTGTTTTGGATCTGGTGATGGCCACCGAAGTTCCTGCTAGTCGCAGCGAAGGCCGGCGTTTGATTGAGCAAGGTGGTGTAAGTCTTGATGACCAGAAACTCACCGATCCTACTGCTGAAGTGTCTCTTGAGTCTGGTTCTATCTTGAAGGTCGGCAAGCGGAATTGGTTTAGAATAAAATAAAGGGGAATATGAAGAAAGCTCCAGAATGGCAAACACCTGAACAACAGGCTGAATTTTATCATCATCAGAAGTATATTGAAGAAATAAAAACGCAACGACGCGAAATTATTTCGGATGAGCTTCTGCCGGTTTATAGTGCGAGTGCGGAGAAATGTGGGCTCCATATTAATATAATTGGAAGACCAGGTGATGTATACACACCGCAGAATCCATCTACTTTCAATTTGCGCGAGCATACTGTTCAATCAGGTAAACTGCACATTGCAATTACAGCAATTGATGGTCGTGAAATGAGCCAAAATCAAATAGAAAAATTCCGAAACGAAGTGGATCGAAGAACCCGCCGTACGGATTCTAATTAAGTAAGAAGTTTACTGATATGAAACTTAATGAATTTTTCGATGCCGGACACTGGTCAGAATTGCAAGCTCAGTTAGGAGAGAAGAACCAACTTTCGACAAATACCCACGAAGCTGTACAAGCGTATGTCGAGGAAGCAGACAATGCACTCAGAAAAATAGTTATCGCCTATATCTTTGCTGAAATCAACAGTGCTTCACCAAGAAATTACTTTGCACTTGCCGAAAGAAAACAGGACGGTTCTACTGAACAGGAAGCAATGCTTGGTATTGCTCACCGAAAATTAGCAAAACTCCAGCAAATACTCCACTTGCTCCAAAATCTAAGCAATGCGCAAACCGTATTTGCAGAAATGTCGCCAATGCAGAAGACGGCGTTTGAAAACGCCGAAAATGAAGCAGAGAAGTATTCGAATCGGTAATACGAATCTTTCTGGGATTCCAGCTGATCTCAGGACTCTTCCCAATAAACTCTCTCTTGGTAACTCGCGCGCATAAACGTATCATGGAAGTATGAGCCCTATTCGCAAACTTTGGAACCTAGCCTGGAATTCACCCGCACTGCGGCAGTCGGGCGTGGCGATGGTGGGGACGGTGTTGACCGGCGGTTTTATGGCGGTAGCCATGATTTTGGCATCGCGCTTTTTAGGCCCGATCGATTTTGGTATTTTTTCAGTCGCTATTGCCATTATGATGATTGTCACCAAAGGGACTGATTTAGGACTCAACCAACTCTTCCCGCGGCTCTTGAATCAATGGCACACGAAACCAGAATTCCAAGAGAACTTTATTGCCCAAATGGTGCAAGCACGACTTGTTTTGTCGGTGATAACGCTTAGCGCTGGTGTGCTGAGTATCCCATGGATAATGCGTTGGCTCGATTTCCCGTATGGGTCGTTGCTTGTTGTGGCGGTAATTGGAGCCGTGTTAATTGGCTGGTATGAGCACGGCTATTTGCTCCTCTCGGCAGCCCATAAATTCATGAGTGTAGCGACTATGAGTGTCCTGCAGGCTTTATTGAAATTGGTTGTCTTCGCTGGACTCTTTTTCTCTGGTTACGGGACATTATTTTTGATTTCGTTGATCTACTTTGTTTCGCCATTTATCAGTTTGCTGATAGTTATGCAGTGGACTCGATTTGCGTGGGTGAGAAAATTTGTGCCGGTGCAGAAATCTGTGCGGAAGGCGATCGTCCGTTTTTGGCCGCATGCAGCGGTGGGCTCAGTGGCTATTACGCTCATTAACAACATGGATTTGTTGTTTGTGCAGGGAACTTTGAATAGTTTAGAGACCGGACTTTATGCTGGAGCCAGTCGATTAGCCTCTTTTGTGGTTTTGGCAACCTATGCGGTGAGTTCAGTACTGAATAATCGAGTCAGTCGATACCGAAGTAAGAAAGACTTACGAGCGTATTTATGGAAGTCTCTGAGTCTAGCAGGCCTCGCTTTTCTCGGGTTCCTGGTATTTGTGCCGCTTTCGCGAACGCTTATTATCTGGACTATTGGTCCTGAATATTTGGGAGGCCTACTCCCCTTTATTATTTTGGTTGCGAACGCTTTGCTCGGTTTTGCTTTAGTTCCGTATACGAGCTACTTTTTTGCAGTAGATGCTCCCAGCTACCATTCAGTGGGTGGTGTTTTACAGGTGAGCCTCATTGTTCTGGGTAATATTTTGTTTTTGCCAGCCTATGGTTTACTGGCTGCGGCTACGATACGATTCGTAACCACACTCGTTTTCGGTGTGTATACCCTTGGCATGATTCTTTTAACTTGGCGTAAAGCTGGAGTTTAGGAAACTACAAGCGATTGGGAAAGAGTTGACGAAGACCCGGCCAGCGATAGGTGGGTGAGTATTTCAACTCAATTTTCTGTGCGTCACCAGCTGGGAGTGGAACGGCTATCAAGCCAGGTGTTATTGCCTTCGTTTGTTCTACGCGTTCATTGATGGTTACTTGCCAATTGGGATGCCAGTTTTCCGCAAATACGAGGAGGCTGTCTTCAGTGGTAGAAATCTGGAAGATAGCGCCATTTTCGTAGTGGTGGTAACCGGAAATTTCAGAAGAAACGCTCGCTTCTGTATAGGAAAGTGCGCAGTTTTTTGGCTGGGAGAGATCTGGGCAGCTGGCTGGTTCGGCAGTCCACACACGCGGCCAAGCGGTGGTGTTTTCGTAGACGAAGACGCCGGATTTTTCGGTGGCCAAGACCAGATTTTCATCTTCCACTGGCTGTTCGCTTAAGACGTATTTCACCGCCATTTGGTTGGTGACGTCGTTGGACTCGGCCGACATGCGCAAAAAACCGTTGTAGGTGGTTTCTACCACGGCAAAATTGTCCTGCATCCACTGGAAGTACTCAGAAGGCAGGGAAGTGGAGTAGCCATTGATCACCGGAATCTGGAAGATGACAGAAGAGTTTGGAAGGTAAATGGTGCCGCTGGTGTGGACACGGTTGTTACCAATATTTTCTTGCAGCCAGGTGGTGAGTTCAGTGGCGGGAAAAATCTGGCTGTGCTGCGAGAAGGTATTAAAGTTACCGAGTTGAACGGTGAGTTCGAAAAAGACGTATATCACTAAGAGTATGCGCAACAGAGTCAAAGAAATTTTTTGAGCCCAGCCCAAGGCAAAAATAACGCCATAGCCAACGGCAACCAGTGCGGCGACGGCACCGGAGCGAAGCAGCCAGCGTTGTTGGAGCGGTTCAATCGTAAAGGAAAAGGTAATGAGGAGAAGCCCGACCGCACTCACCACAAAAAGTGGTACTAGCCCGCGTGTACGCAGCGTTTTGAGTCGCAACGATGCAAGTTTCGTCGTTACCGGGTCAAACAGCAGGCTCGACCAAATAGCGCCACTGAGGAGCACGAGCGTGATGAGGCGGGTCGCTTGGCCTAGGTTCAGAAAGGGAACGCCATAAATCAGTTGGGTGATCAGCGGCACTCCATGCATAATCGACCACGCTAAAAACGCTACTCCCACAAAAAACGTTGCATCTTTCCGCCACGTCTTGGTCAGCCAGGCGCCCACAAGTAATAACCACGGCAGCAAACTCATATAGCGACCATACTCAACAATATTTTTCTCACCAAAGTACGAAAATTGGTAGGTATTTCCTAATATATCTGGCTGGACAAAACCCGCTATGGATTTCGCGGCGCCATCAAGAGTGCACAGTTCGCAGGTGGGTGTGTGATCGCCACTTTGCTCGCCGCGGATACCGCTTTCGAGTTTCGTAGTCCAGTTGAGGAGTCCTGGCGCCAAAATGGCCACGAAGATACCGACGGGAATGGCAAAACTGACGAGTTTTTTTATGAGCGCGGGAATTCTCGAATAGGTTTTTTCTTGCCAGACCAAGTACCAGAAATAGAGTCCCAGCATCAGTAAGAGATAAATCACGCCCTGCGTGTAGCCAGACGACCAGACAAAATACAACAGCGGCAAGAAGCCAAAGATAAGCCACTGACTGCTGGTGTACCAGAGCCGGCGAAATGCCCACAGGACAAACGGAAACAACACCTGCGTATGCAAGTGGGCCGGGAACATGTACCAGACAATTTGGTGTTGGCCAAAGAGCCAAATGATGGCGCCAGCCAGCGCGGCGAATCGAGACGGTGGTTTTTCACTCTCTCTGCCTACTGGCCAATCGCGAATGAGCCAATAGAAAAAGACAGCACCCAGAGCTGTTTGCCACAGTGTGTTTATCAAGAAAGCATCGATCACGCCACCCAGTATCCAGCCAGGGAGTTGCAAAGATATGTAGTACCAATTCAAGCCAGCGGGTCGTCCTCCAAGGACATAGGGATCGTAGGTGCCATAGGAAGCCGCTTGAAGATGTTTCCACATGAAGGTATGCCGCGGGGCATAGACCATGATCGCGTCGGCCAAGATCGAGTTGCGGGTGCGGACTTCCTCGGCGACCGATTTTTGTGGCGCGTAAAAGGTGGAAATATCGCCCGGGAACATGGTTGTGTCAACTGGTCGAATCGGCAGCCAGACAAAGAGTGCAGCGAGTCCTAAAAACAAGAGAAACACATACCACGATTCTTGCAGCCACTGTGGAACCCACCGGGTGAAACGACGCATTACTTCCATGCTTTGATCATACCGGAAAGATTTTTGGCTCTCTCGAGCAGAATGCGAGGCGCAAAACGAGTCCAGGCCTTGAGTGGGTAGCTCCCAAGAACAATTCTCCACCAGTTACGGAAGTCTTGGCGGGCTTTGAAGCCAGAAAATCCAGACGAAGTGGCGTGCTTGTGGTGGAAAACAATGGCGTTTTCTGCCAGGGCACAGGTGAATCCTACCCGGCGAGCACGCAGCGAAAGATCGACGTCTTCCAAATAGGCAAAGAAACTCGGTCGGAAGCCACGGAGATCTTGAAGAAGTTGGCGGGTGTAGAGTGCCGCGGCGGCATCTGGGCCAAATGGCTCGCGCGCATTGGTTCTAGACAGCAGATCTGGGTGGTTTTTCCAGTTATCGGAAGCGGTGTCGGTAAAAGGCAGTGTGAGGGCTTGCCCACGCCAGCGGAAGGTGAAGCCTTGGGAATCGAGCGTGGTTTTGTTCCCGAGGTAAATGGTGGAGGCAATCATGTCGGCGCCAGTTGTGGAGTGGGTGGCGACGAGCTCCGTCAGCCAGTTGGGGTCGACGGTGGTGTCGTCGTTGAGGAGGATTACAAGGTCTTCTGTGCTGGCTGTGATGCCAGCATTGGCGGCGCCAGTAAACCCGGTGTTTTGGCCAAGAGAAAAGAATTTAATGTCCAGTTTTTCGGAGAGTTTTTGGGGAAGCGTGTTTTCAAATTGTGTCAGGGTGTCTTGCGAAGTGTTCGCCATGACGTAGACAGAGAATTCTGGCGGTTTTTTAAGGGCGGCGAGGCTTTCGAGACATGCCTGGAGCATATCGAAGTCAGACAGCAGAGTGGGGATGATGATGGCGACGGACACCTTTTTGCTATTTCTCTTGTTTTTTTGTGGTGTGCTTTTTGTCACTCTCTTTGAAATGAATTTCGTAAAGGCCATAGAGAATTAAACCACCAGTAAGTACAAATGGAGTAGCTTGTGCGGCAAGGTGCCAAAGTTGGTCGGAAGAAAGACCGAAAAGTGTCATGCAGTTCTCCAGTATTTACTTGCAATATACCATAAAAGGAGGGTCACCAAACCGTTTGTTACCAGGAGTTGTGGTGGCAAAACGTCAAGGCCAATGAGTGTTGTCCAGCTGATACCAAAAGTGACTTGCGAAGCATCAAGGGCGATATCTGAGACTCGAAAAGTGAGTGTTTTCGACATTGCTGCACTCTACCACTCAAAATAAACACCAATTGCACGGTATACTGGAAGACAGTTATGCGTGCTCTCGTATTTGTCTATGAATATCCTCCGCTTGGGGGCGGTGTGGCGAACGCGATATTTCATATTTTGCAAGAATGGCAGTCAAATGCCGATGTGACTATTGATGTTGTGACGTCTTCTCTGGCTAATAGCTGGGAAACAGAGTCGATTTCGGAGCGAATTACCTTGCATCGCGTTCCAATTGGTCAGCGATCACCAGAAAACTACCACCGGCAAACGCTGGCTCATATGGTGCGGTACACGTTGGGATCAATGTGGCTCGGAATGCGACTCTCCAGAAAGCATTCGTACGATGTCTCTTTGACCTTTGGCTATCCGGGTCCAGTGGCGAGTTGGGTGCTGTCCTGGTTTGGCGTGCCGTATGTGGTGGCGTTGCGGGGCGTGGATGTGCCGGGCTATAACCCGCGATTTTCGTGGGGGAGCTGGTTGCATCGTTTGGTGATGCGGGTTTTGTGGAGTCGAGCGAAGGCCCTGACCGCTAACAGCCAATGGCTGGCCACTGTGGCGCGGAAAACCTGGCCGCAGGCTCCGATTACCGTGATTCCGAATGGCGTTGATACTGATCTCTTCCGCCCAGTGCCGCCAAAAGACAAATTTACCGCTTTCACCGTCACCGCTGGCGGCACCGTCATGGGAAAAAAGAAACGCCTGGACGTGCTGATTGCGGGTTTTGCCGAGTTTGTGCAGGCAGAGCAGTTAAACAGTCAAGAAGCCCAGCTTTTGCTGATTGGTGATGGCGATGAGTATGCGGCGTTGGTGCAGTTGGTGCGCGATAAAGAGATAGAATCTTACGTTCAATTTGTTGGCGCCAAAGACCGAAAATGGATCGCTCAAAATCTGCCACGCTGCCACGTCTTTTGTTTGCCATCGGTAGCGGAGGGGATGAGCAATGCGGCACTGGAAGCGATGGCTTGTGGGTTGCCGCTGATTTTGAGTGATGTGGGGGCGGCGAGGGAGATGGTGGATGGGAATGGAGTGGTTTTGCAGTCGGTCACGCCAGAATCAATTTCCCAGACCTTGAGTGCTTGGCAAGCCGATAAGACGCTACTTTCCACGATGAGCCGCCGAAGTGTGGCGTTGTCAGCCGCGTTTTCATGGAGTAGAGTGGCGAGAGAGTTGAAGGAAGTATGGTAGGAAATTGGCGGCGACCACTTATTTTTGGCTTACTCGCTGTGACAGGGAGTCACATTCCGTGGAATTTACGGAAAATTTGGCAGTATCACCACTATTCGGCCGACACACTGAAAGAACTCCAGGAGCAGAAACTCCAGCAACTTCTTCTGCACGCCTCTAAAAAGGTTCCGTACTACCACGCTGAGTTAAGGCGGTGTGGGGTCATTAAAAAAAATGGCACTGTCGATCTTGCTGCGTTCAAAAAAGTTCCTATTATGACCAAAGAGAAACTACGCTCTCTTGGTGAAAATTTACACGCTATTGATCATAAGAGCAGAGGGAGTTTTGAGAACACATCAGGTGGGTCGACAGGTGAGCCGGTAGTGTTTTTGCAAGATTCGCGTTATAAAGACTGGAATATTGCCAACAAGTTGTACTATGCCGGACTTGTGGGAAAACAGGTCGGTCAAAGAGAAGTGAAGCTCTGGGGATCCGAGCGAGATATTTTGCAGGGCTCCATCGGCCTCAAAGAGCAACTTATGAATTTTTTGTATAACCGTCGACTGCTCAATGCTTTCTTAATGACGGAAGACGATATGCGGGCATATGTTGCTGAGATTGATACATTTCGACCTCAGCATATTTGGGTGTATGTGGATAGTATTTATCAGCTTGCCCGTTTTATGGAAGCCAATTCGCTCGTCTTAGAACACCCACCGGCATCTGTGATTACCACAGCGGGTGTGCTGACTGAAGAAGTGCGTACCTATGTAGAGTCCGTTTTAAACACCAAAGTCTACAACCAATACGGATCGCGAGAAGTGGGTGATATGGCTGCCGAGGACAAAACACAGAATGGCTTAAATACATTTCCTTGGACTCATTTCTTAGAGATTACTGAGAGTGGAGAAATACTCGTCACCACTCTCGAAAACTACTCCATGCCTCTGATTCGATACCACATTGGTGACACAGCTGAATGGCTTGCTGAGAACAAGTACAAAGTAACGCAGAATACGACTCCAAAGCTCTCTCAGGTGACCGGGCGTATTACCAATCACTTTGTGCGAGCCGACGGCACGGTTGTGCACGGTGAGTACTTTACGCATGTCTTTTACTTCAAATCTTGGGTGAAACGGTTTAAAGTGATACAAGAAGAGCTCGACTTGGTGCGCTGCTTAGTGGTTCTGAATGGCAAACCAAACCCAGAAGAGCAAGCTCAAATGACCGCTGATATTAGAACCGTCATGGGAAGTGACAGTCGGGTGGTATTTGAGTTTGTAGACGAAATTGCCCCGAGTGCTTCGGGGAAGTATTTATATACTGAGAGTCTGGTCACGAAGGAAGAAGGAAGTTATGAGCCTCAAAAAAATACTTAAAGAATTAAATAAAAAAGTAGCAAAACAGTATGCTGGTACCCGTGCCTATTGGATGCGTTCGCCTGCTGGTATATCTTTACTGAACTCAACTGAGTATGCTCTAGAAAAGTATACTGATGGTGGTGATTTTCTTGATGCCGGAGCAGGGAAATTGGCCTATCGGTCGTTATTACAAGAGCATGGAGATACGTATACAAGTTCTGATTTCCAAAAAGTACACAAAGATTTGGATGTAGTGACCGATATCGAAAAATGTCTTTTAAGTCAAAGAAGTTTGATGTTGTTTTTTGTTCGCAAGTGTTGGAACATGTGCCGCATCCATGGCACGCAATGGGAGAAATATATCGAGTCTTAAAGCCATCCGGGACGGCTATTATTACTGTCCCAATGTTAGGGTATATTCACAATGCTCCCTATGACTTTTACCGCTATACCAGGTACGGTCTGCAAATGCTAGCCGAGGATGCAGGTTTCACGGTTTTGGAAATTACTCCTATAGGTGGCTTTTTTGCCTTTTTGGGATATGTATTTGCTACGGTGATTTCACCCTTATACGGAATCCCTGTAATTGGGAAACTTCTTGTACCACTTTTATACCCGCTATACTGGGTGCTTTTGCAGCTGGATAGGATGACGAAAAATGAGTCGCTTTTCCCACTAAACTATCTCCTTGTGGTGAAAAAGTAGTATGAAAATATTTTTTGCCGGCGATACTATTTTCCCGAATACGAAGCGAACTATACAGCCAGAGATTGTCAAAATGCTTGGTGGTTCACGCGTGTATTTTAATTTAGAGTCGGTGGTTCTTTCAAAGAAACCAGAGAACAGTGGTACATCATGGATTGCAAAACTCCTTGGAAACTATCCCGTTTTTTCTCTTAGCAAGAATGGCAAGAACTTCCCGAAACTCAACGCATTTTTTTTCCTTTCTAATAATCACATTTTCGATTTCGGAAAGAAGGGTGTATTGGAAACCGTTCGATTCTTACAGAATGAAGATCTGTCGTATCAATCAGTAGAATCACTGGCTGGGGTCATCGAAGAAGTAATTGTTCCGAATAAGGGAAGAATTCTGATTTATAACTGCAACCTCGTAAATCCCAGTAAATATGGAGTGACTGCAAATCTCTATAATCATCGATACGGAAAATTTCCATATTCAATTGCAGATGTGCAACAAGCTCTGCAGCGAAAAGATTTTTCAGATGTTCTGGCTGTGATTGGTTTTCCGCATGTTGGGAAGTGCGGACGAGATGATTTTAGCAAAAAGGATTTTAAACAGCTTACGTCACTGCGAAAATATATACCTGACTCTATACCACACGCAGTCTTTGGTCATCACTCTCATCAAAACGGTAAAACCTATTATTCAGCCGAAAGCAATCAGTTTTTACTCTATAGCCTTGGGAACTTCATCTTCGAAGAAGTCCATGGGCGTTTTACCGACAAGTACTTTTATAATTACGTTGCGGAGGTTGACGTGCAGTCGGGTGGAATTGATATCACCTTGCACAAGATATATAGTGATGATCAGGAAATACGGTTAGTTTCTGAAAAAGAAAACTCATATTTTCCTACCAACAATATTGAACAGATATCTTTGTAAAAATTAAGGAAGTCTATGGACTACACAATCCAAGAATTTGAAAAAATAAACGACTCCCGCGGTGACCTCGTGGTTTTTCTGAAAAGTGATGAACTCAAAGAGCAGGATCGAACGTTTGGGCAGATTTATTTTGTAACTTTTCATGGAGAGAACCAGATTCGTGGTGAACATTATCACAAACACTGGCGAGAGTGGTTTGGTGTTGTATCCGGGAAAATACTAGTTCGTCTCAAAGATGTGCGTACCGGAGAAAAAGAAGAGATTATTATTGATGCTGACCACAGTAAGTATGTGCGTTTAGAGACCGGACCGTATGTTGTGCATGGGTTTAAGAGTCTTTCTGAGTATGCTGCTATGATCAATTATGCTAATGGCATGTGGTCGGAGAATGATACGTTTGCGCATCCATTATTTAATCAGGAGTGGGATGAGGAATAGTTCTGCGGTACGAGTACTTATTTCAGCTGTCGGAAGTACGACAGCGTTGTCGGTTATAAAGGGTTTACGGAGAGGCACACTCCCTGTGTATATCGTAGGAACTGACAGTAACTCCTCTGATACAGTCGCTGGAAGCGTGTTTTGCGATGATTTTGAGACTGTGCCACTTTTTCACTCTGATGAGTACATTTCCAAAATGCTCGAAATATGCGAGAGATATGAAATTGAGGTAGTTGTTCCCATTGTTGATGAAGAAGTTTTGCTTCTTTCTCAGAACAAAGTGGCTTTTGCTGACAAGGGAGTGAAGATAGTTGCGTCATCTCATGAAACAGTTCAAAACTGCAATGACAAATTGAAAACGTATCAGGCTTTGCAGAAGGAAGGAGTTGAAACGACTCCAACCTGGCTGCTTGAAGAAGTAGAGGTACACGCCGTCTCATTTCCTCTTTTTGCCAAACCCAGGAAAGGCCTTAGTAGCCGAGGAATCTCTCTCATTCCTACGGCTGAAGACTTGCAATTTATGCAGTTGAAATCAAGCGATTGTGTGGTGCAGCCATACTATCCAGGGACACTCTATGTAGTCGATGTGCTGAACACTCTAGAAGGAAAGAATTTATATGCTCTGCCTCGAATTGAGCACGAGTCTAAGAGTGGAGTTGGAGTGAAATCAACCACTACGCATAATGCGAAGCTTGTTGCTCTCGCCCGAGAGGTGAGTGAAGCACTAGGTATTTGTGGTCCGGCGAATATTGAGTTTATTCAATCTGAAGATGGTGAGTTTCATTTTATTGAAATCAATCCGCGTTTTTCTGCCGGGTCAATTTTGAGCACGGTCGCTGGAGTAAATATTCATCAACAAGCACTAGAGTTGTTTTTGGGAGAGGACAGAGACATGTCAGCTGAGTTTCACCCAGGAGTCACTATGACTCGTTTTTGGCAGGAAGTGTATTATAGAGATGGACAGGAGTTCGGCTCTGCGAGGGATCAAACATGAATTTAGAGGGTAAAAAGATAGTCATTACTGGAGGGACCGGATTTATTGGAACGCGTATAGTAGAACGCCTGCTTTCTCTGGGTGCTGAGGTTATTTCCATTTCGCGGAAAGAGCGGACATCACACCATCCATGTCTGCATTTTGTTCAGTGTGATCTTTTCGAGTTGTCCTTGAAGGAGTACGAGGCGTTAGCAGATCGTATCGGAGAGACTGAGAGTGCCATATTCGCAGCTGCTAGCATCTTACCTCGCAGTGAGGGCGTCGACAGTCTAATTGCTGCCAAAGAAAAAAACTTTGATTCTTTCCTTTATTTCTTAGAGACCGTGGGAAAAAACACTAAGAAAGTGGTGTTTACCAGCACCATAGATATTTACGGTGTTCCAGAGCATGAAGAGTACAGTGAAGATCATAGAATCCAACCAGAATCTTCTTATGGTGTGGCCAAATATGCTGCCGAAACATATCTTGAGTATTGGTCACGAATGAATAGTATTCCTTACACTGGTTTGCGTTTTTCTCAGGTTTATGGACCGAATGAGCCACTCGTGCGAGTCATTCCTTTTGCGGTGCAGTCCTGGAAAGAAAAGAAAGTCTTTCGTTTGCTCAATGAAGGCGTAGACAAGAGACGTTTTCTCTATGTTGAAGATGCCGCCTCTGCAGTTATGCGCGCTCTCGATGTCAACACAAATACTTTTTACAACATTGCCGGGGAAGATGTGGTGACTATTCGGGATATAGTCTCCAGCATTGAAGCACTCACTGGTTCTCAGATGGAGATCGAAAATGTGGTCGAGGAAAACAGACAACCAGTGCATAATGTGCCTAGTATTGAGAAAGCAAAAAGTGAACTTGGGTTTAGACCAGAATACTCTTTTGTCGCCGGCATGAAAGAAGTGCTAAAGGAACTCTATGAACATGAAGAAAAGTAAACAGTTTTTTGATGAGTATCAGAAGTATGTACTTGAAGTTACTCCATTTCGTGCGCCCATACTGGCTTCAGCAGAAGGTAGCTACTACAAAGATATAGATGGCAACCGCTATCTTGATTTAATGGGCGGACAGTTTTGTGAGGTCTTGGGGCATGGTGATGAAGAGTTAGCCGAAGTTGTATACCAGCAAAGCAAAAAGATTTTGCACACTAACACGCTGTGTTTGACTGAAGAGGTTCTCGAAGCGTGTCGCGCGCTTAGCGAGATAACCAATGATACATTGCAAAAAACAATCTTGCTTTCTACCGGCGCAGAGGCTGTTGAGTGCGCGTTGCGGTATGCCCGTTTTTACACCAAGAAAGATGGAATTGTTTCGATTACCAATGGGTATCACGGGTTGACCTTGGCAACACAGAGTATTTCGAGTGGTGGTGCATACGCTCACCCGCTCGTTCCTGGTTCCCACTTTATTCCTACTCCTGATTGGCATAATCGTCCTGCAGATGTTGATGGCAGCGAGTATATAGCTGAGCACCTCCAAGCCGCCGAAGAATATCTTTCGGAATTTGAAGGTACCATAGCGGCGTTTATTATTGAGCCAGTTGTATCGGTCGGTGGCATGATTTATTTGCCAAAAGAGTATTTTGCTGGTTTGGCTGAAATTGCCAAGAAACATGGTGCCTTGTTGATCTATGATGAATGTCAAACTGGACTGGGCCGACTCGGGACCTGGTTTGGCTACGAGCGAACCGGCATAGTTCCTGATATTTTAGTACTAGCAAAGGCAGCTGGACTTGGTTTTCCCGTTTCAGCTGTGATGTTTTCTCAAGAAATTGCGGAGGCGGTAGAAGGGAAGTTCATTCACTTTAGTTCGCACCAGAATGATCCTTTTTCTGCACGGATGGTCCTTCATTTAATTAATACGATTAAAAAAGAAGATATGCTTTCGAAAATTCTAGAAACGGGTGAATACTTTGTAAGCAGACTGCAAGAGCTTTCGAAGAAGAGTGCTTTGCTGCTGCGACCACGTGGCGAAGGATTGATGATTTCTTTTGATCTGCCTGAAGAATACTTTACCGAAACGAACAACCCTGGAATGAGACTTATTGATCTGCTTGAGCAGCGGGGTGTGATGGTACAAGCGATTCAAAAAGGTAAAACGTTCCGCATAATCCCAAGCTATCGGATATCCCGAGATGAAATTGACTTCTGTATTGAAACTCTTGAGACTTGTTTACAAATTTTAGAAAAGGAACTATGAAGGTACCTTTCGTCGATCTTTCGCCCCAATATCAAGAAGTGAAAGCAGAGCTGCAGGATGATTTTGATCGTGTTTTTGCTGCTCAACACTTTATTTTAGGAAATGAAGTCGACGAGTTCGAGAAAGAATTTGCTGCTTATATTGGCAGTAAGTACTGTGTTGGTGTGGGAAGTGGCACAGATGCACTCATCTTAGCTCTGAAAGCCATGGGAGTTGGTGAAAATGACGAAGTCATTTTGCCAACACATACTTTTGTGGCTACTGCATTGGCAGTAATCGAAGCAGGGGGAACACCCGTTTTTGTTGATGTGGATGAGGCAACTTTGCAAATGGACGTGAATGCTGTTGCCGCTGCCATAAACAACAATACAAAAGTTATCTTACCGGTTCATTTGTATGGCTCTATGGTTCCAATGGACCAGCTTATGCAGCTGGCCGAAAAACACGGTATTCAGATCCTGGAGGATGCTTGCCAGGCACATGGTGCAACATATTCAGGGAAAAAGGCAGGAACGTTTGGAAACATGGCTGCATTTAGTTTCTATCCGGGTAAAAACCTCGGAGCCTATGGTGATGCAGGAGCCATTGTTACCAATGATCCTGAACTTTATGAACAAGCCAAGCTTCTGCATAACTACGGACAAAAGAAAAAGTATCACCATGAAATGCTAGGAAAAAATTCTCGACTTGATGAGCTTCAGGCTGCATTTTTGCGTACAAAACTCCCGCACTTAGACAGCTGGAATCAACAAAGAAAGTACATTGCCCAAAAATATGACGTAGCTTTAGGAGAATATCGTCTCAGTATTCCAGATGAAATTGAAAGTGTGTATCACCTCTATGTAATTCAGCACCCGGAGCGCGATGAGTTACAGGCCTATTTGCAGGAGAACGGGGTTGATACGCTTATTCACTATCCAATACCATTACACATGCAGCAGTGTTTTTCGTACATGAATCACTCCCCAGAAGAGTTTCCGGTTGCACAAAAGTATACAGCTAGAATCCTCAGTTTGCCTATTTACCCAGGGATGACAGATGAGCAGATTGCGTATGTTATTGAGTTAATACAGTCCTTTGAAAACGAGAAGTGATGAGCGCTCCAACTGTTTCCATTACCTTAGCGACTTATAATAGAACAGAGTTCCTCCAAGAGACTCTCGATTCATTAGTAGCGCAAACGTACCAAGATTTTGAGATCATTTTGGTTGATGACGGTTCCACCGACGAAACGCCGCAGTATATTGAGCAGCTACTGAAAAAAAAGAAGTACGCAAAAGTTCGATTTCTACCCTTGTCACAGAATAAAGGGATAGCGTTTGCTATCTCCTACGCCATGCAGCACGCAAAAGGAACGTATATTTCTCACATTGGTTCAGATGATCTCTGGCATGAGACGGCCCTTGAAAAAATGGTACAGGTGCTCGATTCCAACCCAGAAGTGGGCGTGGTGTATACGGATGCGGCTCGGATTGATAAAGATGGAAATATTATTTCAGAATCACGTTTTGCTGAGAACCCAATAGGTCCTCAAAAAGGTTGGATTTTTAAAGAGTTGCTTTTAAAGGGTATGTTTGTCTCGGCTATTTCGGTGACATTTCGCCGGTCCCTGTATGATCTCGTTGGTGATTTTGATGCGAATTACAGTATCAGTAATGATTACGACTTTTTTATGCGGTGTGCCGCACATACACAGTTTGCTTATATCAATGAAGTCTTAGCTTCGTGGAGAATGCATGATAAAAACCTCCACAACAGAGACAAAACAAAGGCGTATTTAGAGAGAATAGCGGTCATTCAAAAGAATTATCGAATCTATGGCAGAAAATTTCTCATTCCAGCGTGGAGGTACAGAACTATTATTTCTAGTATATATTTACAAACAGGTATTTTTAAAGCGCAAGCACGCGAATTTAGGGCAAGCAGAATCTATCTTTTGAAAAGCTTGATGGCAATGCCAGTAAATGTTTTAGCCGCTCTTTTGTTCGTGAATACGTATCTTCAAGTGCCGTGGCTCTGGCGTTTTGATATATATAAAAAGGCATATTTACGAATATTTAAATAGCTATGAAACAAATACAATCACTTCTTCGTGCACGATGGCTTCGATATGGTGTTTCTATAGCTCTGACAAGTTTTCTTATTTACTACTTCGTTGACTTTAGGTTCTTTTTTGAAAACTTGCTGTCTACTCGCTGGGAATATATCGTCATTCCAGTTATTTTCTACTATCTGCTTTTATTGGTGATGTCTTTACGATGGCGAGTAGCTTTGCGACATCTATCAGTTGAAGTGCCTCTGAAGGAACTATTTTTACTGTACCTAAAACACAACTGCATAAACCAAATTTCGCCGGGTAGTATTGTTGGAGATGGGTACCGAGTGGTCCACCTGAATAAAAAATATGATGTACCGAAAACTATTTCACTCTCGACGGTAATTATTGAAAGAGTTGTTGGTTTAAGTACTCGTGTTTTACTCTTTTTCCTGTTTTCTTTGTACTTATTTACCCAAATTGATTTTGTTTCTTTTGATTTTAGCTCTCTGAAAAAGTATATCTATTTGATTCCGATTACAGGTATTATTTTCTTGATATCACTCCGTTTCTTCAAGCAAAAACTTTTTTCATTACTCAGTACTGTAAAGAGTACGCTTCTGAATCATAATGTGCTCATACCTTCGATCGGTTTCACGCTTCTTGCTCAGGTAATTCAGATAGTTATGGCATATGGGGTGGCTTTGATGGTGGCACTGCCAGTATCAGTTTTCCAGATTGGATTCGCTTTCGTGCTCGTTGAGCTCATTATGCTCATACCCGTGAGTGTAAATGGATGGGGAACACGAGAATTGGTGTTGATATATACTCTCGGAATATTTGGAGTGGATCCTACTCTCACCACACTTTTTGCACTTATGAGTCGAGCTGTGTACGTTCTCCTCACGTTACAAGGTTTGCCATTTGTTATCCATGAGTTTGGCTTAAGAAATACTTTCCAGAAAAAAGAGTAATTTATTTTTTGTGTAGCTATATACCACGATAGGTTCATTTCTTCTGCCGGAGTGTACGCCAACTTCGTCGACTTGACTGACAAAGCGCTGCTTAAAGATATCTTTAACGTAGATCGAAAGTGTATCATTGTGTTCGCTAAAGCGTCTGCCAGCGAATAGCCAAATAGTCTGACCTGATTTCATCTGAGTTATTACTTGGGTGAGTTCGTCAGCATTTCGTATGTAAGGTGTGTTGGAGTAGATGGAAAGAACTTGATCACTTCCAGATGGAATATACCCCATTTCGGAGCTCAGAGTTCCATTCATAATGTAGTCATATTGACCATAGTGCCAAAGATTGTAAATATCGGTTACTACGTAGATATCATTCGGTTGTTTTTGGCTCCTGATGTACTCGAGTGCTTCGAGAGATCTGGGGCTACGAATAACGGCCGTAACTCCATGAAACACATAGGGATTATGAAGAAGCTCTCCATAGAGCTTTGCTTGAGAGAAAGTACTACTAGAATAGAGTTCAATATCACCAACACGGTTTCTTTCAAAATAGTAGTGGCTGGCATAGTCTTTCACGGTGCGAGATGAAAGAATGCCTATTAAGAGCATGCAAATAAAAACGACTGGAAGCTGTTTTTTAGGAAGTGAGAGTTTTTGGACAAGAGAGAACAGTATCCAGATAGTAAAAATACCAAAGGCAATATAGACTCCAAGTAAGTACTTTACGGCAAAACGGTTAAACAGCAAGAATCCAAAGAGAAAGTTAATGAGGGCAAAAATACCCATCAGCGTAATTTTGTTTGGTATTGTAATTTCTAGTGTACGACGCTTCTGAAGGAGATAGACAGCAAGCGCAGCAATAAGCATGAGTATTCCGAGGTGACTGAAAAGTATAGTTGAGCTGTAGTAATGGAAAGTTGGTAAGAAAGCATCAAAGACTCCTACCGTATTCGAAGACTGAACAGCATAGGTCCCTTTGAGAAAATGTAGGCGATAGAAATTGAGAATTTTGTAATTAAAAAGATAACCGGCTGTAAAGCTGCCAATAAGTGTAATCAGAGGAAGATTTGTTACCCACTTCCATCGATCTTTCAGTACCAAAAACACCAAGAAAGCAGGGATCACTGCATAGCTGAAAAGGAGGTTTGATCCCGCTAGAAACACAATTCCAGCATACGCAGCAAGTTGTTTTCGTGATATTTTTTGGACAGTACTTTGGTACAAGATTGCCAGTGTAAGAAAGAGCAGTAAATATCCAATCATGTAGTGTCGCGCCTGTGTGGACCAGGCTATAAGATATGGATAGGTGGCAACATATATTCCGACACCTAGTGCGAATACCTTATTTGTGTTCTTATAGTACTGAGTCAAAAAGTACACGAACGCAACACCAGTAAGTAACGAGACAAAGCGCATAGAAAGGTGATTAGTACCGAAAAGTAATCCACTCAGTGAAGTAAGGTAGCTGAATAGGTAACCTCGCATGTACAGTTGGCCTGATTCCAAAAGTGGAAATCCATTTTTAAGAATGGCGTCAGTGATCAGTGGGTAGAGGCCTTCGTCGCCACTAAATGGTAGCAGCGAAATATTGAGGAGTCTCAATATCGCTGCGAACATGGTTATGTAGAGTACTAGTAATAAGAATCTAATATCTGTAGTTTGAGGGCTTTTCTTCTCTTTAGAAAAAAATGTAAGGTGTACACGTTTTTGTAAACGTATAACTAGAAGTGCCGCCGCGCTTAGAAATGGACCAAAAGATATTAAGGTGACTGCACTGTACTGCCCAAACGAATTCAGAATATATTCTGACTCAAAGAATACCTTTTTGGAAAGAAAATCGACGAATACAATCGGATTATTTTTGAAATCAGCCAATGAGAAAATATGGCGATGGTGAATCGCCTCGATCGAAACCTCTCCAGATTCTGGGATTATTTGGTAGGTATAGTTTTTTCCTTTTGACGCAACTTTGGGAAAACCGAGGAGAAGTGTTTTTTCTTGTGTTGGGCCAAATTCAGTTTCAAAGAGCCATTCTGTAGCGTCTTTTTCTTTCAGACGAAAAAGAAAGTTACTTGGCATTGGATCCGAAAGCGTCACCAGGAGGGTGCCAAAGTTATCGAGGGAAGATCTGTACTCGCCGTCATATAGCGTTGTTTTCGATTTTTTCTCATCTAAGAGCACTTCAGAAACGGTGACATTTTTTGGTGGGTGAATTGTAAAATGATGCTCCGCCACAGAAATGGAACCAGATATAAAGGTAAGTACAACGATACTGGCTAAAAGATGTGGTGAAAAAAGAAAAGCAATACCTCTTTCAGTAGTTTTCTCAATGAGTACTCGGTAGTCAATTTTGTTCCAATTGACGGCAATAAAGCCTAATGCAGCAAGTGCGGGAGCCAGAGCAAAAAAATGGGGAAGATTGAAGTATGGATGCGGGACAAAAAACTGAATACCAAAGATAGTAGCTATGAGTATTGAAAATAGAAACAGTGCTTGGAGTATCCAGGAGAAAAGAGTTTTCATAAAGTGCTCGGATCCAGAATAGTAAAGTATTTGTATTCGTCGCAGATATCTTGTGCATTGCAGATGCGCAAAACAGCGTTATCAACTGGTTCTGTCACCGGTTGCTTTATGACGACTTTTTCATTTTCCCATCGAACAATAATAAAGTTTGTTCCTCCCACGGTAACTGTACCAGCTTCCCATGCGTCGCCAAAATTATGTCCATTAATAGAAATGTAATCGCCTTGTATGGAGGAAGTGCTACTGAGTGAGTGAACTCTCATTGCGGAAAGTGTGTTTGTTCCCTGAATAAATAACAAAAGGGTTATCGGAGCAAAAATAAGGAGTAGGCCACAATAAATGAGAGTGCTTTTTTTCTTTTTAGTAACAAATTGTCCTACCGAATATGCAACACATGAAGCGATAATGAGGCTCACAAACTGAAGTACCCAATAATAAGACTTTAGGGGAAGACGCGCCTGAAAAGAAAGTAAAGAGCTGCTACTTAAAAGCATCACGAAAACTATCAAAGCAAACATGAGGTTCCAAATAAAACGCTTAACAGATAAAGTGACTGCTCTCACTGCCTGATTTACCTGAGAGATCGCGTGATGCATACCAGTATTACTTTAAAAAGTAGTTTTTATCAGATTTTTGCTGTATCACCAAATCCATAATCAACCCACTCACAAACATCTGAAACCCAAACAAAATCAAGAAAATAGCCATCAGGGGCCAGATGCGGTCGCTCAGGCTATAGCCCCAGACAAGGCGGGCAAAGAAGAGCCAAGCAAGCAATGCCACGCCGCCAAAGGCCAGCAAAATTCCAATCCCTCCCAAAAAATGCAGCGGCCTCGCCGAGTATTTCTGGAAGAACCACAGGCTCAGCATGTCGAGAAAGCCTTTGAGCGTGCGCTTGAAGTTGTACTTCGTGGTGCCATGAATACGCGCGCGGTGGTTGGTGACCATTTCGCCAATTTGGAATCCGCGCCACTTCAAAATAGCGGGAATAAAGCGGTGCATTTCGCCGCGCAGGTTGACGCCTTCAAAGCATTCTTGGCGATAGACGCGCAGCGTGCAGCCGGAATCGTGCACGCCGTCACTCACCAAGAAGGAACGCAGCCAGCGGGCGCCCTGCGAAATAAAGCGTTTGCTCCAGGAATCTTGGCGGTGTTTGCGCCATCCGCAGACCACGTCGAGATCTTCGTCGAGGAGTTTTTGCAGCATTTGCGGTACATCGGCGGGGTCGTTTTGCAGATCGCCGTCGAGGGTGACCAAAAACTCGCCTTGGGCGGCTTTGATGCCGGCGTCCATGGAAGCGGTCTGACCAAAGTTACGGCGCATGCGCAGGATGGTGATGGGATCGAGTTTTTGCAGTTCGGCGGAGGTGTTGTCGGAGGAGCCGTCGTCAATAAAGATGATTTCAAAGGGTTTATTGATCTTTTTGGCTGCAGCCACAATTTCGGCGTGCAGTTGAGCCACGTTTTCTTCCTCATTCATGACTGGCACGATAAAGGAAATGTACGGCGTTGACATGCTCTTTACTATAGCAGGTTGTGCGTTTTTTTGTGCAGATTGGGTGGTAGAGTACAACCTATGAGTGCGAATCTTCTTAGGAGAATGGCAGGGTTCTGGCATTGGCTTGGTGAGCGTGATTACCGAGATTTATCAATCGCGCTTCTCCAAATTACGTTTGGTATCACGTGGAGTTCAGTTCTTGGAATACAGGTGGTACCGGTTATTGCAAATGGAATAAATATTCTGGCGTGTGCCTTTTTGTGGTACTATCTCAGTACATATGGAGATAATTATGGTTATCGGTAACTGGTTAATTCAAGTTCTCGAATATATCGGATACTACGCTCCGTACATATTGCTTTTCTTTTTTACCGTGACGATAGCTGGTCCGACTGTTACAAAGGATATTGCTCATTGGTTTTCACAGAGAAATCGATAGTTACAACCGATTTTCCCGATACCACTCCACAAACCTCCGCAACCCTTCGGCAAACGGCGTCTTGGGCTCATACCCAAAATCTTCTTGCGCGCGTGTGACATCGGCATACGTAATCTCTACATCGCCCGGCTGCATGGGGTATTGGTCGATGATGGCCTTTTTGCCAATAATGTCTTCAAGCGTGGCAATAAACTCGTTGAGGCTCACCGGCGTGTGATTGCCTAAGTTATAGATGGCAAATGGCTTGGGCGTGTCGATGGCGCCGAGAACCCCGGCGACGATGTCGTCAATGAAAGTATAGTCACGCTTGGTTTCGCCAGTGCCGAATTTTTTGATCGGCTTGCCGGTAAAGATAGCTTCCGTGAAGAGATACGGCGCCATGTCGGGGCGGCCGTTTGGTCCGTAGACGGTGAAGAAGCGTAAGCAGGTGGCTTGGATGCCATACAAATGCGCGTAGGTGTGGCAGTACATTTCCAAGGCTTTTTTGCTGGCGGCATAGGGGCTGATCGGGGCGTTAGCGGGGTCAGATTCTGAAAAGGGAACCTTGGTTTGGTTGCCATACACCGAGCTGGAAGAGGCCGCTACAATCTGTTGGACGCCGTGTTCGCGCATGGCTTCTAAAATATTCAGCGTGCCTTGGACGTTGGTTTTTTCGTAAAGCAGTGGATCAACAATTGATGGGCGCACGCCGGCACGAGCGCCAAGGTGGACAACGCAGTCAAACGAGTTTTGAGCAAAGAGTGGCTCGAGTTCAGCGCGTTCAGAAAAGTCAATTTTTTGGAAAGAGAAGTTGTCAGATGCTGATAATCGATCCAGATTGGCTTGCTTCCAGGCTGGATTGTAGTAATCATTGAGAGTATCGATGCCAACTACGGTGTCTCCGCGCTCCAGTAAGGCTGTCGCCACATGCGATCCAATAAAGCCAGCGGCGCCAGTGACGAGTATGTGCATGGAATTATGGTAGCACAGATCTTAGCGGATCTTGGTGGCTCGCAGGCGCATGTATGTTCTCTCAATGAGATGCATGGGGTGGAAATTTGGGTGGAGACGTGGTGGTGTATAGGCGAGCAGTGCTTGCGCAGCGAGGTATCGCACGCTATGAACAAATGCCAATTTTTCTTCCAGTGGAAGTTGCTTATAAAAATCGTTTTGAGCAATTGTCGTTTGCAACGTGGTATTCATGCCAAGTACCTGTTGAGGATGCGGGGCGAGTTTTCCTTTTTGCAAAATAGTTTGATCGTTTCGCTCAGTATTTTCAGGCGTGTCGAGGAGTATTTCCACGGAACCGAATACATCTGTCATTGGGTTCACCCGAAGGGCATTTTCTTCAATGAGCGGTTTTCCAAGGAGCATGTGGTTGTTTTGGACAGTTTTCTCCCAGGTATCTCGAGCAGAATCATTGGTTCCAAAACCGTCCATGACAAGCGGTAAAACAAGATAGGTGTACAGCATATAGGCGGCGAATGTTTCTATATGAGACTTCTCCCTGCTTGAAGCATGCTGGAGAGTATCAGCAATGTCGGGTATGAAGCGAGGGAGAAGGAGGTCTTGAAATAAACCTGGGTTTTCAGTAGTCCAGGTGAGCACGGCTTTCTTGTTATCAAGTTCCGCCTGTGAAAAACGTTGTGAAAAGGTAAGATCGCTTAAAATAAAGTTATAATTACGAACAGCATCTCGATACCGACGTAATCTTTGTTCTGAAGTTTCTCTGATATTCTTAGCCATGGTCGAGAATTATATCGAATAAGTTAAAAAAAATCTACTAAATCTGCAAAAAGTGGCTGATACAGGATTCGAACCTGTGACCTCTCGAATGTGAATCGAACGCTCTAACCAACTGAGCTAATCAGCCGAAGTAAGTATTGTAGCATCCTTTCCCAAGAAAATGGAGATGTTGAAAATAATATGAGTCGTGTATTATTTCCTATAGTAAGTTTTATATGTTAACTGGACGAGAAGAATACGAGTATATTCCACACCAAGAAATTGTCAGAATGGCCGGAAGCCATTTTTTGGTAAATGGACGGGTAAGAGTGCAATCGAAGGAAGGCTTTTTTGAGTTGCAGCCTGGTGAGATAATTACCTATTGTGGGGATGGTATTTATACAGATGCCAACGATATTTCATTTAGTATGGACCAACGGCAAGTGTCGAGAGCTCTCCTAGAGCGAAGCTATGATGCTACCTTTATTATTGATGAGCTTCGTTAGGTGTGCCAGTGTTGAGTTTGCCACGAAACTCTTCCAAAACACTCTCTACCTCTTCAGCCGAATCCGCCATCATCAACCGCACACGATACTCACTGGCAAATGGGAATCCCTTAATATACCAAGCTAAGTGTTTGCGCATCGGCAAGAAGTGTTCATTTGGGTAAGTCTCTGCATAGATACGAGAGTGCTCAATGGCAATATTGATGCGATTTTCGACCGATGGTTCGCGATACTCAAAATCAGCGCTCCAGTCACTGTCGCGGTAGCGACGCATTTCGCCAATGAGCCACGGATCTCCGAACGTGGCGCGGCCGACTAAAATTCCGTCAACTCCGTAGTGCGCAAATTTCTCTTGTGCTTGTTCTGGGGTGCGCACATCGCCATTCCCAAAGACTTTGGTAGGTGTATTTTTGGCTACTTCCGCAGCTTGCCCGATCAGGTCCCAGTTAGCTGAACCGCTGTAGAGTTGCTTGAGCGTTCTGCCATGCACCGAGATTACCGCTGGTTCGACTTCAAGCAGAGTCTCGATCCAGTCTTTAATTACCGGCGCATCAAAACCGACACGAGTTTTTACCGATACCGGGATCTCGCGACGGGCTTGGTATTCAGGAGGTAACCCCCGGTGCCGCTCCATGATCATGGTGCGCGTTTTTTGTTTGAGTTCGGGAATACTCTCGAGCTCGAGACCGTTCACAAAATCATGGATGCCTTGGCGCGTTTGACGGACCAGTTCTTGCGCCAGATCTGGAGTGAGAATGAGTGCGGCACCAGAACCATGTTGGCGTACGCTTTTTGCCGGGCAGCCCATATTGATATCAATGCCGTCAAACCCAAGTAACAAAGAATCACAGCCGTAATGTAAAAAGCGCGCGGCTCATTGCCAAAGATTTGCGCCACAATCGGGCGTTGGGTTTCATCAAAGCGGAAATCGCGGAAGAGTTTCAGTGCATTACGACTGACGCCTTCTGCTGAAGTAAACTCTGTCATCATCACATCTGGATTGGAGTATTTCTTTTGGATAAAACGGTACGGATGGTCCGTTACTCCGTCCATAGGACTGAGGCCAATACTCTGCGCTGGTAAGTCATTCCAAAAGCCGGAAAACATCGCTGTAGTATATCATTCCCTCAGGGGAAGCGATCGAGCAGGCTCTGGTGCCACGCCAGCGTGAGGGCCTGATAGGAGCTCGCTGTAATCCAACTCAACTGATGCCATGAGGTAAGCTTGGCCATAAAGAAATTACTGATCTCTTCGGCTTCAGTTTGCGTCGGAGCATTGTGCAACTGAGCATACTGTTCTGCCACAAACTGCGTAATGAGAGGAGAACGAATATCACCCCACGACAGCCAAGTATGCAGAGCGAGCGGCGAGAAAACAGGTTGGCTTTGGTTGAGCGGAGGCAGAGAGAAATCTGCCTGTACGGTATCTTCGGTAGCGTAAATGGAACCTTGGAAGTCAGTGTGCGACGTCTGCAGCCAAGTTTTTTGACTTGTGAGCGAACCATCGCGAGCGTAGGTGAGCAGCTGTGGAGTATCGGCAGGAAGTTGGGTGGAGATGGTGAAAGTGAGTGAATCAGGCGGTTGGGGGAGATCATACAGCCAGTAGAGAGGGAGAGAAGAGGCACTTTCTAGTGCAAAAAGCGGTATTGGCTCAATCTGCAGTGGTTCATCGTTGCTGGCAAAAGTGGCGCGTGTTCCTGGTTGTACCAGTAACGAGATTGCGCGCAGATCGGTGTGACTTGGCACAAAGACACGAGCCGAGTGCACAGTATTATGATAGTCCTGCAGTGTTTGTTTTTCACCCAACGGATCATGCAGATGGATCTGAGATTCACCTGGGCCATACGCATACCCGACAGTGAAATGACCGCCATGATCAAAAATCGGTGGGACCGCAGACTGCAGTGAGTTTTTTGACCACGCTATTGCGTTTTCGGTCAGCAGTTCAGAGTGCATTTCTAGTGCCGGTGTGCCGAATGCTTCTTTGTGCCACCAAGTCAGCCGGGTAAGAGCGCGCCAGTTTACTAGTCCAGGAGAAATATAGCCGTCCGGCTGGTTGTGGAGCCAAGTGTTGAGTGTCAAAGGGTCAATACTCCGCCCATCTGGCAAAGCGGTGATTCCGTGATACCGCAATACCATCACGGCGCTAGTGAGGGCACAACCCCAGCGGCCGATCGTCGGTGATTCCGAAGTCCACCTACTGGCTGTGTCATACTCAATTTCGGTCCACAGCGGATTATTTTGGCGGAATGCTGGGACAGAGAGCGTAAGTTCCTCACCGATATCTTGCAAAGAGTAATTACGAAAAACTACTGTGGATGTACGGACCGCGCCAACACTGCCGCCGAGGGCGGGTTTCCCTCTGGTGAGTTGTGGGTCTGATGAATGCTCCTGACCGGTATAGATCAGCTCGTCATCAAACCAAAGGCGAATTACTCCAGCGGTTTGGTCATAGTGCATACGAACGGAGTACGTCTTGAAATTTTCGAAATGAAAATACACTGCTTGGGGCGAAACGGCATACGTGTTTCCATCAATTACCTTTTCTAGTGTCACTGTGTTTCCAAAGAGGTGAAAACCAAGATAGTTATTGGCGTCCTGCCAACGAATGAGCAGATTTCGGTCCATTTCAGCGATCGTTAGGTCCATATCAAAGGAGATATCAGCCACTTCTGGCCATGGAATATCCTCTTGAGCGACAATCACTGCTTTACAGGGCACACTTTGCGTAATCTGCAGTCTGGCCTCTCCATTTCCGACAGACCAATGGTGCTCGCCATCTGCTCCACGACACGTCTGGTCGGGTGCATCAACCTGGCTGTTAAACACCTCTTGCCAGGCAATCGAATCAGAAAAATCAGACTGGAAGACAGACGTGGCAAGCGCTGGCGAGCAAAGAAAACACATGCTCCACCACACAGTGGTCACAACTCCCAAACGCATTAGCCATCGCGACATGTGTCAACCATATCGCCTGATACTGACAAAAAGTGTACGGTTTGCGATACTACGCATATGCAGCAGCAGCGATTCTCAGTGATTGTAACGGTAAAAAACGACGCCGCTGCGCTGCAAGAACTGCTGCACGATTTAGAAAAACAAACTGTTTTGCCTGATGAAGTAGTCATTACTGTGGCCGAATCGAGTGATGATTCGCTTGGCGTCGCGCACAATTGGCGTCCAAAAGGAATCAAAGTACAGGCTATTTCAATCCCAGGGAGTGCTACTCGATCTACTGGAAGAAACCGTGCCGTCGATGCAGCGAGTGGAACGGTAGTATGCTTTACTGACGCCGGTTGCCAACTGTCTGCCTCTTGGCTCGAAAGTATTATTCACGCATTTTCACTGTCTGGTGTTCAATTGGTTTCTGGCTATACTCGCGGCGCTGAGACTTCACCAGCAGAAGAAGTTCAGTCTGCATTTGTGTTAGTGTCGAGAGAAAAAATTGGGACTCATCCCTTACCCGCTACGCGAAATATGGCGGTGCGTGTTTCTGCCTGGCAAGAAATTGGCCCATTCCGAGATGATCTGAACTATGCCGAAGATTTTGAGTGGTCGCGTCGCGCCGAATTGAAAGGATTCCAATCAGTTTTTGTGCCAGATGCAGAAGTTGTCTGGACACCGCGAACAACCGCGCTTGCCTACTGGCGTATGATTTTCCACCTAACTCGTGGCGACATGCTGGCTGCTACATGGCGATGGGGACATGCGAGTATGTGGATGCGCTACCTTTTCTTTTTGGCAGTGACCGCTTTTCTGCTGTGGCGCACCAATTCAGTATTTTGGAGTGTTTTTGCGCTTTTTCTTGTTCTCAGTGCCTATATTGGTATTAAGGGCAGACGTTTCCGATTCCGTTTTGCCCAATCCTGGCTTCTGTACCCCTGGTACCAATTCATGACGGATACGGCCGTTTTGTCTGGGACACTGACAGGACTCATGCAACGCCTGTATAATCAAAGACAAGACCGGTCTACGCATGCTTAAAACACTGTTCCATCGCGCTCATTCATCTGTTGCGGTCCGTGGGATCTCGGCAATTTCATTCATGAAGTATTTCACGAAGTTTCTGACACTGGTGCGTTTAGCGATCATTGCTCGCATTCTGGGTCCCGAACAGCTTGGTTTGTTTGGATTGTCGGTACTCGTTATTTCCGTAACCGAAGTCTTTACGGAAACTGGCATTAATGTTGTATTGCTCAAGCAGCCCAAAAAATTTGCCTGGTACTATGACACCGCTTGGGTAGTCTCACTGTTTCGCGGCACTCTGATTAGTCTCGGTATTCTTTTGTGTGCTCCATTGTTGGCACAATTTTATGACCAGCCGAGTTTGACCTATTACTTATCTATTGCCGCGATTATTCCTTTTCTGCGGGGTTTTATCAATCCCGCCATTGTGCAGTTTCAGCAACGACTGCAGTTTGAGCGCGAGTCTGCACTGCGCATAGGTGTTCAGGTGATCGACTTAGTACTGGGAGGTGTTTTGGCGATTTGGCTCCAAAATGGTATCGGATTGTTGTTGGGAATCGCAGCTGCTGTTGTTGCGGAAGTGATTCTTTCCTTTTCGCTCTTTCCGGAACGACCAAATCTTCTCAAGGCGCAATGGAGTCGAGTCGTTTCGTTGTTTCAAGAGTCGAAGTACATTATCGGCACCAGTATTGTGCATTACTTGACTGAAAATATTGACGACTTTCTTATTGGAAAGTACCTTGGATTTACTGCTCTCGGTTTTTATCAAACCGCATACAAACTGGCAAGTGCTGCCACAATGGATTTCGGTTCGATAGTGGGTCAGACGCTGTACCCAATGTACGCACAAAAAGTTGAACGGAAAAAGAGTATCACCAAGACTTGGCAGTTTTCTGTCGTGGCGCTTACGGTTGTTTTTCTTTTCGCAGCGGTGCCATTTCTGTTCTTCACGCAACCGTTAGTCTATTTTGTACTTGGCGAAGAATGGCTCGTTGTCACACCAATCGTACGAATTTTGTTCCTCGCAGGTGTCGCAAAAGCGTTTATTACTAGCTGGAATCCACTTTCAATTTTGGCGAACAATTTGCAGCACCATTTTGTGATGAACATCATTATGATGTTTGTTTTGATTCTTGGAATTGTTTTCTTAGCGCCGCGCTACGGATTGCCAGGTGCTAGCTGGGCGGTGTTCTTTGCCTTTGTAGTGGTTCATCCATATGCCTGGTTCGTACTGCGGCAAGCGCTTAGAAGGATCTCACATGCGCGGTAAGCGAATCCTTATTTCGGTGGTGATTGTCAATTATCGCGCCGACAAGCTCGTGCAAAAAATTCAACAGAGCTTGAAATCGGCAGATCATATCGAGTGCATAGTGATTGATAATTCCGATGGCCAGGCCGGATTCGGAGAGGGGTGTAATCGCGGCGCGGAACAAGCCCACGGTGAAGGAGTACTCTTTGTGAATCCAGATGTCTACGTGACCACAGACGCCATTGATGCACTCTATGAATTCTTAGGAGCTCATCCGCAAATCGGTTTAATTGGCCCGCAAATACTTGATGAAACAGGCGCTGTTCAGATTACTTCAAGTACCGTGCCCACGGCTTTGGAAGCGGCCATTGTGTATTCTTGGCTTGGGAATCTGTCGGCGTTTGGATCATATAGAGAACACTATCGCTTGTGGGGATTTGATCATCGATCTTCGCGGCCAGTGCCAAGCGTGAGTGGCTCGTGTTTTATGATGCGACGCGAAGAATTCTTAGCCATTGGTGGCTGTGACGAAAACATGTTTTTGTACTTTGAAGAGTTTGACCTGGCACAGCGAGTACGTTCTCAGCTCGATAAAGAAGTCTATTTTTTAGCAACCGCATCAGTAGTCCATTTTGGGCAACACTCCACGAAGCAGCTGCCAAGTGTAGCGCATCATTTTCGCGCCTCACGCCGCTACTGGTTACAAAAGCACTATGGATTTTCCGGTGCAATAGCAAATTTTTGGATACGTTTATGGGAAAAATAACACAATTACCACTCACTCTCGTGCTGCTCAGTAAGGCTGGAGAGGAGCCGGTACCAGATAGAGTGCAAGAATACGCTCCGCGAGTTGCGCACATTTTGGTCTGGGATGATGGCACTGGAGATGAAACTACCTTAGTTGATTTGCAGCAGTTCTCCCAAAAGGTGCGCGTAGAGAAAAACCCTCTGCAAGGAAATTTTGCCAGCCATCGCAATGACGCTCTCGATCAAGTCGAAACTGAATGGACTTTCTTTTTGGATGCCGATGAGTATGCCGGGCCAGAGGTGTGGCAAGAGATTACAACCGCTTTGCAGGAAAAAGAACTTGATGCGGTGCTTTTTCCGCGGCGAGATATCTTTTTGGGGCACCAGTTACGATACGGAGAAACCGGTCACACAACGGTGCTGCGGCTCGCACGCACGTATATTGCTCAGGGGAAGTGGCAACGCGCGGTCCACGAAGTCTGGGAAATTCCCACCGAACGCGTTCTCACAACCAAACACGCGCTCTTGCACACGCCGCACCCGACCGTGACAGAGTTTTTGCAGAAACTGCAGTGGTACGCTTCGCTCGAGGCAAAAGCGCGGCATCGCACGACAAAACTGACCCTGATTACACAGCTTTTAACATATCCGGTGGCCAAGTTTTTCCAAAATTATTTTTGGCGGCGTGGAGCGCTGGATGGTTTTCCTGGTCTGGTGCATGCACTCCTGATGTCCTACTACTCACTGATAACGCGGGTCTATCTCTATGAAGCTTGGTACGCATAAGATTCTCTGGCCAGATTTTTTACTCGGCGCCATTGGCGTGCTGAGTTTGCTTGGACAGTTTGGTCGGATTACAACAACATTGGGACAAATTAGTCTTTTTGAAATTGGAATGGCTGTTTTCATACTTTTCATGGCCAAGAGAAAGACATTTTGGGAAACACTTTTCTCTTCAAAAATATGGTGGGGCGTGAGTTTATGGTGGCTGTGGACGCTGGCTCTTTCACTCTTTTATATGTGGCCCCTGAATGTGAGTAGCGATTGGCAGTCCTTGGCATATCTTTTGCGGATTGCGTTGTTTCTGACATTTGCGGCGAGTGTATCTGTTTGGAAAACATCTCGATGGCGTGTTCATTCGATCACCCGCTTGCTATCTGTCTGGTTTACTGCTTGGGCTGCCTTAGGAATCGGGCAGTATCTTTTCCTCCCCGACACAAGAATCCTTGCGACTCTGGGATGGGATGATCACCTCAGTCGAGCATTCGCAACGCTCTTTGAGCCGACGTTTTATGGTGTTTTGATGTCTTTGGCGAGTGTTTGGTTTTTCCAACTTGGTGTACGGGTAAAGAGGAAACAGCAACTTGTATACGCCATACTTTTCGCGGTAGCCCTGATTGCCATGTCACTCAGTTTTTCTCGATTAGCGTATGTTGGGTATGTGGCCGGAATCGGAGCGTTGGCCTTGGCTCAGAAACAACGACGCGTTCTTTTAGCTATCCCTATACTTGTGGTTGCGTTAGTACTCTTGCCAAAAGACGGTGGAGGAGCCGGACAAAACCTCCTACGCACCCAGAGTATTACACAACGGGTGGAGCATACTGCCTACCAAACCCATGACTGGCAGGTAACAGAAATGCTTTTGGGACGCGGATGGAATCTAGAAGCCTTTGCTGAGAAGCGGAACGCAGCATTCCAAAAACAATACGGAGAGCACCCAGAACTGAACAAAGCAAACAACGCCCGCATGGTCGATAATCAATACCTGCAAATCGTTTTGACGAGTGGGGGAGTGGGTGCTGGTATTTTGTTGGGCACACTTTTTTTTCTATGGAAAAACTCATCCCGAAGGCAGTGGCCCTATTGGTGCGTATTAGCCGTAGCAGGGATGGGAGCACCAGTGATTTTTTATCCGTGGATTGTGCTGGCGAGTATTTTCATTGTTAGCGAACACGATTCGAAGGTTTTTGTCCCATAGCTTGCGCAAAGTCACCGGCAAATTCTTGAGCGTCTGTATATCCTGGCCCATGACCTGGCAAGGCTCTCTCAAAAAAAGAAATAAGTGGTTGTGATGGAATACGGTGTGTTTGGCAATAGGCAGTAATTTTATCTATGGCCAAGTTACCCTGAATCTCCGGAAGGGAGGCCAATGCTTGAATGAGATCTGCTCCAGTGAGGCCCATTGCCTGAAGATAGTCTGGAACTATTGCAGTTTGCCAATAATTGACACGGGTAATGATTTCGTGAACAAGGAGGGCTAGACTGTTTATGTCATATGCTGCACCTTCGCCACGAGAAGAGTATTTTGGCGTGCCTACTTGTTGGTCAGAGGTTGTTTCGAGCACTGTACTGGCGAATCCTAAGTCTAAAATGGTACTTTTACCAGATAGATTACCTAGAATATTGTCTGGTTTTAAATCTCTATGGATGAGTTGTTGAAGTTCTTCTTTGGACGCATTTGGTGAAGGTCGATCTTGGATAGTTAAAGAAGAGTCAAATGGATCTATAGAGGCAGTTATACGTCGACGCTGCGGCGAATGAAAACTCGACAAAGTAAGACAAATATTTTGTACAAGTTTCGACAACACTGCTGGTTGGCGAGCGGCCAATATTACTTGAATCTCTTCTGCACTGAAGCCATCGGGAGGTGGAATTAAATCGGCGAGTGAAAACTCACTATTTGGGTCATGGTATTCCATGAGAAAAACTGTTTCACCAGATGGTTGGGTGCCAAGGAAATAAAACTTGGACAAGCCGGGTGTTCCTAGAGTTTGTTCTCCGGCCAGGGCAAAAGCTTCTGCAGCAAAATTGAGTTGGCTAGATCCATTCAAGTATGGTTTATCTGTTTTTTCTTGTACTTTGGGGATTTTGGCGGCCACCTTTCCCAGAGTTAAGGACATACCAGGAAAAACTTGAGCGCTTGTCCCATGGAAACGAATCTCGGGGTCAAAAATCACCGATTGTGGTTGTTGAGCAAACGGACTTGCGGTTAGTAATTCATTGTCTGTAAGGTTTAGTGAAATTGGCCGTAGCTGCATTACCTGTAAATGTGGAAGTCTTTCGAGTCGCGAAAACAGACGAATAAAATCTGTCTTCCATTCTATGTTTACGTTTGCAGTCTGAATTGCTTGTTGTATTTCTGGTTTACAGAGGGCAATTCCTTTTTTAAATGTTCTATTATTTCGTTCATTTAGAACAACTGGAGAAATGTGTTCTTCCCGCGGTGGAGTTTTGGGAGGGCGAGTAATATCTTCGTCTGGCTCAATGTGTCTAAATCTTGAAAAATCTCCCACTCTTTTAGGGAGGAGGCTTCTGAATCCTGGTAATCTACTGATTTTCTCAAGTAAAGCCATATGTTGGTGAGCCCGGAAGGATTTGAACCTTCGACGCACAGCTTAAAAGGCTGTCGCTCTAACCCCTGAGCTACGGGCCCAACCAGATACTTCATGTGCTTTTAACGAGAAGTACAGCGTATTGTACCACGCGTTGTACAATGGGAATATGCCAAATTCATCTCCGCTTGCTCACTTATTGCGACCGACTACTCTGGACGAGGTGGTTGGTCAGGCGCATCTTATTGGCACGGGCAAGCCGCTTCGGCGGTTAGTCGAGCAGGAAGACGTCTACTCAATGATTTTCTGGGGACCGCCTGGTGTCGGGAAAACAACCCTGGCTCGAATTCTGGCCAAAGCGAGTAATCGGCCATTTATTGAGTTGTCTGCGGTTTCGGCTTCTAAAGCGGATGTCCGGAAAGTTATTGAAGACTCCAAAGCCCCGCAGAAAATGCTCACGCAATCACATCGTACGCCGGTTTTGTTCCTCGATGAAATTCATCGTTTCACGAAAGCACAGCAAGATTTTTTGTTGCCATATGTTGAAGACGGCACTATTATTTTGATCGGTGCAACAACAGAAAATCCATCTTTTGAAGTAATTTCGCCACTCCTTTCCCGTATGCGGGTATACGTTTTGGAAGAACTTTCCCTAGAAGACTTAGAAAACTTAGCGCGCAAAGCCCTGCAGAGTCTCGGTGCCAAAGAAACGGATACCAACGTCATCCATGAAGCTATTCGTCAAGCCAATGGTGATGCCCGGCAACTGCTGACTTTACTTGACCACGCCTGGCAAACCTATGGTGAAGTAACGAAACAACAACTCGAAAGTATTGGCCACCACTTAACGCGTTACGATAAAAGCGGCGAACAGCATTATGACACCATTAGCGCCTTTATCAAAAGCATGCGCGCCAGCAATGTCGATGCCGCACTGTATTACTTGGCTCGTTTGGTCCATGGCGGGGAAGATCCGAAATTTATTGCGCGGCGGATGGTTATTTTTGCTTCCGAAGATGTCGGACTTGCCCAACCAACTGCATTGGTGGTCGCGAACGCCGTGTTTGATGCAGTTCATAAAACTGGATATCCAGAGGCCCAAATCAACTTAGCCCACGGTGCAGCGTATTTAGCCAAAGCCAAGAAAGATCGAACCGCTTACGATGCCTATTTTGCCGCCTTGCGTGACGTTGAAAAAACCGGCAATTTGCCTATTCCCAAGAATCTTCGCAATGCTCCCACGAAACTCATGAAAGAGCTCGGTTATGGTGAAGGGTATGAAGCCTATCCAGACAAAAATGAGAGTCTTCTGCCTGACACGCTAAAAAACAAAACCTACTTCCCAAAATAAGCTTCCCTCCGGCAGGAAGCTATGCTACAGTGCACCAATGAAACGCTTTTCCTTTCTGCTCGGTAGCGTGGTGGTCAGCGGCCTGCTGTTTGCTGGTTGTACCGTCACGACATCGGACACTGCACCAACACAAAACACTGGAGACACATCCATGAACGATAACACGCAACCTGAAGTAAAAGAACTCATCACCGAAGACATCACCGTCGGTGAAGGCCAAACCGCTGAAGCGGGCGACATGGTGACGGTGCACTACACCGGCACGCTCATGGACGGCACTGTCTTTGATTCTTCCCACAATCGCAATACACCATTTACATTTGAACTCGGTGGCGGCCAAGTGATTCAAGGTTGGGACGAAGGTGTAGCCGGAATGCAAGAAGGCGGCACTCGTAAACTGACCATTCCATCTGACATGGCCTATGGCGAGCGTGGTGTTCCGGGTGCAATTCCGCCAAGTGCTCCACTTGTTTTTGAAGTTGAGTTGCTCGAAGTCAGTAAAGCAGAGTAAGTACTCAGTACTGCAACAAAGGAGGTCGTTGTGTCTACTACCATTAAACGTATTTCAGCTCTCGAGATTCTTGCTTCTGGTGGATATCCCACTGTGGAAGCGGAAGTTGAGTTGTCTTCTGGACTAGTTGCACGTGCTTCGGTGCCGTATGGTGCCTCGGCTGGTTCTCACGAAGCCACTGTGTTGACCGATGGGGGTGATCGTTATTTAGGGAAGGGCATGCAATCGGTAGTCCAGACTATTGAAAACACAATTGCTCCTGAACTTGTTGGCCAGAATCCTCTCGACCAAAAATCGATCGATCAGCAGATGCTGGATCTGGATGGTACTTCCAATAAGGCTACGCTGGGTGGAAATGCGGTATTGGCCGTTTCGGTAGCTGTGGCACGGGCCGCGGCGAAAGAAGTTGGACAGCCACTGTATCGATACTTAGCAGACCAATTTCAGACTGGCTTAGACCTCGAATCACCCGATCAGTTGCCACAACCCATGGTGGTGGCTATTGAAGGCGGAAAACACGCCGATAACACGACCGACTTGCAGGAGTACTGTTTGTCGAGCACGCAATCTGTTGCTCCATCAGAATCAGTACGAAAAGTGCTGGAGTCATACCATCAGTTGAAGAAGATTTTGCAAAAAGAAGGCCTTTCTACGAATGTCGGTAACGAAGGAGCATTTGCTCCCAATGGCATTGCAACAAATGAAGCTCCGTTTGGATATTTAGTCGCCGCCATCGAACAGGCCGGCTACCAACCAGGCAAAGAAATTGGTATTTCTATCGACGCAGCTGCGAGCGAGTTCTATGCCGATGGCCTCTATCACTTAGCTGTTGAGAACAGAAAGTTGACCGCAAATGAACTCATGGCGTATTACCAAACGTGGCTCGAAAAATACCCAATTGCTACGCTGGAAGACATGTTCCACGAGGATGACTGGACGGCTTGGAGCGAATTTTTACCGCTCACGAAGAAATTCAATGTCCCGTTAATCGGTGATGATCTTACCGTTACGAATACCGAACGCCTTCAACGCGCCATAGACGAACAGGCTATTTCTGCCATTCTCATTAAACTCAACCAAATTGGATCTGTATCCGAAACGATCGCCACCTGCATGTTGGCCAAGCAGCACGGCATGATGACGACTACTTCGCATCGCGGCGGCGGCGAAACGAACGATACGGCGATGGTAGATGTAGCCGTTGCCGTGGGAAGTCGATTCATTAAAGTTGGTCCGACCAGAGGTGAGCGAGTGAGCAAGTATAACCGTTTGCTCCACATCGAGAGTGAGATTAAAAACTCCGTTAAATAAGCATTTTTTTATTTTCTATTTCACTTGCACTGCGGTGAGAAAAACCGTATGATGAAGGTGCTCAAAAAAAGGGTAAGGAGTGCGTTATGCGCAGACTTTCACGTCGAGCCGTTTGGGCCAGTTCCTTGGCATTACTGATTGTAATGTCCTATATCGGAACCGCTCAAGCGCAAGTCTTGACCACCATGGGTGGTTCATTTTCACAAACACACACGCCAGTTGCGGCGGAGTCACGATTAGTGGCTCAAGGCAGAGGCCAAGATCAGGGAGCCGAACAGCGCCAAGTACGGCAACAACAGGTCGAGGATGTACGCCAAGAGATCCAAGAACGTCGCGCTGAAGTACGCCAAGATGTTACTGAGCGCCGACAGGAAGCGCAGGAGAATCGCCAGCAAGTACGTGACACAGTAACCCAAGAGCATGCCGAGCGCCTCGAGTATCGTTTTGGTATCTATGGCGATCGTCTTGCCGATATTATCTCTCGTCTCGAAGTGAAGATAGATGAAATGGAAGCTGCTGGCTTTGACGTGAGCGAAGAGCGTTCACAACTTAGTGAAGCCGAAGTTCTTCTTATGGACGCTGAAGACTCTGCCACAGAAGCCATCATGAAGTTCGTGAGTATTGAACCTGATCTCTACGCCGAGCAACGCAGCATGGCCATGGAAGGCCGGGATATGGCTCAGACCGCTCGTCGACAGTATGCTGAAGTCAGATCCATGCTTCAAGACATTGTGCAGTCACTGAAAATGCAACAACTAGAAGCGAGGAACACATGAACAAGAATCAGTGGTACAAGTACCTCGTTGCGCTCGTCATCGCTTTTGGATTGGTGATTGGGACCGGATTTATCTATGCGCGTAAGGCGAGTAATACGCCAGGAATGTACGAGACATTCATGCAACGCGATATGGCTCAAGAAGCTGAGTATACGCAATATCCAGAAGCCTCCGAAGGTCAGATTGACCAAGAGATGTCTGAAGAAAGTGACCTGGATGCTCTAGAAGCCGACTTGAATAACACGGTTATCCTTGACGAAGACTTCAGCGACCTCTAGACTTTGAGCATGGCACATCTTGTACTTATTCGACACGGAAAAACAGAGTTCAATCAGGAACCGAAGCGATTTACTGGCTTTACAGATGTATCCATTTCCAAAGAGGGAACCGTTGATGCTCAAATTGTGGGTCAGAAGCTGAAGGAAACCGGAATTCAATTTTCTGTGGCCTACACTTCGTGGCTGAAACGAGCTTGGGAAACACTGGATATTGTTTTGCCAATTATTGGTCAAGCTGATCTGGAGATCATTAAGCATCCGTTTTTGAACGAGCGCCACTATGGTGATTTGCAGACGCGGTATCATCGGGAAATGGCGGGTAAATATAGTGCCGAACAAGTGCATACCTGGCGTCGTAGCTACTCAATTCGTCCACCTGGTGGAGAAAGCTTAGAGGACGTTGTATTCCGAGCTGGAAATTATCTCGAAACAGAGATTTTGCCGCGAGTGAAAAATGGCGAAAACGTACTCGTTTCTGCTCACGGCAACTCGATTCGCGCCATGATCAAGTATCTAGACAACGTTTCTGATGATGACATCGTCGGTCGAGAAATTGAGTATACTGTACCGCTGTTTTACGAGTTCTAGCGCAAAGTTTCTATACAATCAGCGAAACGTCCCAATACACGTTCCTTGCCAATAGCATGAATCGTTTCAAAAAGAGGCGGCGTTGCTTTGCGGCCGGTGGCAGCCAAGCGGAGCATCATAAAGTACTGACCTTTTTTCCAGGTATGCAGTTCTTGCAAAGCGCGGACAGCTGTTTCAATAGTCTCGTGTTTCCATTCCGGTAAGGCCTCTAGAGCCGTTGCTGTTTCTTGGAGTTGTTGCACTACGAGCTCTGGAGTTGCGCCTTTTTTGAGCAATTGGTCGGTGTCGATCGCGGTGTCTTGATAGAAAAAGTCAGTTAGATCAGCAAAATCGAGCAGAGTGCCCATGCGATCCAGCACCAATGGCAGATACAACGGAATATTTTCTACCGGATAATTTTCTGGCAAGTACTGTTGTACTCTTTCGGCTACTTCAGTTTGGGAAAGTACTTCACGGAGGTATTTTCCGTTCATCCAATTGAGTTTCTCAACGTCAAAAACGGGTCCGGTTTTTTGCATTCGATCCATATCAAAAACGCGCACAAATTCTTCCAAAGAGATGGGGAATTCTTTGTTGTCAGGATGAGACCATCCGAGCAACATCAAGAAGTTCAGTAAAGCTTGTGGCAAATAGCCTTTATCGCGATAGCTGACAATGGAGACATCATTTTTTCGTTTGGAAAGCTTCGATTTATCGGTGTTACGCAGCAGAGGCATATGGGCATACTGAGGAACAGGAAAGCCCAGTTTTTCGTACAGAATAAGATGCTTTGGTGTCGAGCTAATCCATTCTTCACCGCGCATGACATGAGTAATTCCCATCAAGTGATCATCGACCACCACGGCCATGTGATACGTGGGGAAGCCGTCAGACTTCAGGAGGACTTGGTCGTCGATCTGCGCGTGGTCAATCTCCACATCACCGCGAATCATATCCGTCCACTGGGATTTACCTTCTGGCACACGCAATCTCACTACGTACTGCTCTCCAGCAGCAACTTTTTGGCGCGCTTCTTCCAAAGAATACGTATGCAAGCAGTGACGATCATATTTTGGTGGCTGTTTTGCGGCTTGTTGAGCGGCGCGCATGTCGGCCAGGCGCTCTGAAGTACAGAAACAATAGTAGGCATCACCTTGTTCAATGAGTTGTTCCACGTATTGTTGATACGTCTCAAGGCGCTCAGATTGGCGATAGGGACCATACTCTCCACCATGTACCACACTTTCGTCGGGAACAATTCCGGCCCATTCCAGTGCTTCAAAAATGACTTCTTCGGCGCCCTCCACAAAACGATTGCGATCGGTGTCTTCAATACGAACAATAAATTGTCCACCATGTTGCTTGGCAAAGGCGTAGTTGAAAAGTGCGATGTAGAGCGTGCCTACATGAGCAATTCCGGTGGGAGATGGGGCAATACGAGTGCGAATAGGTGTGTCAGACATGCTGTGTATTATGCCACAAATGGGAAGCGAATCGAACCAGGACTCTTAGTTCGTATTGTAGATACGACTATCGAGTGCCGGAACGTATGCCCGGAAGTTGTCATCACCGCTAAAGACATAGACTGGCTGGTAGTAATTTTGCAGTTGGGTAGGTTCGTAGTAAGCCAGCGTGACTTCTCTAATCACTGCTTCATCTCCTCGAGGTGGAGTCACGATAAAGCCTTCGCCTGCTTGCAGCGCTTGCCAAGCCAACTGGGCAGACTGGAGCGGATAGGTTTCAAAGTTCGACCAATCAACAGAGCTGTAATCAGACTCGAGCCGCAACACCCGTTCTCCCTGTTCACGACTGCCAGAGAAGAGTACTCGGATAACGCCACGATCCTGTTCAGAAGTTACCGTCGGGAAATCGTTTGGTGCAAGGCGGAAAATATCGACGCGCACAAAGTCGGCTTCCGAAACACTGCTAACTGGTTGGAGCTCCCCGCCCAGAGCCCGAATGTAGGTAATATCGGGGGAAGCGGTAGCGATGTCAGCAGGCAAAAGATTGGCTGATCGCAAGAGGCTGCGAGTTTCTAAGGTGAGCTGTTCCGGTGTGGGAATCATTTTTTTATCGAGTAACGAAACAGAAGAAGCCCAGTCGACATCTAAATCCAGATGCTTCGTCACGATATTCATTTCTAGGGTAGCGGGGATCGGGGTGCTTCGTCGCCAGCGATACTCTTCGGCCGATATCTTTTCTGGGGCAAATACGAATCCTAACGAGGCAGCTGTTTCCTTGGCACTATCTAATGCCAATAAATTGGGCTGGGCCGATGGCATAAAGTACACCGGAACTTGCGTGCCAAAATTGGGTAAGGTTTGTCCAACGGTATCGAGGCGATAGCTGGTTGGCCGATCTTCCGCAATCTGATTTGGAAAAGCCGGTTTGGGTAAGTATCCAAATCCCATAGTTGGTCCGGGGGTTGGTGGCGGATTTAATGCCTTGAAGACAGATACGGATGTCGATAAAAGTGAGCGGCCAACAATCAAAACAACTAAACCAATAAGACCGTAAATGACGGCAAGTCGGCCATACTTGGCAAAATTGGTGAGAGAGTAATCACTGTTTGAGGCTGGCATATCACTATGATACTAGAAATTCTCTTGATTCTGTAGTTGAAGCGTGGCAAGAGCCCACTCAGTCAGAAGTTCGGCTTCATCAAAGCGATTTTCACTCCCAAGTATCACGAGGAGTAAGTCGTAGGATGCCGACTCTCTTTGCGCAGAGGGGGAGGCGCCAAGAAGCAAGATATCGTCTTCTGGAGGAACTATACGCACCACTAAGCTTTCGCCGGCCATTTCTGTTGTGCCTGTTTTCATGCCGCGATAGCGTGGATGTCGATAGAGCAAGGCATTTGTGGTGTAAACAGTGTCGATTCGGCCAGTGCGTTGTTCGCGAATCTGTTGTACTGGCTGCGATACAATCTGGGACAAAAGCGGAATTTCCAATACCGTGTTGGCAATTCGACCAATATCTGCAGCGGTTGAGTATTGATTGGAGTGGTCTAGCCCGGATGGGTTGGAAAACTGGGTATTGGTCAGTCCGAGAGAAGCTGCTCGTGCATTCATGGCCTGGACAAAGGCATCCATGTCGCCTGGGTAGGCTCGACTGAGGGCTTCTGCGGCGTCGTTTGCCGAGAAAATGAGCATGGCATGGAGGAGATCGTATACCGAGAAAACATCTGAAGAGAAGAATTTAGCACGGTTTCCTAAGGCAGCGGCAGAAGTTCCAATGGGAACACTATCATCGAGAGAAAACTCTTCGTAACTCACCAGAGCTGTCATAAGCTTAGCAAGTGAAGCCACCGAAGTAGCGGTATGGGCGTTATCTTCATAGAGCACGCTTCCAGAATTCCGGTCATACAGCCACACTGATTGCGCGGTGTACGCCGGCGGAGTAGCTACTGAATCAAGTGCTGGCAGAGTAATTTCTGGTGTCAACAGTGTTTCAGCGGCTGGAGCTACGGTTACGGGCAGGTTTTTCTCCTGGCAATATTCCCAAAAAGAACCGATAACGCCAATACCAACGACCACAAACCACAAGAGAAAAAGCCACAAATATTGACGCAGTCGCTGGAGAGATTCCATACGTCGATCATTGTGACAGTTTTCTTACAGACCGCGCAACAGGACTTTTTGTATGACTCTTAGGAAATCAGGCTCAATCTTGCAATATGAGCCACAACGCGTATACTAGTGCTCTCATGTTACGCCACACGTACCATACACCGGTTCTTACTATTACTCTCCGCCAATTTGCGTGGAATAGCCGGGGTATGCTGACGAAAGCCTAACAAAAAGGAATAAACCAAAGCAAAACCCCGGACACAAGCGCCGGGTTTTTTTATGGAGTAAGGAGAAGAAATGTCATATGAACAAGAACAAAAGAGAGAGATATCAAAAGACCATTTATATTACATTGCCAAAATGAAACGAATTACACGAGAAGATTTTCCTGTCGTGGGTCTCGTATTAGCTTATGTAGATACAGTTGCAAGTAGAGGACATATGAGTTGTAGATTAATTGGAGTTCTTTCGCAAGAAATAAGTACTATTACTTTTCAAGATGTTAATTTTGATTTTACAAATGAATCAGACAAACAACTCTTATTAGGTTTAAACAGTGCAATGTTTATCTACTGTCATGGATATCAACCAGACGTACAATTAAATCCAGTTTTTGTTACGACACTCAATGGTTCTGAGGACTTTTCAGGCAAATATCGAAATGATAATGCCTCAACCCGCTAAAACCGCTCGAACCACAATGTCAACATCCTTGCCGCGGTAGTTGCTTGGTGAAAGCTCGACCACAGCGTGGCGATACGTATGGAGTGGCTCGGTTATTTTCTCGGCAGCGCGGAAGTAGATCGCTTTGGTCGGGAGACCGCTCCTGGGATCAGCAAGAGTTAAAAGCCAATGTGATCCGTCCCGGCCAACTGGTCGATAGTCGCGGATCTCAATGTCTTCCAGTAAGAAACTCGGTGTTTCATTGCCAGCTCCAAACGGAGCAAATTCTTGTAATGTCAGCAAAGTTTCGCCTCGCAAGAGTGACCAATCCAGTGCACCAATCACTTCAATACTCGGTACCAACAAATCAGGCGAAATAGTAGCACGGGCGGCGGTTTCTAAATGCCGTTGTGTAGTTTCGAGCGTATCAAGCGGAATAGAAAACCCGGCAGCCATGGCATGTCCGCCAAGAGCCACGTACGGAACGCTTTCAGCTTGGTCGCGCAAGAATTCCACAATATTTACTCCTGGGACCGAACGCACAGAGGCCTTGGCCGTTTCCCCTAAAGTGGAGATCACAATGGCGGGTTTATGAGTAGTATCAACGATCTTGCTCGCTAGTAAACCGATAATGCCTTCATGAAATTCTCCGCTGACTACCACAAGATGTTCCTGCTCGTGTTTTCCTGATAGTGAAGAAATGACCTCCTCATACAAATCAGAAGTCAGTTCCTGACGCGAGCGATTCGTTTCTTGCAGCGCTTTCACCAGTTGATGGGTCCGTTCTGGTTGTTTGGACACCAGAGCGCGTAAGGCATCCATCGCATCTCCCAGACGACCCATGGCGTTAATGCGTGGAGCGAGCAAAAAGTGAACTGTTTCTGCAGTCGCTTCGGAAAGTCTGGTGCCAGCTGCTTCGGCTAACGCTAAAAGACTTCTGCGTTGAGTATTTCGTAAGGCCGCTAAGCCATGGAGCGCAAAACTGCGATTGGCACCGTACAGCGGTACCTGATCAGCCAGTGTTCCGAGCACAGCGTAATCAAGTTTAGTGGCCGCAGATTCGGGATTGAGGGCATGTGCAAGCATCCAGGCAACGGTGACTCCAGCCAGCTGAGTGGAGTGCACGACAATGTCAGCTGGTGGCACAGTACCATCGGATGTGTGATGGTCAGTCAGAATAGTATCGACCCCTTTCTCTTTGAGCCAAGCGAATGCCTCGTGAGCCACAATGCCATTGTCCACAGTGACCACCAGATCTGGCTGATACTCGGAAAAAATCTCTTCTAACGCGGTCACCGAAAGTCCGTACCCATGACGCTCACGATGCGGGAGAAATGGTCGGGCAGTCAGTCCACTTTCGGCCAATGTTTCCCAGAGAACCGCGGTAGCGGTTACGCCGTCACAATCGTAGTCACCAAAAATGAGGACCTTTTCTTGTTTTTCAATCGCTGTTTGCAGGCGGTTTTTGGCGGCGGCTAGAGCGCCTTCATCAAGGCCGTGAAGTTCAGCTGTCAGTGTGCCTGGAGGAGCCGGAGAAAAGAACTGAGCGCGGCGATTCTCCGGAATTCTTGAGAGTAAACCAGCGCGGAGTTCTTCCTGTGTGGTGAACGGTGATGAAATATTTTTTTGAATCTGCATAGTGTTTGCCCAGCGTACTCTTTCTTTCATTTTGACTCAAGTTTTTGTCCAAATCGTGGTAGGATGACAGAGTATGAAAATTCAGGTCCCCAAAGAAGTTTTGGCCACGGTCATTACTCTGGAAAACGCCGGATTCGAAGCTCATATTGTGGGCGGCGCCGTGCGGGACGTTTTTCTTCAGCGACCCACCCATGACTGGGATTTTACAACCAATGCTCAGCCCGAAGAGATACAGGCTCTGTTTCCCGAAAGTTTTTATGAAAACTCATTTGGTACGGTCGGTGTCGCCCGTGAACATATATGGGAGCAGCTGCAGTCATCACACGTGGAGTTTGCGAAATCCGACAACTGGGTCTTTGAAATTACCACGTACCGCACAGAAGGCGTCTACCGCGACAGTCGGCGTCCAGAAGCAGTCGAATGGGGTAAAACAGTGCAAGAAGATCTCAAGCGACGCGACTTCACTATGAACGCTATCGCCTTTCGCGTCACTGACTGGAAAGAATCGAGTTCTCTTCTCGAGAATTTTGCCACAGCGCCGGATGAAATTACCGTCACTGTACAGGTGATTGATCCATTTGAAGGGGTAAAAGCAATTCAAGAACACCGGATCGTAGCGGTTGGTGATCCTACTATTCGTTTTGAGGAAGATGCCTTGCGAATGCTTCGTGGCGTTCGTTTTGCCGCTCAACTGCAATTTTCTATTGATCAAATGACACTTATAGCTTTGCAAAAACACGCCGATCGTATTCAGAATATATCGTTCGAGCGGATTCGTGACGAGTTTTTACAAATTCTTGTGACCGACAACGTCGAAGACGCCATGACCATCCTTTACACAACTGGTTTACTCAAACACATTATTCCTGAACTGTTGGAGACGCGCGGAATTGATCAGCGTGGTCACCATGAACATGATGTTTGGCTGCATTCATTGCGAGCTTGTCAGTTGTGTCCTTCCAATGATCCGGTGGTGCGTTTGGCCGCTTTACTGCATGACATTGCCAAGCCAGAAACACAGAAGCCGTTGCCTCACTCGGACGGCGAGTTCAGTTTTTATAACCACGAAGTTATTGGAGCTCGTACAGCGCGGGATATTGCTCGCCGGCTTCGACTCTCAAAAAACGACGTCCAACGCATTTTTATTTTGGTGCGCTGGCACATGTTCCACTACCAGCCAGATATGACTGATAGCGCCATTCGACGGTTTATTCGTCGCATAGGCCATGAAAATATTGATGACATTATGGCCCTGCGTGAAGGCGATCGCCTGGGTAGCGGCAGTAAGCGCACGAGTTGGCGCCTGGAAGAAATGAAGGAACGAATCGACGCTGAACTCAATCAACCCATGCAAATTAAAGATATGGCAGTTGATGGAGAAGATGTGATGCGTATACTGGATATTCCACCTGGGCCACGTATTGGCCAGGTGTTGCGAGATCTCTTTGAAGAAGTATTCGAAGATCCGCAAAAAAATGATCGCGAGCAACTGCTTCGCCGTCTTGAAGAAATGAAAGAACGAGTATAATCCGCCTATGTTTGATTTTTTACAGTCTATTTTTGATGTTCAGTCCCGTACGCTCGGTCGCTACGAAAAAGTGATCGCCCGTATCAACGAGTTAGAAGACACTTTCAAAAAACTCTCTGACAGTGAACTGAAAGCGAAAACCGCGGAATTCAAGAAACGCCGCGAAACCGGTGAAACACTCGAGTTACTTCTGCCAGAAGCCTTTGCTACCGTGCGCGAGGCGGCCCACCGGGTTTTGGGAATGCGCCACTATGATGTGCAGTTGATGGCCGGTATTGCTTTTCACGAAGGCAAAGTAGCCGAACAAAAAACGGGTGAAGGAAAAACGCTTTCCGCCACCACCGCGCTCTATTTGAACGCCCTCGAAGGCAAAGGCGCGCACTTAGTAACCGTCAACGACTATCTGGCTCAAGTGGGTGCCGGGTGGATGGGCCCGTTGTATGAGTTTCTTGATATGTCGGTAGCGGTGATTGGACACGACGTATCCTACATGTATGACGCGGAGTTTACTGGCAAAGAGCGTGGTGACGAGCGTTTAGAACATTTTCGCCATGTTACTCGCCGCCAGGCATATGAAGCCGACATTACCTATGGAACCAATAACGAGTTCGGTTTTGACTATCTCCGGGATAACATGGCCCAACGCAAGGCTGACCAAGTACAAGTGGCACACCACTTCGCTATTGTTGACGAGGCCGACTCTATTTTGATTGACGAAGCCCGTACTCCCTTAATCATTTCCGCGCCTGATGCCGAACCAACCGAGAAGTATCGCGAGTTTGCGCAACTGGTCAAAAAACTGACCTCAAAAGCCGACTACCAAGTCGACGAAAAGATGAAAACCGCCGCCTTGACCGATCTGGGCGTGAAACGACTCGAGCGCTTACTCGGAGTAAAGAATCTGTACGAAGAAGATTTTTCTGTTATTCATCACGTGGAGCAAGCTCTCAAAGCGCAAACTGTGTTTGAGCGCGATGTGGACTACGTAGTTCGTGATAATCAGGTGATTATTGTTGATGAACACACCGGTCGCCTGATGGAAGGTCGTCGCTACTCTGACGGACTTCACCAAGCCATAGAAGCAAAAGAAGGTGTGACTGTACAGCAAGAGTCGCGCACCTTGGCCACCATTTCCTTGCAAAACTACTTCCGTTTGTACGCCAAACTGGCCGGTATGTCGGGTACTGCTGTTACCGAAGCGGAAGAGTTTCAGCAGATTTACGACATGGATGTGTTGGCTATTCCGACCAATAAGCCAGTCGTGCGTCGTGATCATTCTGATGTCATTTTTCAAACGCAACGAGCAAAATTCAGTGCCATTTTACGAGAAATTGAAGAGGTCCATGCCACCGGTCGCCCGATCTTAATTGGTACCCGTTCGATCGACCAGAACCAAGTCGTATCTACGCTCTTGTCACGCAAAAAGATCGCCCATGAGGTGCTCAATGCGAAAAATCACGAGCGCGAAGCGTTCATTATTGCCAGCGCTGGTAAACCTGGTGCTATAACCGTCGCCACGAACATTGCCGGACGTGGTGTCGACATTGTTTTGGGTGGCGCCAAACCAGAGCGGCGTGACTATGAGTCACAGGAAGACTTTGACCAAGCTCGCCGAGACTGGCAAAAAGAGCACGATACAGTTATTGAGCGCGGTGGTTTACATATTGTCGGTACCGCTCGACATGAGGCGCGCCGCATCGATAACCAGCTGCGTGGTCGTGCCGGTCGTCAGGGTGATCCGGGTTCTTCTCGCTTTTATGTTTCTTTAGAAGACGAGATCATGCGTATTTTTGGCGGCGAACAGATTCAAAATATCATGGGCGCCATGAAGATCGAAGAGAACATGCCGATCGAGAATCCACTGATTACTCGAGCTATCACTCAGGCTCAGGTCCGGGTGGAAGGATTCTTCTTTGATCAGCGTAAAAACTTAGTGCAGTACGACGACGTTATGAATCGTCAGCGGGAAGTCATTTATAACCGCCGTAACTCCATTCTGGAAGGCATGCAGCAAGCTGACGAAGAAGAGAAGACTTCCACTCAACTCAAAGACCGCCTGGAAGACACTTTTGTTTCTCATTTCAACGCCTTCGTTCATGCTCGCGAGGACGACGGCTGGGATGACGTCGAGCTCCAAAATCTCACAACTGAACTAGCCAGTGTGATTCCTTTCGACACGAATTCTTTAGAGCGCATCAAGTCACAACTGAAAGAAAAATCCACCGCATCCGAAATCATAGCGTTCTTGACCAAACTGTGGCAGGACACCTACGCCTTGCGTGAAAAAACACTGGGCGAAAATGCCATGCGTGACGTGGAACTCTATGTTTTCTTGAGCACACTTGACGAACAATGGATGAATCATCTCGATGACATGACCAATTTGCGCGACAGTATTTGGCTTCGGGGCGGAAAAGAACAGGCTCTGGCTGAATACAAAAAAGAAGCTTTCAACTTATTCCAGTCGATGATTTCTCGTATTGAGCTCGAAGCGCTGCGCCGCATCCTGCGTATTCAAGTGAAGCCGGTCACCCCGACTGTGCCAAAGGATATTCAAGAAGTAGGGCCAACCAACATGACCAGCGGTGAGGAATCTCCGACTGAGTCTGTGGCAACGGCTACACCTACCAAACGAAAGACTTCCACTCCAAAGAAAACAAAAGCCAAATCCAAGGAAAAAGGCAAAAAGCGTTCCAAAGGTTCGTACCTGTAAAGGAAGTTATTTGCCAGGTCTGGAGTACGGCTCGGGCGCGCCAAAAATGTAGAGCTCTTCTTCAGCCCGGGTGACCGCTGTATAGAGCCACCGTGCCCATTCCTCATCTGAGGTATGCTGCGAACGCTCTTCAATGACAAGAACCTTACGTGCTTGGCTTCCCTGGGCTTTGTGAACGGTTAGGGCATATCCATAGTCGAAGAGTTCGCCAATATTTTCTCGTTCTTTCGGTGTGAGGTTGAGCGTGTTGTCTGCCCCAAACTGTTCGGCAATAGCCAGTCCCGAATAGAGAGATTGCCCATCTTGCGCAACGACATCAATATCATACGAACTGTATTCATCAGAGGGATTTTCAGCCACTTTTACTGACTGAAGTACGCCCATCATGCCGTTATAAATCCCTTTTTGCCAGTTGTTGCGCAAACAAATAACTTGATCGCCACTTTCGGGACGATCAGGATCGCGGTAGAGCGTTTGTCGAATCGAGTGATTGATGCCGATGCGGCTGTCATTAAAACCGGTTAAAAATAGCGTGTCTGGTCGATACGATTGATAGAGTTCTTCAATAAGCAGTTGCGCATCACTGCCGGTCATATCATACTTTCGGACTTGGGCCCAAATTTCTCGACGGGAATGTGTCCCTGTTCGCGCGCCAGAGTTGCAACGTGAATAATAGGACTTTCTTCCGCTTGACGATGAATCGTCGTTAAACGTAGTTGCGGCGCCTTCATGAGATCGAAATTGTCGCCAATTGGCGGCAGCTGACCGTGATCTCCCACTGCTAAGACTGGCACGCCAAAACCCTTAATATCCTGCCACATTTCTCGGGTAAGCATGGAAGCCTCGTCAACGATAAGTAAATCGTAGGGAATGGTGTTTTTGCGATTCCAGCCAGTAATTCGACCTGAGGGACCGGTAAGGGGTTCATAGAGCAACGAGTGCAACGTGCTAATCGTATCCTTGGAAAGTTCGAGTTTTGTGCGGGCTAATTTTTCAGCCAGGACTTGGGTGGCTTTACCGGTATAGGCCGCAAAAGCAACGCGCCAATTGGGACGCTGCTTTTTGAGGAGCAAACGTAATGCCGCAACGACGGTAGTTTTCCCGGTACCGGCATACCCACCTAAAGTGAGGGTTTGCTGTCGTCCACTCGAGAGCCACGCCGCGATATCGCGCAGTACGTTTTTCTGTTCCATTGACAAAGGCATGTGTCTCACAGTATAAGGGGAAAAAGAACACAAAACAGTATAGAATCAGAGTATGAGTACTTTGTTAAACCTTCTTCTCATCTTTTTAAGCATGGTTGGCCTGGCCGATTCTGGTTACATCACCTATGAAGAATGGGCCAATGTTCCTTCTATTTGTCAAAATATTCCTGGTTTTGACTGTGGAGCGGTGCTCGATAGCGCTTGGGCCCACATTGGACCCGTTCCGCTATCGGTTCTCGGATTCGGATTCTATGCCACCGTGTTCTTGTTAGCCACTTATCACCTCGTCATGGTGCAACCGAAGCAGAGTTTGACCAACGTGCTGCTTCTGTTAGCGACATCCGGCTTTTTATTCTCCTTGTTCTTGGTGTACTTGCAAGCTGTGGTTATTGGCGCCTACTGTTTGTTCTGTATGATTTCGGCAATAACTTCCACACTTATTTTCTTTACTACGGTGGGCTTTTGGTGGAGTCGTCGTCAAGAACAAAAGAATACAGAAAAGAGCGAGTAGACTATGATCCGAGTTGTCAGTGACGTGTCTGATTGGGGCTATCATGCCGTAATAAAGCCATTGTTGTTTTCTATTCACCCTGACCACATCCATGAAAACTTTCTTAACGCGGGCGAAGTACTCGGTCGCGTACCACTGATTACTGGCTTCTTTCGAGCGGCCTGGAACTACCAAGACCCCCGCCTCGAGCAAACCGTCGCCGGCATGACAGTTCCGGTTCCGCTGGGTATTGCTGCCGGATACGACTATCTTGGCAAAACCAGTACGATCACCGACGCCCTGGGGATTGGCTGGCATACTGTTGGCACGATCACGGCGGGTGCATATGGTGGAAATAAACCGCCGCTCTATGGCCGACTCAAAAAGTCGAAATCTCTCTGGGTTAATAAAGGCTTCAAATCTCCAGGAGCCCAAGCCTTAAAAGAAGTGTTGGATTCTTTAGCTCCACAGATTCCGGTTGGCGCGAGTATTGGCGCGACCAATAAACACTACGATACGCTCGAAGAGTTAGTCGCTGAGTATGTCACTGCTTTTGAAATACTAAAAGATCCAGCATCCGTTTCCTACTATGAAGTGAATATTAGTTGTCCGAATCTGCACACGAAGATCTCTTTGTATGATCCCGCTGTGTTGCGCCAACTTTTAGCTGCCATTGAATCGCTCAAGATCAAAAAACCAATATTTATTAAAATGCCAGTCGATATCACCGACGATCACTGCCGTGAATTGCTGGACGTTATTCGTGATTTCAGCATTACGGGTATTATTATTGGCAACCTCACTAAGAAACGTGACAACCCTCGTATTTGGCGAACCGAAGCGCAACAATTTCCTTCGCATGGCGGGTTAAGCGGGAAGCCCACGCAAGCGCTTTCTGATCGCCTCATTCGCGTGGCCTATCGTCATGCTGGCAAAGATCTGGTAATTGTAGGTTGTGGCGGAATTTTCACTGCTGAAGACGCGTATCGAAAAATGCGTTTGGGCGCTACATTACTTCAGTTTGTGACCGGTATGATCTATGGTGGGCCACAAGTCATCGGCCGCATTCATCTGGGCATGGCCGAACTGCTCGAACGAGACGGCTTTGGTCACATTTCCGAAGTCATCGGCATTGATGCGTAGTGTAGAATACACGCATGACACGTACACTTATTCTCGACACCGTACACCAAGTTGGTGAAACCGTTACTCTCAATGGTTGGGTCGATACCAAGCGCGATCACGGCAAAATCACTTTTATTGATCTACGGGACCGTTCTGGTGTGGTGCAGTGTGTTGGTTTCAAGATGATGAGCGAACTCACGGTTGAGTCCGTAGTGAGTTTGACTGGTCTCGTCAAAGCACGCCCCGAAAAACTCATTAACCCTGATCTCCCCACCGGCACAGTCGAGATTGAAGTCCAAGAATACGAAATCCTCAACAAAGCTGAAGAACTTCCTATTTTAGTCAAAGAAGATGGCCGCAAAGAAAACGAAGAAGTTCGCTTGAAATATCGTTATTTAGATCTCCGTCGCGAACGCATGCAAAAGATTGTACGAATGCGATCAGCTTTTTCTCGCGCCCTGCGTGACCAGCTCTACGCCGAAAACTTTGTTGAAGTGGAAACACCACTTTTAACCAAATCTACCAAAGAAGGCGCCCGTGACTTCATTGTGCCTTCCCGTTTTAACGCTGGTAAGTTCTACGCCCTTCCACAGAGCCCACAGCAATACAAACAGCTGTTAATGACGGCTGGTGTTGAACGCTACTTCCAATTTGCCCGCTGTATTCGTGACGAGGACTTGCGCGCTGACCGTGGTTTTGAATTCACCCAGCTCGATTTGGAGATGAGCTTTGCCACCCAAGAAGACGTGACTGGATTCGTGGAGCAGATGGTGAAAACAGCCATGAAAGAAATGGGTGGCGTTTTGCGCGATGAAACGTTCCCGGTCTTTACCTATGCCGAAGCAATGGAGCAGTATGGTGAAGATCGTTTTGACTTGCGCTCTGAAGAAGAAAAAGAGCAGGGCGTTTTAGCCTTTGCTTGGGTGATTGACTGGCCATTCTTTAAAAAAGTAGATAAAAAAGACGTTGCCGAAGTCCGCGACGGAAAAAGCGGTTGGACATTCACCCATAACCCATTTAGCATGCCGCACAAAGAGCACTTGGACGATCATTTGGCGGGTGAAAACATTGAAAACATCATGACCTATCAATATGACTTGATCTGTAACGGCTACGAAGTCGGTGGCGGAAGCATTCGCGCTCATCAACCAGAAGTGTTGAAACAAACCTTCCGTATAATGGGCTACTCCGATCAAGAAATCGAAGAGAGCATCGGCCATATGCTGCGCGCTTTCGAACTGGGCACTCCACCTCATGGTGGTATCGCCTTAGGCTTGGACCGCTTGGTAATGCTCCTCGCTGGTGAGACATCACTCAAAGAGACCATTGCTTTCCCAATGACTTCTACTGGACGCACCGCCATTATGGATGCTCCAGCCGATGTAAGTGACGAACAGCTGAAAGAGCTGCACTTGCGCGTTGTCGAAGCAGAGTAATTTCATCCCATAATATTGACATTTGCTACTTATAGGCCTATAATAACGCTAGCCTTACTGATTTGCGTGTACTTGATTTCATCAGGGGTGAGATGAGGTATACGTAAATGTGCGGAGGTAGAAAAAAATGAAACGTTTTTTCAGTATTATTCTTTTGGTGCTTGCCATGGCGGCCTGCACCCAAACTGAAACTACGTCGACCGAGCCGGCCCTTGCGCCGACGGTCGAGACACCTGCTCCAATGCCGGTGCCGGTGCCAGTCATGACACCGACCACCTAAAACGGAGCACCACGGGCTGGCCCTACAAAGGCCAGCCCATTCTTTCCCCTTTTCATCCATATACCCTTGCGTCACTTTTCGTTTTTCCGTACACTGAATCTATGTCACACGCCCCGCTTCGCGTAGAGTCAGTTACCCACCGTTTTGGCTCCCGCACAGTTCTCAAAGATATTTCATTTTCACTTCCCAAAGGGAAAGTCACCGCCTTACTTGGCCCCAATGGCGCCGGTAAAACAACATTATTCCGCATTCTCACTGGCCTTATAGCGCCAACCGAAGGGGTCGTCCAGTACGGTGAATATAACTTGATTGAAAAACCAGTCGAAGCACGGCGCGAATTCGTGTATTTATCCGACGAGCCACAAGTCTATCCCTATTTGAGTGGAGAAGAGTACCTCCATCTCACTGCTGCCACACGTGGGCTCAACAAAGAAGATGTCAAAGAGCACATCGCTTCCATAACGCATATATTTCCGAATTTGCCTTCTCTCCAAGAGCCATTGGGTGACCAATCCCGCGGTTCACGTCAAAAAATCCTGTTTTTGGGCGCCTTGCTGAGTCAACCTCGAGTACTACTCAGTGATGAACCCATTGTGGGACTCGATCCGACCAGTATTCAGCAGTTCGGTGACCAGTTGCGCCGTTTTGCCGACGACGGCGGCAGTGTTTTGCTAGCGCTACACACGCTCGACTTTGCCGAACAGTTTGCCGATCAAGTTATCATTCTCGCCGATGGCGAACTGAAAACAAGCGAATCCGTGGGCCGTAAAAAACTTCAGACGCTCTACGAAACACACACCCAATAATCCATGAGCGAACTCATCTCACTTCTCCAAACCGACTTCCGCCAAGCTCGAAACTGGTTTCGTGATAATCTCATTGCTAAGAGTGTGCTGGCTGTAATCAGCATTCTTTTTTTTGGAGGCATTGCTTGGGTATTTCATCAAGTTGCCTACTACTATTTCTTTTCGTTGAGCCAATACGAACCCTACGGCCGCCTAACTGCTGAGTATATTCTGCACGCGGCATTAGTAACATCTCTCTGGTTCACATTGCTCTCCAGCTTCGTGCTTGCCACCAATCAACTGTGGCAACGCACGCAAGAATGGGACTGGCTGTTAGCGCAACCAGTACCGGCTGTTTTTCTGACCCTATGGCACCACGTGCGCATGCTCATCCCGAATGCGCTCCTTTTGAGTTTTGTGTGGCTCCCACCATCCCTCGGTTTTGCACGTGTGTATCCTGTTTTCCCTTGGACAGTAACAACCGTGTCGTTAGTTGCCATAAGTGTGGCATTGACGCTGTTTATACAAACAACAGCTACGACTTTGGCTTGGTTAGCCGGGCCTCTTGTACGAACTTACCGCCGCACTGCAAGCTGGATTTTCGGTGCGGGTGCGATCGGCTTGAGTTACTTGATTTTGCAGAGTATTTTGCCAAGTTCACTGCGCGCACTGTTGCGAATAGATATTGATCAATTTAGCAGCGCCTTTACGCAACTCCCACTGAACCAGCCCTGGTTTGTGAGCCGATGGTTGTTGTATCCATTAACAGGCGAAAACGTGTTACTTTTTGGCATGACCCTGGTGGACATCGTACTTTTGACCGTGGGGTTGATAGCTTGGCAAACAGCCGTATTCCGACGGATCTACGCGGCCGCTCAGTCAGTACATGCACCAACTACTCGAACAATTATTCACCAGTGGTACCAAGCGCCACAATTATGGCGAGAAATCATCGCATTTCTGCGCACAAAAAGTGAGACGAACTTCTTTTTCTTTTTCACTGGCCTGGTGATTTTCTTTTTCTTCTTTTTACATCGAGCTATTACGCTTAACCCAGAGCTGCAAGCGCAGCTTGAGAGTTTGCTGCCTTTTGGCCTGGGGACCGTACTGTTTCTCGCTACTGCGTTTTTCTTGCGACTAACATTTCCGCTATTGGCGCGGGAGTCTCGATCAGCCTGGCATACGCTTACGGAACCGGTCTCATGCCGAACACTGCTCACTACAAAACTCACATTTGGGCTCTTTTTGGCGAGTTTCTTGGCCATGATGATTGATATCGGCTGGCTCCTGATGCCCATACCGGCACAGGAAAAAGCGTGGCTGGCAGCAACCAGCACACTCGGTGTCTTTTTCCTCGTTTTCTTGCATACGCTCTTGGGTTTTTGGACTCCACAATGGCACGCCGGCGACCAACCAGACCAACTCAGCACAAGCTTGCAAGGTTTTATCACACTTGGTATATCCTTGGTATTCATAGCGCTCAGCGTATACGTGTGGATGAGTTCCAGTGTTTTTGCCTGGCTCGCCGTATTTTTCGGCAGTGCAGTATTCATTGTTGTACTCATGGCCGTAACGCAGAGCGTTGCTATTCGGCGTTTAGAAGTGTCTCGTTAAAAGTACTGCTTTCACAACAAAAAAAGATGCTATACTAGTGGCGTACTTGTGAACATTCGGTAGCGAACAGAAGGACCGAACTTAATTGAACAGAATTTTTATTGAAATCGATGTTTCCCAGGACGTAATACAAAATATTTCTGGTGTAGCCAGAAAGAGGAGTGGTAATGGCCGAGCCGACCACAAGCATAAACCCTAAAAAGCTCTTTGTCGGAAATCTTCCGTGGAGCACCAAAGAAGAAGATCTTCGTGATCTCTTCAGCGAGTTCGGCGAACTCGTATCTGTGAAACTCATCACCGACCGTCAATCTGGTCGTTCCAAAGGTATTGCCTTTGTTGAGTACACCGAAGAATCTGCTGCTGAAGCAGCGATCGAAGCCATGCACGAGAGTGAAGTTGATGGCCGCAACATTATCGTTGCCGTCGCCAAGCCTCCAGTGAAGCGTGATCGCTCCTTTGGTGGTGATCGTGGTGGAAACCGTGGCGGTGGCCGTGGTGGAAATCGCGGTGGCTGGTCTAACGACAACCGTCGTAGCTACTAAGCATAACGAAATACAACAAGAGAGCGACCTCCGGGTCGCTTTTTTGTATCTTCAGCAAAAAACGGTACAATAGAAACACTATGGCAGAAACCCTTTTCGATCTCGTAATCCGCGAAGAAATTCCCACCTGGAAAGTCTGGGAAGATGAAACCTATGTCGCATTCTTAACGCCGTTTCCCAATACGCCTGGCGTCACCGTGGTAATACCGAAAGTAAATCATGGCGACTATGTTTTTGAACTCGAAGAGGAAGTCTATCTTGGACTGATGAAAGCAACGCAAAAAGTAGCCAAGGCACTCGAGAAGGCCTTGGACGTATCGCGCGTAGCACTGGTTTTTGAAGGTACCGGAGTGGCGCATGTGCACGCAAAACTCTATCCGCTGCACGGTGAATTAGGCAGTGCTACCGATATTTGGAGCAAGCATCAAGAATTCTATCCCAACTACGTTGGCTATCTCACAACGGTTGAAGGCCCAAAGATGAGCGATGCAGATTTAGATGAATTACAGGCAAAAATTTCAGCTGAATTACAGTAGAGCAGAAGATTTCTTACGCGTTTTGGGACGAAAACGAGCATCTTCTTTCCGCACCATATAGGTATATTATATACCTCTTTTCCTCGAGTGAGCAGAGTTTCTTTTGTGCTCGGTTGGGTATAGAATTTGGGAGTCGAAAGGATGGTATGTCTGCACAAGAGACTGCACGTAATACGGCTGAAACACAGAGAATCCAGCATGGTGGAGATTTTATATTTCCGGTTGAAGGTACTCAATACTGGACACGGATTTGCGGGCCAATCTCATTAACACTTCCAAGAGATCTTAGAGATGAAATTGAAAAAGTACCGTCACGTTCAGTTGAAGGATTTACTGCTTGGAACTCGACACGACATAGAGTGAACCTTGCTGTTGATCCTTTTCCTACTGGAGCTGAAGGATACGGAGTAACATTACCTGACCCCGCCAGCATATTTGCAGAAATAGCTTTGCTTCCAGTTGCTGATTTCTTTGACCCAAGCTTAAAAACGAGAGGTATGAATGAGGCAAATGCACAAAAAGTACTAGCAAGAGCTGAAGCTCGAGTGCAGAAGTTTATTGAAAAACTTCGCTCTCAACAGCCACTTACAGAACAAGAGTTGTATTCTGGATTTATGCTCTTCCAGACTTTGCTCGCAAAGTATCGTGCACTAGAAAGTCGAGAAAGAGCTCTGAGTTGGGAAAAGAAAGCGAAATCTAGTGAATTTCGAAGCAAAACAGCAGAGTATGTACGCTCAGCGAATCCTCGACTTGATTTTGATTGGAACGAAAACCAAATTGTTTGGCACTGGACAAAGCCTCCCCAAGAACTGATTACTGAGAAAGACATTGCTTTTCCAGTCGCTCACTTAAAAGAGTATCAACAATTGATCATGGAAGTGCTTTCAGTTCTCGGTCGTTTCGGTGATCCTATGACCAGACGATATATCCAGCTTATGTATCCAAACGGACTTATCCGTTAACACTTACCAAACCCACACACAAGCGGGGAGTCTGTTCGCTATACTGAAAGAGTGAATCAGTTCTCGTGGTCTTCATCACTTTTGGAAAATGGGCATGCTCTTTTTGGGAGGAGTGCTCGTTATTGCCGCCGTTGGGTGGTGGCAAAGAGACGCATTTAATTTTCTTAACACATCGGATGCTCCAGAAGAACGAACTAACAGTCCCGTTTTCCAAAATGTGATGAACACGCTAGAGACACAAATATCGCCCCATCCTGCCACAATTGCAGGCATGAGGCAAACCGAGCTCGGGGAGACCGAGTTAGCCATTGAACAGGTATATAGCGAAAATACCGCCTACACGAGCTATCGAGCGAGTTACCAATCTGAAGGAAACACAATTTATGGCCTCCTCACAGTGCCAAAGTCAGCTCGGCCGGAAAACGGATATCCAGCAATTATTTTTTTGCATGGTTATATTCCACCAGATCAATATGTCACTACAGAGCGATACGTGAGCTACGTGGATAGCCTGGCGCGCGCTGACTATGTCGTATTCAAAATTGATTACCGGGGACACGGTGAGTCGGAAGGGGAACCCTCAGGGGCCTATCACTCGCCCGGATACGTTTTCGATACACTGTACGCGGCCAAGGCACTAGAGCAGGATGATCGAGTGAATGCGCAAGCAATTGGCTTGTGGGGACACAGCATGTCAGGCAATATCACCCTACGATCCGCCGCAGTGAACCAGCAATTTCCCGCGGCCGTGATTTGGGCCGGTGCCGGCTTTACCTATCGCGACCTAGAAAAGTACCGCATTTCGGACAGCAGTTTTGTTCGTTCACGAAAAACAGAGCAAGAAATACTCGAACGTGCTCAGTCACTGCGTGAGCAGTTTGGCCAGTACTCAGAAAATACAGCCTTTTGGGAACAAATGGATCCCACGAATTATTTAGGTGGTGTTGAAACCGCTTTCCAACTGCACCACGCCGAAAATGATTCTGTTGTAAATCCCGGTTATTCACGCGACTTAGCGAAAATTTTTGAAGATGAAGGCGTCGAGCATGAACTGTATCTCTATTCTACCGGTGGGCATGATATTGAAGGGCAGAGTTTCAACACAGCTATGCAAAGAACAATCCAATTCTTTGATACGTATTTAAAATAGTACTGTGTATTGATGGCTGTCTCAGGAATTGAGTGAATTATCAATCATAAGAAATTCTTCTAAAGATAAGTCAAGTTGTGCTGAAGTGGTGCTTTGCAGTTGCGTAATAAAGTCATCCCAAAAATCCTCACCACCATTCGAACGATTCTCTATCAATTTCTCTTTTTTTTGATGGTGTAACGCCCCAAGCATCTCTCTCAAAAGATTATATGCTTTCGATCGACTGTCCATCTCAGTATCAAGCCGAGGTTTTAAATCAATGCCGTACGTTTCTTGATAAAACAAGTTCACAACAAAATAGAACCTATCATAGGTTCTATCATCAGTTTCATATATTTCATGTTTATTTGCCTCTAGCGTATCTTTCACGAATGGTATGGAAACAAATTTTTCCAGTATAAAATCACGCGCTTCTTGATAATTTGTTTTTTCAGGATCTATTGCAGAAATATAGGTAGCAACAATTTCCCAAACTTTTACTTTAATAACTTCATTGAGTCGCTTCAGGAGATCTTCCCAGTCTCGCTCTGAAAAGCTGGATTCAGTTTTTTGAGCTTCAGAACTTTTAGTAATATTGACCTCAATAGGAACACCAATCGACTGCAAGTATTGAATAGCATCACGAACTCGCAGTAACGTAGTATTTTTTTCTTGTTCCTTTTCTATTCTTTTTCGTGAAATTACTGTATCCACTACTTCTAAAAGAATAACTTGAGCTTCTGACTCTAGAAAGACAGTATCATGTCCCCATTCTTCTTCTTGAGAGAGGAAATCTATAAGCTCTTGTTCTGTTTCTTCATCCAATGAAGCCAATTGCCAGTTATCAGCAAAAGAACGAAATGAGGTTTCAATAATCTTACGAATAGAAGTTTTGATGTGATCTCGAGTCGTAAGTGTATCTTTGTCACCGCTCACTATGCGACAATTCAATGGAAGATTATGCTTCACATCTCCGCGATCTGCCAACTCTTGCAACTTGAGATGATAGCCAACGGTATTCGTAATAGCCTCATGAAGGTGAACTCTTGTCTGTTCATTTGCTTGAAGAACTTGAGGACTCAAATCCTTTCCAGTAAGGAAGTTAACAATAGCAATATTGACTCGATTCGCAATCGGTATGAGTAGTGGGAAAAAATGAGTAAGTTCCTTCAAACGCTCAATGTATCCAATCAAACGAAAAATATTTTGTGACAATTCAGAAATGGATGGCTGCAGTGCCACCACAGGAACGTCAGGATTATCTTGTGCAAACCGTAAAACCGCTTCACCACCCGCTGAATGTCCAATCACACATTCAGGTTGAAATGCATCGTCTAATACTTGCAGAATCTCTGAGTAGCGCTGTGTGCTGACATCTTCCTTGGTAGCATTCTCTGTGTCTCGAAGGGCTGTTCCTCCAAATCCAGGACAACTTACTGCTAAACATACAGTTTTTTTACCATCATCTTTAGCATCATTTTGATGATTCAACAATTTCTTAACTAATGAATGAGTACTATTATTCCACTGATCTGGGTTTGAGATAAGTCCACTGGCTAAAAATATAACAGAATATTTCTTATCAATTTCAGCGAGACTCAGTGACTTCGCTTCTTCAGGATTAAGTCCAAAGAAAGTAAGTGAAAAATCATAGGCATTGAGTACCTCAGCTCCAGAAGGGACTCTATCAGGAAACTGCATGTACAGTTCTTGGGCGGTAACCGGAATTTCAGTAGCTGCTACAGCGTCACCGTGCGCTTCAATAAACTTACGCCGTTCTAGGGAACGAGGCTGTGCTGCTTTTTCAATATTGGCCATGCTTGCAGGATACAGCAAAACAATTGCTGTGACTATTTATTTTGTTATTCCTCGATACCTTCGGACTCAACATATTGCATATTGCGATCATAATCAATAGTTCGAGCCCATACGCCAGTCATTACTTCCGAAATTTCACTATCAAAGGGCATGATATCTTTCTTTTTTCAACTATAACTACGCATATCCTAACATAGAATGTTTCTTGAAATCAGTCAGTAATGAGCGAAGCAATAGTGTGTTAATGAATATTCTCAAAACGGTTTGTAATAAATTGCACTAGAAAGATGATCTCTATCTGGTAAGATTCCTAGATCTATGAATCAATCACCAGAGACACTACAAACCACCAACTACAAAAAAAATTGAGAGAAAAAAAAAAGAAGATTTGAGTATGAAGATCTTACTCCAGAACAAATGGAAATAATTGACTGGCTCTTTAATGATGCGCCAGAAGATATCCTGCATAAAGGCCTTACTGCAAATGATATCTCTCTTGAACTTAGCAAAAACAGATTGCCTGCCAACATGACTTTAGAAGACGTATTGACCTGGATCAGCGAACTAAAAAATACTCAACGATAACGTATCTATACATACGTGAGTTGCCTAAAAAATAAAAAAGAGAGAGCCAATGACTCTCTCTTTTTTTGTGACCCCACGGGGACTCGAACCCCGGTTACAGGATGAAAACCTGGCGTCCTAGACCACTAGACGATGGGGCCTAGAAGTACGTATTGTACTTGTCTAGAACAAGATGCAAACCTCTGGTTCACAACTCGTGAACGGCTATTGTACCAAATAATATTTTTTTTGTCTTGGGAAACTTTTTCCAGAGAAACTGCCTCTTGCCAAAATATGATTTTGTGAAGATAATGCCGGTGTTGGATTACAAATAAATACAAGAAGCCATTCCAGCTTTGTCTGGATTTTTGGTTTCTCACACAAGAATTGGATACAACTATGGCAGCCGGTAGCGGACTTCATATTGCAATTAGTGCAGAACAACTTTTTAATATCGGCGGCGTCGAAGTCGCTAACACCTTGTTTACAAGCTTTTTTGTGACCGCCCTCCTAACGGTCTTTTTGTTTTACGCAAACTCAAAAATCGAAGATACTGATCGACCATCTCGCTTCCAGTCTTTTATAGAGCTTATCGTGGGCTCCATTTATGGCCTAGTTGATAATGTTACGCAATCTGCCAAGAAAACTGCGGTCTTTGTTCCCTTCATTGGCAGTTTCCTTATTTTTATCGCACTCAATAACTGGTTTGAACTCGTTCCTGGTGTTCACACTATTCAGTTTACCGGTGAACCAACAGTTCAATTCACAGACTTACCTAAGTGGCTCAATCCAGATGTCGCCCATGCTTCCGAAGCTATTGAGGAAATAACTGTTGAAGAGCATGGTACCGAACTGGAAATTGGCGACCCAGAGCACGCAGTATTGGAAACTGAAAATCACGAAACAGATGATGATCACGCTGGTGAAGAGAAGCACGGAGCAACCGCTCTTTTCCGTGGTGCGAATGCTGACATCAACATGACACTTGCGCTGGCAATTATCTCTGTCTTCATGACACAGGTGATCGGCGTTCAGTTTGTTGGACTCGGCTACTTTAAAAAATACCTCAACTTTAGCGATCCAATCTCATTTTTCATCGGTATCCTTGAAATATTGGCTGAATTCTCCAAGGTAATCTCATTTGCCTTCCGTTTGTTTGGTAATATTTTTGCCGGCGAGGTACTCATCTCTGTAATGAAATTCTTAGTCCCGATTCTCATTCCAGTACCATTTATTGGATTTGAGATATTTGTTGGCGGGCTCCAGGCCTATGTCTTTGCAATGCTCTCACTCGTATTCTTTAATATGGCAACCAGTGAGCATCACTAAATACAGCAGTAGATAATACAAAACAAGAAAAGAAAACGAAAAAGGAGAAAAAATGGATAACTTACCAGTCGCCTTGACCATCGCCCTCGGTGCTATTGCCCCAGCAATTTCTATCGGCATTATTGGTAAAGCAGGTTTGGAGTCTATCGGTCGCAACCCAGAAGCTGCTTCCAAGATTCAAGCTGCTATGGTGCTTGTCGCCGCTTTTGCCGAAGCTATTGCTATTTACGCTTTGGTAGTCGCTTTAATTATCAAGTTTGTCGCTTAAGAGATACGAGAGAATAAAGGAGAGAACGCATGGAAATACAAGTCACCGCCATCTTACTGCAGATGCTGAACTTCGGCATCGTGGCTGGACTGTTGACGTTCTTGCTCTTCAAGCCAGTTAAGAAAATTTTGGATGAACGATCTCGAAAAGTGACCGAAGGTCAAAAAGCAGCTGAAGCTGCACTTCGAGAAAAAGGCCGAATTTCTGAACACGCTGAGCAAGTAAAGCGAGAAGCTCAACAGGAAGCGAAAGACATTATCGCCGCCGCCCGCGCAGAAGCAAAAGAAAAAAAGTCTGAACTTTTGAAAGAAGTAAAAGCTGAAGTCGCCGATGAGCGCGAGAAGATGCTTGAAGCTCTGAAAAAAGAAAAAGCACAGGCTCTCAAAGAGCAGCAAAAAGAGTTTGAAGCCGCTGTATTCACAGTTGCTGAGCATATCTTGGGCGAGTCTGTTGACTCCAAGAAACACGCAAAACTCATTGAGTCTGGTCTGAAGAGTATTGCTTCCCAGAAATAACGAAATTGGAAAACAGGTATGGCACAGCACGTTACAGTAACCACAGCAGTAGAACTTACTGCCACACAACGTAAAGAAGTGATGCAAGTAGCTCAGGCAAAAGCAGGTACACAAGAAATCGAGCTAAAAGAAGTAGTGAATCCAGCTGTTATTGGCGGCATTCGCCTCACCATCGGCTCGAAACAGTATGATGCAACGGTTCTGAACCAACTGGAAACACTGCGCAACCTCGCATAACGAGTAAGGATATTCATGGCAAAAAAGAGTAGCTTTTTGACCGATATTGAAAAGAAACTGAAAAACTTTCCTTCAACCACTGAGCCCCGCTTAGTTGGTGAAGTCGAGTCATTTGGTGATGGTGTTGTCACTGTGTCAGGTTTAGACTCCATCATGGCCAATGAGCTGGTGGATCTCGGTCGAGGAGAGCTCGGACTTGCGCTGAACTTGAACGAAGAAACTGTCGGTGTTGTTGCTCTTGGCGATGCTGCTCATATAACAGTTGGCCAACCAGTGTATGGCACTGGTCGTCTTTTGTCTGTGCCGGTATCCAATGAACTTATTGGTCGTGTAGTTGATCCACTAGGCACTCCACTCGATGGAAAAGGTGAATTTTCTATTGAGGGCTATGAAGAAATGGAGAAGATTGCGCCAGGTGTTATGGCCCGTCAATCCGTTTCCGAACCACTTCAGACTGGTATCAAAGCCATCGATGCCATGATTCCAATTGGAAGAGGTCAGCGTGAGCTTATTATTGGTGACCGCGGAACTGGAAAGTCTGCAGTTGCTCTCGGTACTATCCTGAATCAACACGATCAAGATGTTATCTGTGTCTATGTGGCCATTGGGCAAAAACGCAGCTTCTTATCTCAGACGCATTCTCTTTTAGAAGAGCGGGGCGCTATGAAGTACACAGTCATGGTCGTAGCAAGCGCCTCTGATACAGCAGCCAAGCAGTACCTCGCTCCTATGGCTGGTACCGCTATCGCTGAGCACTTCCTCAAGCAAGGGAAGGACGTTTTAGTTATTTATGACGATCTTTCCAAACATGCTCAAGCGTATCGCGAAGTTTCTTTGCTCTTGCGTCGTCCATCTGGTCGTGAAGCGTATCCAGGTGATGTTTTCTACCTGCATAGCCGCTTACTCGAACGCGCTTGTCGCTTGAATCCAGAGCATGGTGGTGGTTCTATCACCGCGTTGCCTATCATCGAAACACAAGCCAATGACGTCTCAGCATACATTCCGACAAATGTCATTTCTATTACTGATGGACAGATTTACCTCGAGTCAGACCTCTTCAACGCTGGCGTTCGTCCAGCCATTAACGTAGGACTCTCAGTATCGCGTGTTGGTTCATCGGCCCAAATTAAGGCCATGAAACAGGTCGCTGGTCCAATGAAACTTGAGCTAGCGCAGTATCGTGACCTGGAAGCCTTCTCTCAGTTCAGTTCTGACCTTGATCCCGCAACCAAAAAGCAACTTGCACGTGGTGAGCGCGTCGCCAAAATCCTTAACCAAGGATGGGACACTCCATTAGCCGTACAAGAGCAGATTGTTGTTATCTGGGCTGCCACTCGTGGTTACCTCGATGGCATTCAAGTTGATCATATTCGAGAATGGGAAAGTGGTTTCATTCAGCACGTGCACGACACGGCTGATGACATCTACACTTCTATCGTGAAGGAAAAGAAGTTACTCGATGAAACCGAAACAGCGCTCAAAAAAGTGGTTGAAGCCTATAACGAACTCCATCCTGAATGGCATATAGCGAAAGAGGAGTAACGATCTGTGGCAAATAGTCGCCTCATAAAACGTCGTATTAAATCCGCCCAAAATATTGCCAAAATTACCAAGGCAATGGAGATGGTGTCGGCTTCGAAGATGCGTCGTGCGCAAGAGCAAGCCCAAGCTTCTCAACCGTACGCTCATAAGCTTTTAGAAATTTTACAGACTATCGCGACATCAACTGATCCTAAACTCCACCCCCTGCTGGAAGATCATCCCAACGGTCAACCTGTCCTCATTATTGTCTCGACAGATCGTGGTTTACTAGGTCCGCTGAACACAAACCTTTTTAAAGCCTGTCTTGAATTCGAAAAGAAGCACGCCGAGTTCACTACTATCGTCTTGGGAAGAAAAGCACAAGAATTTGCGGTCCGCATGGGCTGGAACATTACTGCCTCCTTCCTCGAACTTCCGGAAAAGATCGGATTCAACGATATAGTACCGCTCGCTCAAATGGTTCGAGATGGCTTTTTAGGAAAAGAGTTTTCATCGGTGCATGTGCTCCATATGGAGTTTATTAATACTCTGACTCAAGAATCAAAAGTCACTGAACTCTTGCCACTTCGCCAATCTGACTTTGCCCTCGCTACCCGCGAAGCTGAAAGTATCTCCGAAGAAAGTGAAGAGGGCACTTCCAGTGAGTATATCTTTGAGCCTGGCGCAAAAGAGATTCTTGACTGGTTACTACCATACTATGTTGAAGTAGAGATCTACCAAATCCTGCTCGATGCCCGCGCTTCTGAGCATAGTGCTCGTATGATTGCTATGCAGAACGCCAGCAAGAACGCTGGAGAGGTCGTAGAATCGCTCAAACTCGAGTACAATAAAACCCGCCAAGCCGCTATTACCCAAGAACTTATTGAAATTACGACGACGAAGGAGAACTCATGAGTGCATCCCAAAACCCACAGAGCACCGGTACTATTATTCAAATTGTTGGACCAGTTGTAGACGTCCGGTTTGAGACCGACGTTCCAAAAATCTACGACGCCTTAACACTCGACCTCCCTGAGGGTGGAGTGTTGACAATGGAGGTCGAGCAACAACTCGATGACGAAACCGTGCGTGTGATTGCTCTAGGTCCAACCGAAGGTTTACAACGTGGTATGGAAGTTACTGCCACCGGTGAACCAATCAAGGTCCCAGTTGGTGAACCAACTCTCGGTCGCATGTTCAACGTGGTCGGTGAAGCAATCGACGAGATGCCACAACCAAAAGCAGACCACTACTGGCCAATTCACAAACCAGCACCTTCTCTGGAAGCCCAAGAAACCAGCGCTCAAATGCTCGAAACCGGTATTAAAGTTATCGACTTGATCGCCCCATTTGCTCGTGGTGGTAAAGTGGGTGCTTTCGGTGGTGCCGGTGTCGGTAAGACCGTTATTATTCAAGAACTCATTCGTAACATTGCCGAAGAACACTCTGGTCACTCCGTTTTTGCCGGTGTCGGTGAGCGCACTCGTGAAGGTAACGACCTTTACCATGAAATGAAAGACTCGGGCGTTTTGGAAAAAACCGTCATGTTGTTCGGTCAGATGAACGAGCCGCCAGGAAACCGTCTGCGTGTGGCCTTGTCTGGTGTTACCATGGCGGAGTACTTCCGTGATGTCGAGAAAGAAGACGTGCTCTTGTTTATCGATAACATTTTCCGTTTCTCGCAGGCTGGTTCCGAAGTATCGGCTTTACTTGGTCGTATTCCATCGGCAGTCGGATACCAACCAAACTTGGCTACCGAAATGGCCGCCCTGCAAGAGCGTATTACCTCTACCAAAGAAGGTTCTATTACCTCTTTGCAAGCTGTCTACGTGCCAGCTGACGACTACACCGACCCCGCTCCGGCTACGACCTTTACGCACTTGGATTCAACCATTGTGCTCGAGCGTCGTTTAGCAGAACAGGCTTTGTTCCCAGCAGTTGATCCACTCGCCTCTACCTCTAAGATTTTGGCACCAGACGTGGTTGGCAAAGAGCACTATGCCGTCGCCCGTGGCGTGCAACAAGTCTTACAGCGCTACAAAGAACTGCAAGACATTATCGCTATTTTGGGTATTGATGAACTCTCCCAAGAGGACAAGCAAGTTGTGGCTCGCGCCCGTCGTATTCAAAAATTCTTGTCACAACCGTTCTTCGTGGCCGAACAGTTCACCAGCATCCCAGGCGCCTACGTCTCGATTGCTGATACTATTCGCAGTTTCAAAGAAATCCTCGACGGAAAACATGACACCCTCCCAGAACAGGCGTTCTACATGGTAGGTACGATCGAAGATGCAATCGAAAAAGCCAAAACGTTATAAGGATCCGCAGAAAAGAAATCCATGGCAGAAGATACAAAACTCCGACTCATGATTTTGACCCAAGAGCAACAACTCTTGGACAAGAACGTCGTTTCCCTCACGGTTGACACCGAGCTGGGACAAATTACGGTTTTGCCTGGTCATATTCCGCTGTTTGCCAAGCTGAGCACCGGTGAGCTCATGTATCGATGGATGGATGGCACCACGCAAAAGCAAGACATTTTTGCCGTTTCCGGTGGATTCCTGGACGTAAATCCTGAAGGAACTATTACCGTCTTGGCCGACTACGCTGTGCGCGCTGATGAAATCAGCATTGCTCAGGCGGAAGAGGCAAAACGTCAAGCCGAAGAAGCGATGAAGAACAAAGAATCGGTCAAAGAATTCAAAATTGCCGAAGCCTCTTTGCGCCAAGCACTTAATGACCTGCGAGTTGCCCAACGTCGCCAAAAAGCATCATCTTCACCACGTCTCTAAGCAAGTTGCTATAATTGAGACATCATGTCCGCTGCACCAAAAACCTCTCCGTGGCCCAATATCTTGGTAAGCGGTGGTCATATTACACCAGCTCTGGCAACCATCGAGTATTTGCGCGAAGAATATCCTGAAATATCACTCTCTTTTGTCGGCCGGAAGTTCACCCAAGAAAAAGAACGTCAGCCAGCCAAAGAGCAAGAGCTTATGACCGAGCTCGGTATTCCTTTTTTTGCCGCATCGGCTGCCAAATTTCATCGAGCTCACTGGTGGCGGAATGCTGAAGAAGGCATCCGTTTTGTACCATCGCTGTATCGCGCCTATCGCATTTTGCAAGATAATGACATTGATCTCTTCCTTTCTTTTGGCGGCTACTTAGCGGTGCCATTTGCCATCATGGCGAAACTCACCGGCAAAAAAGTTGTAACCCATGAGCAAACAAAAACCACCGGTTTGGCGAATCAGTTTATTAGCTGGATTGCTGATACGGTAGCTATTTCGCACGAAGCTTCTCGCAAGCACTTTCCCAAACAGAAAATTGTGTTGACAGGAAATCCGATTCGCCGATCACTTCTGCAAACAGTACGCAGTCGTCCCGCGTGGATTCCCGAAAGTAAGAAACCCATTCTCTATGTGACTGGCGGCAGCCAAGGTTCGCAAACGATCAACAATACGGTCTCGCAAATCTTGCCGGAACTTACGAGCAAGTTTCTGGTAATTCACCAGTGCGGTCAGAGCCAACACCACCGCTACATGTCGCAACTGCAAGCCGTTGCTGACGAACTCACCGAAGCCCAGCGAGAGAACTATGTCATTCGCGAGTGGGTAGAGGAAAAAGAGGTAAGTTGGATTCTGCAGAATGCTGTCCTGGCTATTTCTCGCTCAGGGGCAAACACCACGCTCGAAATGAGTATTCAGGCCTTGCCAGCCATCTTCATTCCGTTGCCGTTTTCGCATAACAACGAGCAATACAAAAATGCCCAACAATTGGTTGAAGCCGGCGCAGCATTGCTCTTGGAACAAAAAGATCTCAATGACGAATCTCTCTGGGAAGCCGTGCAAGAGGCTTCTGCGCAGCGCGCCCACATGAAGCGCCGCGCCGAAAAACTTCGAGATACCCTGCAAACGAACGGTGCAGAACTCCTGGCCGAAGCATGTATCTCTCTGTTACGATCATAAGACCATGACTACCCATCGCCGTCGTCAGCAACGCCAACGGCAAGAACACCATCGTTCTTGGTTTCTACGCCTCGCTCTTTTTGGAGCTCTCCTGACTCTCGTAGCTGCCACAGTTTCCACCATCTTCTTTCGACCCTGGCGTGTCACATGCGTTACCACGCAAAATACATACTGTTCAGACACCACCGAGCAACGCGTCCAGCAATTGCAACAAACATCGTTCTGGAAAGTACCCCAAAAGAGTCAACAGATTACGCAAGAGCTTTTACTATCCGATAGCACTTTGGCCAGTATCGATATCCAACGGCGCTGGTACGGAACAGTGCACGTAGTTATCACCAAAGCGGAGGCGTTGTTCCCTGTACGCCACCGGAATCAGGACTACCAAGTTCGTGCCAATGGTTCTTTGACGCCACTTTCGGCACCAATGGTGCCAATTGTGCTTCTCGAAGATCCCACCGCTTTAAGCACTGAGGAGCCGCCAACATTGCTTTACGACAGACAAGACAGAGAAAACATGGCGTTTTTGTACGCAGAACTGCAAACACTGTCACCAAATATTCAAAAAATCATTGTGTATGAAAAAAGCAAAATCGAGATTTTCCCGGAGGGAAGAGGCTCTATTTATGTGCGGCTGGGCACCGAAGAAGAGCTCCAACGCCAGCTCAACACTTTACAAGCTATTTTCCACTCGACTACAATGGAGACAGACTATCAAACCCTCGACATTCGCTTTCGAGACGTCATAATGAAGTAACGCATGTCCAAGAATACCGTCATCGCCGCCATTGATATTGGAACCGCCAAAGTGTGCACTTTAATTGCCATCGTGGAAGAAGGTGGTGAGTTGCGCGTTGTGGGAGCGTCTTCCGTACAAAGCCAAGGTATTCGCAAAAGCCAGATCGTCAATCTCGAAGAAGCCACCTCTGCCATCACCGAAAGTGTCGATGCTGCCGAGCGTATGGCCGGATTTAGTATTACCCAAGCGTATGTTTCAGTGAGCGGGAAGCACATCGAGTCGCAAAACTCTAAAGGCGTTGTCGCCGTCGCTGATCCGCAGGGCGACATCGTGCACGAAGACGTCGACCGCGTTATTGAAGCCGCCCGCGCCGTTTCCTTGCCGTCAAATCGAGAGATTCTGCACGTCGTTCCCACTTCCTTCAAAGTTGACTCGCAAGAGGGCATTAAAGATCCGATTGGAATGTCAGGTGTGCGGCTCGAAGCCGAAACGCATATTATTACTGGTTCGACCACCGTCATGAAGAATATTCGTAAAAGCGTCGAATCTCTGGGTATTCAAGTTGCCGACTTTATTTTCTCCGGGTTAGCATCTGCTTACTCCGTTCTCAACGAAACGGAGCAAGAACTCGGGGTGGCCGTCATTGATATCGGCGCCGGTTCTAGTGCCATGAGTGTCTTTGTAGAGGGTTCGCTGATGTACTCCACCGTTATTCCTGTTGGTGCGCTGCACATCACCAAAGACATTGCACTTGGTTCGCGCGTGAGCATTCCTTCCGCCGAGCGCATTAAGATTGCCCTTTCTCACATGCCACCGGAATCACCGAGTCGTCTGCCCGATGAGTCCCGCGAAGAAGCGCGCAAACGCAAAAAGCAGGAAGACCAACTTGATCTGCATCAGCTCGGTTTAGTCGATGAAACCCGCTACTTGTCCCGTACCACACTCACAGATGGCATTATCGCCCCGCGTCTTCGCGAAATCTTTGACTTAATCGACGACGAAATCAGCAAACAAAAGCTGAAAAATGACATTCCAGCAGGATTGATTCTTACCGGTGGCGGCGCTGACACGGCCGGAATACTCGATGTCGCCAAGAAAACCATCAATTTACCCGCTCGAGTTGGTAAACCAGCTGGTTTGCGTGGTTTGATCGACGAAATCGAAACCCCCATGTACGCTACCGCGACAGGTTTACTCCTGTACGCCCAACAAACCGGAAATTGGCAAGCTCACAAAGAAAGCTCCTTTGCACTTGGCAACCTCACTCCCAAACTCAATGCTGAGGGAATTACCGAAGGCATTAAAAAGCTCGTTAAACTCTTTATGCCATGAATGGTATGATGATCTGACAAGATTGGTATATATATGGGACTCGTTAAACCAAAGAACAACTCCTTCGCACGAATTAAAGTCATCGGTGTCGGTGGTGGTGGCGGCAATGCGGTGCAGTCCATGATCGATACGGCCGAAATTGATGGCGTTGAGTTTGTAGCCATTAACACGGATGCACAAGCTCTTTTAGCCAGCAAAGCAGAATCAAAACTGCAAATTGGCAGCAACTATACCAAAGGGCTCGGCTCCGGTGCTGACCCAGAAGTTGGCCGCCAAGCCGCGGAAGAATCACGCGAAAAGATCAAAGAACTCATGTTCGATACCGATATGGTATTTATTACCGCGGGCATGGGAGGTGGCACTGGTACCGGCGCATCACCAGTAGTCGCTGAGTTGGCCAAAGAAGCTGGTGCGCTGACAGTCGCTGTCGTTACCAAGCCATTCATGTTTGAGGGCATGCGACGTGGCACCGTCGCCGAAGATGGTATAGATCAACTTGCTGATCACGTCGACACACTCATCGTAATCCCCAACCAACGCTTACTCGACGTTGTCGATAAACAAATGACACTTATCGAAGCCTTTCATCTAGCCGATAGCGTGCTCGGCCAGGGTGTCAAAGGTATTTCTGATCTCATCACCAAGCCAGGTTTAGTCAATGTTGACTTTGCTGACGTAAAAACCATTATGCTTGACTCTGGTAATGCGCTCATGGGAATCGGTGAGTCCAGCGGTGACAACCGGGCTGTCAAAGCCGCTCGTGCCGCGATTTCTTCACCATTGCTCGATGTTTCTATCAATGGTGCCAAGGGAGTTCTCTACAACATTACTGGTGGCAAGAACTTAACGCTGCCAGAAATCTCTGAAGCCTCGATGATTATTAGCCAGGCCACTGATCCGGATGCCAACATCATCTTCGGTGCCACTATCGATGAAAACATGGGCGACAAAATCAAAATCTCGGTTATTGCAACAGGATTTGAAAATGACAGCTACGGTCCTGCCGCCTACAAGCGCCCAAGTTTTGGTGCCTACTCAGAAGAAAGCCGCGAACAACTCACTCCAAAAACTCCGGCAGCGGCACCATCAGTGGAGAAGGAGCCAGAACCTGATGAAAATGTACCGTTGCAACACAATACGGTAAAAATTCGCTCCAATCAGGAACAAGCGCCAGCCAATCCACCCACATTTGGCTCACCATTCCAACGCCAACAACCAATGGCCCAGCCACCTCAGCCAGAACCCGTTGTCACCCAAGATACGACGCCGAACGATACCGCAGTCGAGACTGATGACGATGACGAGTTCGACATTCCCGCCTTCCTGCGCCGAAAACGCGGATAAATAAAGAGTATTTTCTCTATCTATTACCGCGTGTGATTACCGTTGTTTCGCACGAATCGCAGAATTTCGTCGGCAGTGCCTGCCAGCCTTGTTGACGAACAGGAAAACTCATCTTTTTGAGCGCTGCACTGATCGCGTCACACGGCGCATCCACCCAAACTCTCCCTTGAGGACTTGCATAGGCCAGAACATGCTCGACAGTATCAAGACCGTTGTCTCCGAACCAAATAACACAGTCATACGCTGAGAGCAGACTCCGCGGCTGGTGGCCGCTGTCTACCGGATACGGCGACACCACCTCCAAAACCCGAGGAAAGCGAGCAGACTCATACTTCCCAACATCACTCCGCTCAGGACACGTACTCGTCTGGAGAAACGTAAATACCGCTCGCGGAAACTGCTGCCAAAGATTCGTATCATTGGCACACACGTCCAGCAGCAAGACTCGTGCACCATCAACAGACAGAGCAGACTCAATTTGGTAGAAACGATCAAGAATATGTGACGCTGAGTACGGCAATACAGTTTCGGCAGAATTCTGATCAACAAACCAACCACCACCGCCTGCCTCGTGATGTTGTAAAGCTTCCCGGGGTTGTGCGCTCATAGTGCGCTCCTTTCAACCTATAACAGATCGTATCCGACGAGTATAGCAGCTTACGGACCCCTCTCTCAATTTTTCTCCGCGTGTGTATAATAGGCACCATGAGCAAACTGCAACAAATCGATTTTCGCCAGCGGCAAAATCTTCCCAACCTCGAAGAGAAAGTACTCGAGCACTGGGATTCGATTAGTGCTTTTGAACGCTCAGTTTCCGAACGCCCCGACAACAAACCCTACGTTTTCTACGATGGTCCGCCATTTGTGACCGGTTCGCCACACTACGGCAGCATCTTGGGTTCTATCGCCAAGGACGTCGTGCCTCGCTACTGGACCATGAAAGGCTACAAAGTCGAACGCCAATGGGGCTGGGACTGTCATGGTTTGCCCATTGAAAACATGATCGAGAAAGAGCTCGGTATCAGCGGTCGCCGCCAGATTGAGGAAATGGGTATCGACACCTTTAATAACGCCTGTCGCTCCGCCATTCAAGAAATCGACGCCACCTGGGATGTCATCATCCGCCGTATTGGCCGTTGGGTTGACTTCAAGAACAGCTACAAAACCATGGACATGTCCTACATGGAGTCAGTCTGGTGGGCGTTCAAAGAACTCTACGAGAAAAAACGTGTTTACCAGGGCAAAAAGGTCATTTTGTACTGTCCGCGCTGTGGCACGCCGCTCTCTAACTTCGAGATCGCCATGGACAACAGCTACGAAGACGTTACCGATGAAGGCACGACGTATAAGTTTGAAGTTGCCGAAAACACCTACCTATTAGCCTGGTCAACCACGCCGTGGACCAAAATCGGCACCATGGCTTTGGCCGTGCATCCTGATTTGGTATATGTCATTGCCCAACAAGGTGAAGAAAAATACATCGTTGCCAAATCTCGAGTTGAAGCCGTTTTAGATGGCGAGTATGAGGTTGCAGACGAACTCACTGGCACCGAGCTCAGTCAACGCTATGCCCACTACACCTCGCATTTTGACTGGTGGACACCAGGAGAAAACGAAACAAAAGACCAAGCGTATCGCATCGTCACCGACACCTTCGTGACTGACGACGCGGTACCGGTGCTGTAACCTTGGCCGTCTACGGTGAAGATGACTTCCGCGTCATGCAGGCGCACGATGTTCCTCTCTATGACTACATCACCGAAGAAGGAAAACTCGACGAAACCATCCAAAACGACGAGTGGGTCGGCAAATTCCTCTGGAAAATCAGCCCGGCCATCGATGACGAACTCGAGTCCCGCGGCTTAGTCTACAAGCGCGAAAAATATACCCACAGCATTCCAGTCTGCTACCGCTGTGGCACTCGTTTGTACTACGCACCACTGCCGGCCTGGTTTATCGACGTCCAAAACCTCAAAGACGAACTCTTAGCCGAAAACGAAAAGATCAACTGGTACCCCGAGCACTTGAAACATGGCCGCTTTGCCAAAGGCATCCAATCCGCGCCTGACTGGAATATCTCCCGGTCCCGTTATTGGGGCACACCAATGCCAGTCTGGACAGACGAATCAGGCCAACACATGCGCATTATTGGCTCCGTGGCCGAACTGAAAGAGTGGGCCGTTAACCCAGAACAAGTCGAGAATCTGACCGACATCCACCGCGAGTTCGTTGACGACATCGCCATCTGGCTCGATGACGAGCGCACCATTCAAGGCACCCGCATCCCAGAAGTCTTTGACGTGTGGGTCGAGAGTGGCAGCATGCCATACGCTTCTCGTCACTACCCATTTGAAAACGAAGAAAAGTTCCGCGCGGCGTATCCAGCCGAGTTTGTGTCGGAGTACATTAACCAAACCCGCGCCTGGTTCTATACCATGCATGTGTTGTCGGTTGGTATCTTTGGACAGCCTGCGGTCACGAATATTCATAACACCGGTGTCATTTTGGCCGCTGATGGCAGCAAAATGAGCAAATCCAAGAAGAACTACAGTGATCCCATGACCGTTTTGGACCAGTCCGGCGCCGATGCTCTCCGTCTCTACTTGATGTCATCGCCTGTTGCCAAAGCCGAGAACTTGGCCTTCAAAGACGAAGACGTCGAGATGATCCGCAAACGCATCCTGAATATCTGGTGGAACGTCTTTTCCTTCTATCAGCTCTACAAACCGGCCTCGTGGCAGCCTCAGCAGCCAGATTCCGACAATGTCATGGACCAATGGATCTTGGCCCTCCTGGAAGGCACCAAGCGCGAAATGACCGATGCCATGGACAACTACGACATCACCACCGCTGGTCGCTTGATCATTGAGTTTGTCGACGAACTGTCCACCTGGTACCTACGCCAATCCCGCGAGCGCCTCCGCGACGACGCCAACGAGCAGAGCTGGAATACTTTCCACTACGTTTTGAAGCAATTTGCGCTGATTGCCGCCCCAATTGTTCCATTCATTACCGAAGCCATGTACTTGCATTTGCATCCAGAACAGGACAGTGTGCATCTTGAACTGTGGCCCACTGTCAACGAAGAGTTCCTCAATGAAGTCTTGCTCGAAGAAATGGCTTCCGTGCGCAAGCCAGTAGAACAAGGCCACGCCGCCCGCCGCGAAAGCGGCATCAAGGTTCGCCAGCCATTGGCCAGTATTCGAATTGTGTCGGCATCCGAGCAACCGCGAGCAGAAATTCTCTCTGTGGTGGAGCAAGAGCTTAACGTAAAGCGAGTAGAGTGGACACAAGAAGAAAACGCGGACCTTTCCGCCGAACTCGACACCGTACTCACACCAGATCTTGAGGCCGAAGGTGAAGCCCGCGAACTCATCCGCTCCATCCAACGCCTGCGCAAAGAGCAGAATGTTGATCTTGACGCCACCATTATCGTGACCGCCCCGTCTTGGCCAAGTGATTTCGAAGCCGAAATCAAAGAAAAGACGAAGGCTGTGCAGTTAGCAGAAGGTGATACACTCTCTATTAGCCTGGTAGAGTAGATTGCTGGTGTGGAATGCAAATTTAGCAATCACTAAATTTAACTGCTAAACTTACTCTTTTGCAAAAGACACTGATATATAATCATTATTCAAACTCCGCGCATCATGAAAAGAATCGTGAAAAGTTTGGGTGTCCCCGGGTATTCCGAAAAAAATCTGTGCTAGACTGAGCATATGCGTCCGCGCAGTAGTATCTTTCCACTGGCTCTCATTTTGTTTGCGGTGATTTCTGTGATTACGTTGCGCAGTATTGACCCTACCTACGGGACAAATCAGCTCGTTTTCTTTTTGGTGAGCTTTGTGGCATATGGCGTAGTGAGTTCTTTGCCATTTTTGTGGCTAAAGAAACTGCGCTGGCTCGTATATTTTGGTGTCGTGGGATTGCTCTTGATTACTTTGGTGGTCGGTACGGCAACAAATGGCTCGGTGAGTTGGATCCGGTTTGGGTCGTATCGTTTGCAACCTTCCGAATTTCTGAAACCAGCTCTGCTATTTCTCGCGGGCATTGAGATTGCGGTGAATCCACTCGTCAGTGTAAAAAATATGCTTCGCTTTTTGGTGTTAGCCGGGCTGCCACTTGGGCTTGTCATGCTGCAACCAGATTTGGGTACCACACTGGTGACCGGTGCTGGTTTAGCAGCTATCTATTTTTTCTCCGCACCACGTCGACAATTTACGCTTTCTCTGACAGCTCTAGGCATTGTTGGCATACTAGTGAGTTGGCTTTTTCTGTTGCAACCATACCAAAAAGACCGTATTCGCACTTTTCTAAACCCGCAAAGCGACCCGCTCGGGAGTGGCTACAATGCGCGTCAAGCCATGATTGCAGTAGGATCAGGTGAAATTTGGGGCAAAGGCTTTGGAAATGGCCTGCAGACGAATCTGCAGTTTTTACCCGAAAGACATACTGACTTCTTGTTTGCCACTTTCGGCGAAGAAACTGGCTTTATTGGCAGTTCTTTGCTTATCTCTTTGTATGCGGGCATCTTTTTTTGGATTGTGCGTATCCTGACGCAACTTGACTCACCAGAGAAGAGTTTGGTAGCCCTGGGGTTGGCATTTACGTTGTTTGCCCAAACGACTATCAATATTGGTATGAATATTGGTGTCATGCCGATTACAGGCGTACCGTTGCCATTGTTTTCTTTGGGTGGAAGCTCGCTGCTCGCCACGGCGACCAGTCTGGGAATCTTGGAGTCGCTGCGACGCAGTTCGTTCCCCAAGAGTCAACGCATTGGCGACCCAAAAAGCTCATGATGCACAAATAGACAATCCGTGATACAATTCATGTTCTGAACTTGTGAATCAACTCAAGGAAGAACGCAATTACAAGGAACTATGAACTACGCAATTATCAGTCTCGGTGGAAAACAGTATCGCGTCAGCGAAGGGGAAACTCTCGTCGTCGATAAGCTTGCCGCAGACCACATTGACAGCAAAGGTGTTGTTTCCGTCGCTGACGTACTCTTTGTGCGCAACGGAAAAGATATAAAGGTTGGTACCCCGTTTGTCGAGGGCGCCGTGGTAACGCTGCAACACGAGCAGAACCAAAAGGGTGAAAAGCTGCGTGTCCTGAAGTACAAGTCGAAGTCTCGCTATCGTCGTACTCAAGGTCATCGTCAACACGAGTCTGTATTGACCGTGAAGAAGATCGCAGCCTAACCGGTATACTATCTCCATGACATATCTCTTTTTCTTAGGTCAAACCAGTGACTTATGCTGGGAAGAACTCAAAACAGTTCTGGCCCGTTTTGCTTTACCAGAACCTGATCGACTCGAGGAACGCTTTGCGGCTTTAGACAGCGAAGAGCTAATTGATGTTGAGCAGCTGCAACATGTTTTAGGCGGCACCTATAAAATTGCCCAAATCCATTCTATTACTCCTCATCTAGAATTCAGTGAAGTAGAGTCTACGGTGAAGAATATCATTACGGAGCTCCAACCAAAGCGATTTGCATTAGCCGAACATGGTCGCGACCATCTCCCCGTTGTCGAGGCACGCGAAATTAAGCGCCAACTGAATAATGCTGGCACCAAGGTCTCGTACCACGAAACGCCGCGTACGGGCGCCAATGCGGCGGTTCTGAAGCATAACAAATCTCTGACTGAGCTTCATGTTATTCAATTGGAACAATCTTTACTCTTTGCGACTACTTTGACCTGGCAAGATCCCGATGCTTGGCGTATCCGCGACGTGGAAAAACCCATGCGAGATCGAAAGCGCGGTATGTTGTCCTCTAAAGTCTCACGCATGATGCTTAACCTCGGTATTGGTACTCACCAGCCCCAAGATGCCATCGTGCTCGATCCATTTTGTGGCATGGGCACCATTCTTATTGAAGCAGTTGATCTCGGTGTCTTATCTGTTCTGGGAAATGACGCTTCTCCCGAAGCCATTGTCAGCACCACGAAAAACCTTGCATGGTGGAGCGAGGAGAGTAGTAACGAATTTCAGCACTCCCTGACTGTGAAAAAGAGTGAAAACTTAGAGCCACGAGATTTTCCGACCCAACCAACCTGTATTGTGACTGAACCATTTTTGGGCAAACTAACCCCAACTCCAGAACAGATTCCTGGCGTTATCCGCGGACTAGAAAAGATGTATAAAGGCACAGTTCGTTCTTTTGCCAAGCTTCTTCCAGAAGGTGGACGAGTTGTCATGATTCTCCCTGCCTATGAGGGCAAAAAAGGCAAAACCATTACGGTTACGAAAGCACTGGACGAATTTGCTGCACAGGGATTTGAGCAGCTGAGTGGCCCTTTCCGCGGCGGTCGGCCGAGTGCGGTGACGCAACGTGAAATCTATGTCTTTGAAAAGAAAGCTCCCCGAGGATAACTTGCCTCTTCATTTTATAAAAAATCTGATATAATTCTTCCTCTATGGCACACGTTAAAGCGGGTGGATCAGCCGCCCATCAACATTCACAGCGACCAGGAAAGCGTCTCGGCGTCAAACTGTTTGGTGGTCAAACCGTCAAGAACGGGAACATCATCGTGCGCCAAAAAGGCACCAAGTACAAGCCTGGTAAAGGTGTTCGCCTCGGTCGTGATTACACTATTTACGCTGTTGAAGACGGTGTGGTGGAGTTCACCAAGCGACATGGTCGTACTGTGGTGAATGTAGCCTAACAACATTTCAATACAATACATTTCAGTACAATTCAAAGTGTTACTTCTGGTATCTGCTCAAGCCAGTTTTAGTGCACATCTCGAATGGACCCGCTGGGTAAGTCTCCCAGTGAATACGGTCCCATCTGCACACGTCTCAACCGAATAACAGGATGATTCATGGCTTGCATCATGCGTCGTACTTGATGGTGTAGTCCTTCACGGATAGTCACTGCTAACAACATGGCATTTTCCATACGCTCCAGAATTTTCACATCGGCTGGCTGCGTTTTTCTCCCTTTTAATGGAACCCCGCGCCGCAGTCGTTGTATTTCTGGTTCAGTCAGATGACCCTCAATAACGACGTGATACGTCTTTGGCACCCGAAATTTAGGATGTGTGAGTCGATAAGCGAGGTCACCATCGTTGGTGAGCAGTATCAAACCTTCGGAGTCTTCATCGAGTCGGCCTACCGGAAAGAGGCGATACTCTTGGTATTCGGGAGGCACAAATTGCATGACCGTCTCTTTTCCATCCGGATCAGAAACAGTCGAGACCACTCCGCGAGGTTTATTCAGCATAAGAACCACCGTATCTTCTTCCTGTGAAAGAATGCGGCCATTCACGGCCACCACATCTTTTCCAGGAATAACACGCTCGGCGACATTGGTCATGATTTGACCATTTACGCTGACTTTCCCGGCAGCTACCAGCTCTTCTGCTTTTCGGCGCGAGGCCACTCCAGCAGTAGACAGGAGCTTGGAAATTTTAATGGAGTTCATACTGCTATTATACCGCGGATTGCTGAAGTCCTATAACGTCGTGAAGCTTGTGAAAAGAGACTGATTCTGCTATAACTCAATCAAGTATGGCAGATGGACAAATGATACAGGAACTGGACGTCAACCAGATCCAACCGAACCCCCACCAACCACGTAAACACCTCGACCCCGAGGAACTCAATGATTTGGTGGAATCTATCAAGCTCCACGGTGTCTTAGAACCAATTGTCATTGCCCATACACCGGCTGGATATCAGATCATTGCGGGTGAACGCCGTTGGCGCGCCACAAAAAAGGCTGGACTACCAACTATTCCGGCAGTGGTCAAAAAAACATCTCCGCGTGGCATGCTGGAGATGTCGATTATCGAAAACGTCCAGCGTTCTGATCTGAACTCAATAGAACGGGCTCATGCTCTGAACCGCCTCAGCTCAGAATTTAACTTATCTCCCACTGAGACAGCGAAACAAATTGGAAAATCAGTTTCCTACGTCACCAACTCGATTCGTCTGCTGCAACTTCCCGATGCCATTAAAGATGGCTTATTGAGTGAGCTCATTACCGAAGGCCACGCCCGCGCCTTACAGGGAATCAACGACACCAAAGTCATGATCGACACCTACAAGCAGGTGCTCAAAGAGAATGCCTCTGTTCGCCGAACCGAAGAACTTGTTCGCCGCAGCAAAAATGAGGCCGGGCAAAAAGATGAGGAACACAAGCCTCGCTTGCAAGTTTCCAAAGATATTGATCGCTGGACGAAAGAGCTGAATCGCGCTCTCGGAAAAGATTCTGATGTCAAAATCCGCCGTTCTTTCCGCCAAACGCAAGTCAATATTAAGCTCAATGGTTCTATCCAAGACACGCAAAAACAACTTGATCTGATTCTGTCTATCGCCAACAAACAAAAATCATGAGTACCGACACCGCCCGCACTGTGCCTGCCGTAATTGGGTTCAGTATTGTGTTGAGTGTTGTGCTGTTTTTCCGTTTCTACAACTTACCAGAATGGCTTATTTTCTCTACTGACCAAGGCCGTGCCATGCTTGCCGGTCGCGATATTCTGCTGGGGGATTTCGTATTGCAAGGGCCGGCAACTTCTGTGGCCGGCATCTCTCTGGGGCCGCTGTATTACTACCTCACGGCCGTTGCTTTGTGGTTCTCCAATTTTCATCCCATTGGACCAGCGGTCATGGTGGCCGGAATGAGTGTGTTTACCACTGCGTTTCTGTATCTTTACGTCTGGCGTAACTGGCAGAACCAAATTTTGGCCGTAGTAAGTGGGCTTCTGTATGCCCTGTCACCACTGGTCACTTGGCAGGCACGAATCGCTATTGAGCCGAGTCCTTTGCCGCTGATCGTCATTGCGTGGTTGTGGAGTATGACCGAAGCCGTTCAGGGTAACAACCGACGGTGGTGGATGGCGGCAGCGCTTTTGCCCGTTTTGGGCATCCAGTTTAATTTTTCCGCAGCCGTCTTGTGGGCCGCGCAAGCTGTTATTTGGCTCTTGTTTACCGACAGTATTGATCGAGTTTGGAAGCAACGCATTATTGGCACCGGAATCTTCCTCAGTGGTTTGCTCTTGCTCGTGCGCGCAGTTCGCGGCACGACTTCCTTTGCCTACTGGACGCGCGAATGGCTTTTGGCCACTTTTCCGCAGACACCCTTTGCCGCCACACTCCTCTTTGTCATATTTGCCTCGACACTGGTGTTCTGGTGTTTGCACCTCTGGGACCGCTGGCGTGCACAGCTCTTACCACCGATACACGAAACAATTCTCCTGGTCTGGATCTCCTTGAGCATGATGGCCTTTACACTAAAAACCGTCGGTGGCGATCACGCACTGGCCATTCTGTTCTTGGCGCCGGCGATAGTCATCCCCGTTGGTCTGCAATCACTTTTCCGACCTCGTTGGCAGGTGTTTTCTCTGGCAGGTGCGATTGGCTTCTTTGGCCTGTGGTCACTACAAGCGTTTTCTGTTTTGCCGGAACTCCGTGGTCAAACCGTTGCGGATCACCTGCCGGTGGTGGAATCGATTCTTGAGCTGGCGCAAAAAGAGCCATACGCGTTGGTTTATCGCGGTCATCTCGACGTCTATGATGCCGCCGATGATCATTACCAGTATTTACTCTGGTATGCAGGCCATCCACCCGCGCAAAGTGCGCGCATTGCCTTAGAAGAACCGTATTTTGAGAAGTGGTTGCGAACTGATACGCACATGAGCAGTGCTGTGGCGCGCACCATCTACGTGTATTACCCGGCCAATGCGCTGGATCGGTACGAGCAGGAGGGAACACTGCATTTTTCTGGTCCGGCTGTACTTGATGTAGTTGAGTAGCGGTGGGCTGCTTGGCCCTACAGTCTATTTAGATAGTTAGCCGCCACCAGGCGAGTTCCCACTCTGGACACCTTGGTCTTCATGGTATAATTCCTCTTGTTCTCTTCAGACGGCCAATGACCCCTGAAGAGACATGGTGGCTATAGCTCAGCTGGTTAGAGCGCCGCTCTGTGGAAGCGGAGGTCGCCGGTTCAAATCCGGTTAGCCACCCATTGTCGCGTTTTCGCGACAAGTTCAATCTCTTTCAAATTGCTTGTGCAAAGACGATTAAATGCTTTTCATCTCCTGAATTATCTATTTCTGACTTCAGTATCTTGAAACCTGCTTTTTCAATTAGATCCTTATTCTGATCCGCACCGTAATGACTCCAATGCATTTCAGCACCACAGAAATCATCTTCAGATCCCTCCCAGTCAGTGGCCCCCATAGTGACCAATAAGTATCCGCCCGCATCAAGAAAAGTTCTGAATTTTTTGAGCAATTCCAAGTGACCTTCTCTGGGTGTGTGAAAAATTGCATAGAAAGACACAACAGCATCAACAGTAAATTGTCCTTCCTTGAGTTCGGACATGTCCAGAACTTGATAGTCAGCATCACGGACGTTTGCTCTCGCTAGCTCAATTTGTTTCTCCGAAATATCTATTCCTAAGACATTTATCTGATTTTCAATTAGATAGTCATCAACTGGCTTACCTGCACCACAACCAACATCGAGCACCATTGATCCTGAATTGAGCTCTGACAACAACCAATCCAAGTGATGCTTATTTTTGAACTCATTTCGATAGTCTGCATTGTATTGCTCAGCAGCATTATTGTATCCAGCTTTGACCTTTTGATTCATTGACATGGATTTATTCTAACACTTGTAGTACACAGCTCCCTCACCCAGCCACCCTAATAAACTAGACCGCATTTTTTATTTTTTATATCAATACTTTATCCGTTTTCAACTGAGCGTTTTAGCACTGCTATAATTAACCAATAATGCATCCCAAAATAACTCCTCTCAATTTTACATACAAAAAAGATGACTCTGACGTTTGGGTACTCAATACTGACGATATTCCAATAGATAAATCTCTAATAAAAGACCAGCAATTTGTTCATCTCGCCCCCTTAAGTGTCGGTGGAAACCATAAACACCCCAGAATTGAGTGGTTCGTAGCAGTGGGCGATCTTGAATTCATTTGGTTTGACGTAAATGGAGAAAAAAAATCAACAGAGATGAACCCAAACGGAGAACTCCTTCTCATTGAAGTACCACCGTATCTTCCGCATGCTGTTCGTAATATTTCAGAGACAAGAATCGGCATCCTATTTGAATTTGCTGATGGGAAGATGAAACATGTCGAAAAAGTACCGGTGGCTTAATCGTTGTACGTTGGCAGTGATATACTATAACCAATATTATTAACAAAAAAGGAATTGTATGGCAGAAACTATACAACATGACCATCTAGATGAAGAAAATGATAATTTTGCACCAATGTCCCCTGAGGAGCAGACAAAAATGGAAGCCAATGAGGCGAACCGCAAGCAAGTTGAAGAAAAACTAGATGAAGTTCTTGCTCTCTTACGATCTGGTGAGTGTGGATATGTATCACAGGACTCTATCAAGAAAATACATGAATTGCGCTTTAAGCTGTTCAAAGTTTAAAGTAGATAAAATTGAATGCAGAAAAGATCCCTATAAGGGATCTTTCTGGTATATGAGGCATCTTGGGTATCATGTACTTTCTCTGATACAATAACATAAATAATATTCCTCTTTTCCATGCACGCACCCCACAGCCGCCTCGCCGTCTATCTCGTTCTCAAGCAAAACGACACCATTCTCCTGCTACAACGCCAAAATACTGGCTACGAAGATGGCAACTACGGCCTCGTTTCTGGTCATGTGGAGCCAGGAGAAAGTTTCCAAACCGCTCTCCAACGGGAAGCGAAAGAAGAAGCCAGTATCGAAATTCAGCCGCAACACATCTTAGCCACGCACATCCAGCACCGAAAATCCACCGATGCCGAGTATGTTGATGCCTACTTTCTTGTGGAGAAGTGGAGTGGAACAGTAAGCAACTGCGAACCAGAGAAATGCAGCGCTTTGGTGTGGCATGCTATTGACGCCTTACCCGAGAACACTATCCCTGGCGTGCGATTGGCTGTGGAGCACTTGTTTGAGGGATCGGTGTATTCGGAGATTGGCTGGTAGAGCATTTTGTTATATGCTCTCGCCGGAAAATGGGAATGGCGCTCATCTATGAATTCCTCACCCTGCCGCAACATGCTACTATGCAAGCATGAAACTTCGCTCAAAATCGCTGCCCAGTCTTCTGTTCACCGGTATTAACCCAGTCATCCGTCTCCTTATTGCCTCAGACATCTTGATCGTCGGTGCAGCAGGCATGTTTGCACCGTTGTTTGCGTTATTCGTGGAGGATTTCATTGTCGGTGGTAATGCGTTGGTGGTCAGTATTGCTATGGGCATTTTCTTGATTGCGCGCAGTGTACTCCAAATTCCTGTTGCGAACACAATTGACGCAATTAAGGGTGAAACCGATGACTACTTGCTCATGGTCGTCTTCTCCGTCCTTTCTGGCTTGAGTCTGCTCTTGTATCTCGTCATTGAACACCCTTGGCAACTGTACCTAGTACAGTTGTTCTTAGGTATTTCGACTGCAATTAGCGCCCCTACGTATATGGCCATCTTTACCCGCCATATTGATCACAACAGAGAGGGTACCGAGTGGGGAGTCTATAACACGCTCACTGACCTAGGGAGTGCCGCTTTAGCAGTTATTGCCGGCTACATCGCGACTGTTTTTGGTTTTCCCACACTCATTTGGATCATGTCCGCCACAAGTGTAGCCGGAGCGCTTGTTTTGGTACCGATTCGGTCGTACCTCCGTTTGCGTCGCTAGAATTTCTTACTTATTTGTAACTGCATACATACAGACTTCTGTTCTTCAGTACTTATAGTGGAACAGAGTTATGTCTACGAAAACTACACCAACCCGCGTTGTTATTACCGGGGCATCCTCTGGGAATGGCCGTGCTCTGGCGCATGAGTTTGCTAAACAAGGCGCGCAAATAACATTAGCTGCTCGACGAAACGAAGAACTGCAGGAGGTTATTGGGGAGGTTAGCGATCGAGGGGGAGAGGCCATCGCGGTACCACTCGACGTTACCGATCGCAATAAAATGCACCATCTTGCGCAAGAAGCAGAGAAGCAGTGGGGTGGATTCGATGTCTGGATTAACAACGCAGCTGTCATTGTCTACGGAAATTTTATGGATATTCCAACAGAAAGCTTTCAGCGCGTTATCGAAGTAAATCTGATGGGATATGTGTATGGCTGCCAAGCAGCCTTGCAGCACTTTCAAGGCCAAAAACGCGGTACCCTCATTAATATTTCTTCAGTCATTGGCGCCGTTCCTATGCCGCACGCCTCACCATATGTCACTTCTAAATTCGCGATTCGCGGTCTCACCCAGAGCTTGCGGCTTGAATACCAAAATTCTCCAATTCATATCTGTCTTGTCTTGCCAGCCACATTCGATACACCCATTTATCAAAGAGCGGCCAACTATTCTGGTCAGAAAATACAGCCTGTTCGACCCATCTATCATCCATCGCAGCTCGCTAAAACAGTGGTCCGACTCGTAGATGAACCACGAAATGAGGTTACTGTTGGTATGATGGGTAAGGTAAGTGTCGCTGCACATCGACTCTTTCCTCAGCTGACAGAATATATTTTCAGCCGCTATGCCGACCATATGCAGTTGCTGGATTCTCCTGCAGAGCATACCGATGGCAATCTCTTTACACCCCAAACAGATACCTACGATATCCTCGGAGGATGGAAAGAATGGGACGACCATGCCTGACATCTTACTCATCCTTCGCCTCGCTATCGCCCTCAATATGCTCAGTTTTGGCCTATCACAGCTATGGCATCCCGAAAAATGGCTCCAATACATTCCACCGTTCATCCAAAAATGGAGTCCTGTGGCGCCAAAAGATATTATGCGTATTCACTCCCTGGGAAATATTCTTTTGGGGAGTGCACTCTTGTTTGTGGTGTGGCCAAATGCAACTCTCTTACTCACACTCATATGGTGGCTGAGTATTCTGCCACTGGCGTATATTCACAACTGGCGCATAGGAGTTCGCGACACCGTTATTACGCTTGCCATTCTGACTCTCTTTGTTACCAAGAATGCATAGTCCTTCATGACTAAGAATCATTCTCTTACAAACCTCTTGCAAAATCATCCTGAATATAGGCATTTTTCGTGTTACCCTTGAACAACTATAGACAACTAGGAAGAAAAACATGACACTAGTATCGATACTTATTATCGCTATCTCGTTCATTTTGCTCTTTCACTCTCTCTTCACGCTCCTGACCATGACCTACTCATGGAACGACCCACACACGCTCCATTTGCGAAAATCTCCCACACAATTCCAAACACCTGTCCATTCTTTCAGTCTGCTGGTTCCCGCACGCAACGAGGCTGAGGTCATTGCCGATACGTTACACGCCATGAATTCACTTAATTATCCGGCAGAACTCTACGAGGTTATCGTCTTATGTCGCGAAGATGATGCGAAAACCATTACTGCTGTGCGAGATGTCATTCCCACTCTGCAAAATCAATTGGTTCGCCTTCAAATAGTGAGCAAGTCTATCGACAACAAACCTAAGGCCCTGAATATTGGTCTCAAAAACGCCCGGAATGATGTAGTCGCTGTTTTTGATGCCGAAGACGAACCTCATCCAGATATTTTGCAAATTGTAAATACGCTCATGATTGATCACCAGTACGACGTCCTCCAGTCAGGAGTACAACTTATTAATTACACCTCTAAGTGGTTTTCAGCTTTGAACGTACTTGAATACTACTTTTGGTTTAAGTCTGCTCTCCATTTTTATGCACAATTTGGTGTAGTGCCTCTAGGAGGAAACACTGTTTTCATTCGCCAGTCTCTACTGAAAAGTGTAAATGGATGGTCGGAAAACATTCTAACCGAAGACGCAGATTTAGGAATTCGTCTGTCTCTCCAAGGCGCTAACATTGGTATCGTGTATGACGAAGCGCATACAACTCATGAAGAAACACCTACCACCATTGCTGAGTTCATCAAACAACGCACTCGCTGGAATCAAGGTTTTCTACAAATCTTTTTTCGTTTTGAGTGGCGACAATTACTTGGTGTACGTCGTCAACTCTTCACGGCTTACTTATTAATCATGCCACTCATACAAGCGTTGTGGATTTTTTATCTTCCACTCACAATCATTGCTATGCTGTTTTTGGAGCTCCCTGTGGTCTGGGCAATGTTTTCACTCCTGCCAGCCTACGTATTACTCATTCAGCTTGTTCTCTATAACTACGGACTCTATACCTTTACACGCGGCTATGGATACTCCTACTCACTCCTTTTACCATTTCACATTTTATTAACATATTTTCCTTACCAAATTCTTCTGAGCATCGCAGCATTCCGGGGTGTTATTCACCTCACTCAAGGCCAAAATACTTGGGAAAAAACAACACACTTGAATTCACACCGGGAGTCACATGCTTCGTAACATTCCCTTTACGCCCATTCGAAAAGACTGGGTAGCGGTCTTTCTTTTTGCGGCAGTACTCATTTTTGTTGCCATATTTCATGGACACAACATGTTCCATTTTCCGTACTACGAGAACGACGAGGGTGTCTACATGTCACAAGCATGGTCACTCGTAACACAAGGGAAACTTGCTCCATACACGTACTGGTATGATCACGCACCAGGAGGCTGGATCTTCATTGCTCTCTGGACTTTTGTGACCGGTGGGTTTTATACCTTTGGGTTTTCGCTCAATACAGGCCGAGTCTTCATGCTGGTGCTGCACGTTGTTTCTACCTTGCTACTGATGCTCATCACCCGGCGGATGACACGCAGTAACTGGGCAGCAGCCATTGCGGGCATCTTATTCTCAATATCTCCACTTGGTCTCTATTATCAGCGGCGAATCCTGCTTGATAACATCATGGTATTTTGGGGTTTGCTTTCCTACTTACTCATTTTGCGCGATAAACTGAAAATGAATCATGTTTTTTTGAGCGCGTTGTGTTTTGGTATCGCTGTGCTCACGAAGGAAAATGCCGTTTTTTTCATTCCAGGATTTTTACTGACACTGTATTTATCTTCCCATTCGTATCATCGCTATTTGGCTCTACTGAAATGGCTCATGATTAGCGGGTCCGTGATTTCCCTCTACTTTTTGTACGCGCTCCTCAAAGGAGAACTCTTTCCTACTGGGCATTTACTTGGTGGAACAGAGGAGCATGTCAGTCTGCTCGGCACTTTGCAATACCAATCATCACGAGTAAATAGTTCTCTGGTTTGTGAAACCAAAGCTATCTGGTGTCACTACCAGCAATGGAAAAAACAGGATCCTTTTCTGATGTTTGTTGGGCCACTAGCGAACCTCGCGGTCCTTCTGATTGCTTTCATTCGTTCCCGTCGTATTTATGCCGGACTCGGTCTGCTTGGACTCGGCTTCATCCTCTTCCTCATGCGCGGTGGAGTAGTAATTGATTTCTACATCGTTCCGTATATTCCACTCGCCGCGGCATTCTGTGCAATTTGTATTCATGAAGGATTCCAAACATTCTTAAAAGCTTTTAAAGATCAATCTCTGCGAACTGGGCTGTACGTGCTGGTAATTGGTAGTATTTTTATTGGATACGCTTTCCTCTATGAAAGAGAATATATTTTCGCCAATCCCAAAAGCACCTATCTCTTCTTTCAGAGCCAACAAACCAAAGCCCAATTAGAGGCCGTACAGTGGATTCGTGACCACATGCAGCCAGATGATATCATCATTATTGATAACTACGCGTATATCGATCTGCAAGACACGGATAACCCATCCACCCTGGTCTTTCCTGACGCCGAGTGGTATTGGAAAGTTGACCAAGATCCCGATGTACGCGAAGATCTCTTGGCTGAAGATCCCTCTCGTGTTGACCTCGTTGCGCAAACACCGCAGATGCAAGGTGATCTATTCTCTGGAAGTTCACCACTCACGTCCACCGTTATCAATAACTCTCGTATCTGGAAATCGTTCAAATCTGACGGATGGAGTGTTGAGTTTTGGCGACCCTACTATCCGCATCACATTCTAGAGCGATCCTGGAACTCATACAAAGACTACTCCATTGCCAACGGAAAGGTAATCGATCTTCAACAGAACCAAATTACCACTTCGGAAGGCCAGTCCTATGCCTTATTGCGAGCAGTGTGGATGAATGATCAAGAAACCTTTGATGAAGTACTCACTTGGGCCAATCAGCGCCTCCGCAATGAAGACATGCTTTATTCTTGGCGGTACCGACCAGATGAAAGTGGCCAAATCGGCACTATCGACATTGACTCGGCCACCGATGCCGACCAAGATATCGCCCTGGCCCTCCTCTTTGCTTCCAGACGCTGGAATGACGACTCCTACCGCATCCAAGCCGAGAAAGTCATCGACGCCATTTGGGAACACGAAGTAAAGGAAATGAACGGCAAATACTATCTCTTACCTGGACCATGGGCTCAACAGTATCCAGGTGTAGTTATCAACCCATCTTACCTTGCGCCGTATAGTTACCGCATCTTTCAAGAGGTAGATCCGAATCATAACTGGAAATCTGTTGTCGACACGAGTTACGAAGTGTTGGAAAAATGCTCTGCAAGTTCTCTCGGTCATGATACAAGTGTTTTCCTTCCACCCGAGTGGTGTGAAATTACTCCTAGTGGAACAGCGCGCCAGGTGTCTGTAGAGGAGGGGCTTTCCAGCACCGACTATTCCTACAATGCCATCCGCGTACCCTGGCGTGTGGCGCTCGACTACCAATGGAACGAAGATCCGCGGGCTCTGGTGTATTTAGAAAAACTGAGCTTCCTCATAAACGAGTGGCAAGAGAACGGTCGAATCTCTGTTGCCTATCGACATACGGGAGAAGTATGGGAGAGCTACGAATCCGCGGCTGCCTACGGTGCCACTATTGGACTTTTCATGGCCGTACAGCCAGATGAAGCAGAACGCATCTACGAAACGCAACTCAAGCAAAAATTCTACGAAGACGAGCAACACAGCTTCTGGGAAGACCCGCAAAACTACTACACTCAAAACTGGGCTTGGTTCGGTACGGCCATGTATTCGGGAAATCTTACCAATTTATGGGAAGAAATGTGATAGGCTGCAGAAAGAAGGAGAAAAATATGGCAGATATTCCAGAACAAGACATAAATCCATTAGAAGAATCAAAGATAGCCGAAAAAGCTCGCTACCGAGCCGCAGATGCCATTCAGTTGGTTATCAACTGGTTTGAAACACAAAAACCTGATATTACTCCCGAACAATTACTTCACGCCACGGTGGATACCGTTCCTGATCTGACCACCTCTCGCGTGTATGTTTCTTTTTCTGTTGCAGACAAAGAATATACGTTTTGGGTCAACGTAGAAGAAACAACTATAGAACCCATTCCACATCGGTAAACCATGCCCAAATCTGCCCGATTTCTCCAACTCCAAACATTCTGGCGCGAAAAGCAGCGCTTCGTGTGGACTTCCCTGGCTGGCAGTGCGCTTTTGATTGGAATAACCATCGCAACTTGGTTCGCTTGGAATAATTGGCAATCATACTCGGCCTATGTTCGCTCGTTGGAAAATGAAAATCGCAGCAGCGCTGAGTACTCCGCCAGTCTGTCTGCCACGCTTACGAAGCTCCAAAACGAAGATCAGCGCGTCCGGAACGATGCCTTGCAAGAACAACTCGAGAACCTCAAGACTGCGAACACGCAAGCCACAACAGAATACGAGCGACTCTTAGTATTACAAGACCGGAACTACGATACCAAAGAGCTGGAAGAAACTTGGGCGCAAATCCTCGCGTTTCTTGCTGATCATAACTATGCTTCCGCTGAAGCCTCACTAGCAACTCTGCAAACCAATATCTCCGCCGCTGAACAACAACTCGCCGCCGCGGCCGCCATCCCAGCTCCCACAGCAAGTACCACAAGCAATGACGCACCGAATAGCGGCTACAGTCGTCAGCAAGTGCAGACGGATATTGGTTCCTTCGTGGTCAGCCTGGTTGCTGGTGATTTGAGCAGCACGCGCGTCATTGTCGATACAGCAAGTGGAAGCGACTGCGCCAACGACTGTCCAGTTTTGCCATTATCAGACTATGTGAGCCGCAATGGAGCTTACGCGGGTATCAACGGCACCTACTTTTGTCCGGCCAGCTATCCTTCTTGTGCGGGAAAAACGAATTCGTTTGATCTCCTGGTCATGAACAAAGATAAAACCTATTTTAATTCCGAAAACAATGTCTATAGTACCAATCCAGCGGTTATCTTTTTTGATGGTTCAGTTCGCTTTGTGGGAGCTGCATCTCAGTGGGGCCGCGATACTGCTCCGACTGGAGTACTCTCCAACTTTCCTTTACTTTTGAGTGGCAACGAAATTCGTTTCACTGGTGACGGTGATCCCAAAAAAGGGAGCAAAGGGAATCGCAGTTTTGTCGCGAACAAGGGGAATACGGTGTATATTGGCGTCGTTCACTCGGCCACAGTGGCTGAGGCCGCCTGGGCGTTACGTGCGCTCGGTATGGAAAATGCCATCAACTTAGATAGTGGTGGTTCTACTGCTTTGTGGTCCGGCGGCTATAAAGCAGGACCAGGCAGAAACATTCCTAACGCCATTTTATTTGTCCGAAAATAATCACTCCATGTGTCCACGCTTCGGCAACCAGGATTACTCGTATCGTAATGCATTCAAGGCAGAAATCTTGGTAGCGCGACGGGCCGGATAGTAACCAGTCAAAAGTCCGACTCCAAACGAGAGAATCAAGATCAGCAGAGCGAAACCGAAAGGGATACTGGCGATTGAGATGTAGCCAACGCCTTTGTACAGGGTGTACAGAGATAGAATCACTTCAAGTACTTTCGCACTCAGGTATCCTCCGAGGAGTCCGAGTACTCCGCCAGCCGAGCCCATAATCATGGACTCTGCCAAGAAAAGTTCGCGGATTTCTGAGGACTTCAGTCCCATGGCCTTCATCAATCCTACTTCGCGGGTACGCTCCAGCAGTGAAACTGTGAGTGTATTAAACATGCCCAGTGAAGCAATGATAAGCGCCACCATACCAACCACCAACAACATGGTGCGGGCTGTGCCGAAGATACTATTGATGCGAACCACCGTATCTACAACCGAGCTGGTATTGTAACCAAGTGTCTCAATTTGATCGCGCACTCGTTGCAAACGGTTTTCCGCATTCACGGTTACCTTGACTTGCGAGAAACGATCCACACCGAGCAAGCGCATATCAGCAAACGGAACATACATAATGGCGGAGCGATCATCTGGAGTCACACCAACAATGCGATAGGAAACTGGGAATGACTGAATCTTTGTATCTTTATCCTCTAAAAGGTCTCCCGTAACGACAAACGAAACTTCAAATACCTCGCCAACCGCGTCTTCTTGTTGAATTCCCAGAACCTGCAGTGTGGCCAGGTTTACGACCACATCTTGCGAAATGCTGTCTGGAAGTTTGACTTGCTTGGTCGTTGATTGTCCTTCCAATAGACCTCTTTCACGCTCTCCATTGAGCGGAATTACCGTCAAGTTCGACTCTGTGATGTACCCAAAGCGATACACTTGACGATCCGAATCCGCCCGGACAGGTTCATACTCACCGTTGTTTTCGGTCCAGAGTGGCACCTCAGCACGCACCCAAGCATTAGAGAGTTCGGTGCCGACCAAATATTCTTCACCGGTAACCATCTCTGCTGGATACTCATTACCAGTTGAGCGCGTATATCCGAGCAGGGGAGCATTTGGATTGGGATTTTCACGTACTCGGTACCAGGTTTCCGCTTCCAGCGTAATAAGCGCTTCCCGAGCTGCATTTACATTTGCATCCTCTCCCGAAGATGACTGTTCATTTTCCCGTTCGACAACAATTTCGTTACTTGTAAAAATCTGTCCTTCGACTGGTTTGATTGCCGACTGCTCAAGGAAGTCACTGGTCACACCATACGCAACAAGATCTGTAGCTGAGTTTTGATAACTGGCGCGCGCCACCAAAGCAATCATGGGAGCTACCGTTTGCACATCGGCCATTTGGGCAAAGTCACGCAGAGAATTCTCAGTAATAGTGAGATTACTTCCTGGTGGAACAGTGACATCAATTTGGCGCATCTCTTCCAGGCGAGCTACTCGTTTGACCACGAGATCTTGCAATCCGTAGCCAATTGAAACCAAGAAAACAATGCCGGCGATACCAATCGTCATACCGAAAATAGTGATTTGTGTGCGAATGCGCTTGCTTCGCATGTTTTTCAGGGCCAGCTCGATAATATCAATACGAGAAATGGTTGGCTTCTTGGCTGGCGGATCAAGCAGTTTTGCAGATTGCCAAATTCGCTGACGCAGACGCTTTACGCGTGGAAATCGTGCGGCAGCTTTTTCTAAAATAAAATACAGCCAATAGAGAATAATCAATGCCATCAATGAGAGGGGACTCAAAACAAAGTCCACGAATTGGCGAAAAGAACGACGGTTGGAGTCAGAGGGCAGTTTCATACTAGTGTTTTCCATTTCCACGTTTCAGCGGGATATTGCCGTTTTGGGCGTAGGCATTTGTGTTGGTGACCTCTTTGATAACTTCACCATCCAACATCTCCAAAGCCCGCGTGGCATACGGCATGTATTCCAAGTCATGCGTAACCATAATAACGGTTTTGCCCGTTTTCTTATTGATGTTTTCCAACAAACTCATCAGCTGCAAACCAGCTTCATAATCTAAGTTTCCGGTGGGCTCATCGGCTACTATCAGATCAGGATTGCTGATAATGGCGCGGGCAAGAGCCACCCGTTGCTGTTGTCCACTCGAAAGTTCAGATGGTAAATAGTGTGCCCAGTCTTCCATATCCACCATGCGAAGCAGCTCCAGAGCTTGCTGTAAGCGTTGCTCTTTCTCAACGCGCATAAGTGTGAGTGGAAAAGCAACATTTTCCAACACATTCAACGCTTTCACCCAGTGGGGTTGTTGATATACCATGCCAATTTCGTGTTTTCGAAAGTCAGCCAACTCATCTTCGTTCATACCATAGATATTCTTATTGTGTATCTGGACCGAACCTTTGGTCGGGAACTCGAGACCGAGTAAAACGTGGAGCAAAGTGGACTTCCCACAACCAGAAGGACCAAAAATAACCAAAAATTCACCCTGTTTCACTGTAAATGAAATATTTTTTAGCACTGGTACGCGCTGGTCTCCAACTTCAAATGACTTGGAAATTCCCTCAGCGGTGATAGCGGAAGTAGGTGTGCTCATAGAAAGTCTCCTAAAAATCCAAAGGCATCGCGTAAATTCGTTATTACCAGATCCAGTGCCTGATCGGTGGCTTTGGGAGTAATAGTAACCGTATCGACACTGCGACTTTCATTGCCAGCAGAGTCACGAGAAATGGCGCGTAAATGGTACACCTTAGATGGTGAAAGATTCGGAATAACCACCACATGATTGAAGGATAAAGTCATATCTTCTTGTGTCTGCTGAGTATATGAAGTCCCAGTACCTTCGCCGAATTCAATCTGGGAGGTAGAAGGCTCATCGGTGGTCCAAGAAACAATCAGTTGCGAAGGATTCGCCAGATCACGGACAGTATCAATATTCGCACCTTCCACCGACAAAGCAGAAATTGCTGGCGGACGTGAGTCTAGAGCCGTCGTAACCGTAATTGGCTCTGATACCGCTTCGTTACCAATAGCGTCGCGACCACTCACTCTTAATAGATACGTAGTATCTGGGAAAAGGCCCTTAATGATCATTGAGTGGTCATCATCAGCCAGAGAAATATCCACTTGGTCTCGCACTAATTCGGGTTGATTTTGTGGGTAATAGGTCACCACCGAGGTAATTGGAGTATTTGATTGCCAGGTAACCACAATAGAAGTTTGCGCTGTATTCGAAATCTGCTCCACTTGAATATTGGACACTACCGGTCGTGGTAACGTTTGGAAACGCAAGATGGTTCCTTCATACTCATTACCTTCACTATCAATCGTGTTAATGCGGTAGTAGTACTCCGTGCCATCTTGCAGTTCAGTCAGTTCTACTGTGTAGGTACTTTCCAGTTGTGAAGTGGAGAGTTCACGCACACCACCAAAGTCTGTTGACGGCCCAAAGTAGACTTTCGCCTGGGAAGCATTCGTAGTAGTGAAGTTCACGATTGCCGTACTCACTCCTATGCTGCTCACTTCAACATTTTTGACTTCTGGTGGCGGAGCCGTGGCGAAATCATATTCATCACTTTCCCCAGTATTTCCGTCTTCGTCCGTCCAACGAACTTTGTAGAAATATTTGGTGCCAGGCTCAAGGTTATCAAGCGGAATAGAATGTTGCGTTACCTGATCAGATTTCGAAGGCTCAGCCTCAAAGTAGCTTCCAGATTTCAAACCATATAGCACTCGACTATCTGATTCACGGGAAGTGGTCCAACTAATCGTAGCGTCTGTTGTTGTAATGTTGGAAGCGGCTGGATTGGAAGTGAGATCAGCTGGCTCAGTATAAGCACCTTTCGGAGTAAGCGTAACCGCGCTGGAATACGACGGAGCGGCAATTGATTCATCAGAATTATCCATCGTACCTACGCGCCAATAGTACTGTTTCGATTCCGATACAGTATCCACGTAGGCATTCCCCGTGGTAGTTGTCACGTCTTCCCACTCGTCTCCATCCACAGAGCGCTGTACAACGTACGTTAAATCTCCAGTACCTTTGTAAGAAGGAGCTTCCCAAACTATCGAAGCGCGCCATAGAGAGGCCGACTTAATCGAATTATCTGCTACAGTCACGTTCGATGGAGGATCTGGGAGTTCTGTATCCAATACAAAATCCGCGCGAATTGAGTTGGACTGTGAGTAGTTATTGTTGTCATCAACAGCTACCACATAGATAGTGTTTGTCCCTTTAATCAAACCAGGCATTCTTCCGGCAGAAATACTCCGACCGGTGGTGGATTTATATGTGGCCGAATTCGAGGTAATGGTAGAAAGTTGAGAAGGTGGAGTGGTATTAAACATGTAGTAGTATTTTGATACTGTTCGACCAGCCGATGGAGAAGCCTCTGGCCAACTAAACGCAAAACTGTTTTCGGTATTACGCTCCGGAGTGACAATGACTTCATCATCCTCGGCAAATTCAGGCGCAGAACCGCCAAAATTCACAATGGCAGAACGCAGTTCAGACACATTCCCCGCAATATCAAGCACACGGAAATAAATTGTATTTTGACCTAAATTCACCAAGTTGTGCACGGAGCTCGGGAAATAGAATGGTTGAGAAACGCCTAAAGATGTATATTTCAAGCCAGTGGTGTCGTCGGTATTCGCACCGTACCAGGTGTTACGCGAATTAATTCCATACTGGAAGCCGAGTATCCCAGAGTGCGCGTCGCCGGCGGCATCATCACCAGAAGTGGGCCAACTGATAAACATGCTACCAACGCTGGAAAGACTGCCGCTCGTGGCCGATAACGCCGACACATTGGATGGAGCTGTTTTGTCAAAGTAGAACGGAACAGAATTGGTTGTCTCGGAGCCATCGAAAATATTGTTGGCCTCATCAATCGTCTTGATCTTAAAGTAGTACGGCTCTGAACTTGATTGGAGCCAGTCATAGCTGCGCAAAGCGGTGTTGGCAAAATCGACTTCCGTGTCCTCGACAATAAATTCACAGGTACTTCCAGTTGTGCTGACCGGAGAAGAGCCTAAAATACCGCTGTCGGTGGCGGCATCACCCACTGGATTGGTGCCTAAGTACAAACAATATCCTTTTACGCCGGAAGCGTCAGTACCAGCATCCCAGTCGAAATAGAGACTGTTGCTGCTCATCCATACGGCATCTTCTTGGCTGGAATAAGAAGATGAAGCGCCGGCAGTCGCTTTCACTACCACGTTCGACGCTGAAGTAGGATCGACGAGATCGACAATAAATGCTGGCGTACCAGAGGCAGTAGTCCAACTGGACTCGCCATCGTTGCTATCAATCGCTTTTACGCGCCAGTAGTAGTTGCCGCTCGTGAGTTCTTGTCCCTCAGTTCCGGCTGTATATGATCCGGTTCCTTCGGCTTGACCAACAGTAAATGTAAATGTGCCTTGAGCGCCTAACGCCGACTCATAATTCACAGCAGGAGAAGTAAAGCCGGCATTATCGGCAATCTGAATTTGGTATTTGACGGAATCGCCAGAGTTCTCGTCACTGAGCACGAAACTAATACTCGGCTGAGCATCGTTGGTATATTGTCCGCCAATAAAGAAAGAGGAACCAGGTATAGTTGGGTTGTTGGGCAGCGTGTTTTGATTGACAGTAAAGTCAGCCGCATTTTCAGCATTGCCGCCATAACTCAGCCACTCAGAACACTGGCTTGAGTCATCACACGCTCGCATTTGCCAGTGGTAACTCGCGCCATCAACCAGACCAGTCATAGATACGGTCGCCACTGCACCTGCGCCGCCGGAATACGTAATATCATCACCGGTGTGGGTGGCAACGTCTGAAAAATCGGTGCCAACTTCGCGTACTTCCACTTCGGGAGTAAGTGTTTCGGGATTGTCGCCATCGGCCACTTGGAAGCTGGCTTTTACAATGACTTCATCGGTTTCCCCACCGGTACCAATGGCAGTAATGCCATCGTTTTTGAACTGTTTAGTATTGAAGGGAGTCCCCACTTTACCCACTAAGTACAGGGTTCCGTCTCCAGCTGCGGTCGTGCCATTTACTAGTGCTCCGGCGTCAGCGCTCAGCGCAGAAAAGTCGTTGGAATCAGTATCATAGTAAATAGCAATTCTACCACCACCACCTGCAGCCGATTCATAGGAATAATTGATCCCACCATCACCACCATTGGCAGTAACCGAACCAGTGCCTTCGAGTGTGCCAACATCCAACCAAATGGAACCTCCAGAGGCGGCACCAGCAGAATAGATCGACCATTCATAGGCTATTTCACCATTCGCGTTAATAGATCCATTCACCGTGAGCGTTCCATTCACTGTGAGCCGAACCGCACCACCACCATCAGAGCCGGTTCCTGCGCCATTATCGTAGCCACCGCCACTTCCATAGGTGACTGGAGCGGTCTCAGAACCATAGATGGTAGTACTTCCTGCGCCATACGTCCCGCTGTTTCCGTTTCCACCAATGCCACCATGCGAAGCACCACCGGTCTGACGTTCATTACAGCACGGTTTTCCGTCACCTGAGAATCTTTGAAACCCTTTTCCTTCTACATTAATGCTGCCATACACAAACATATCGCCAGATTGCACATCAACATAGATTTTCCCTTGAACAGCCGTTGTACCAGCTGTATGTGTCAGCACCGAGTTCGTATAAATAGTAAAATCACCATCATCAATAACGAGTGGGGCTAAAGATGCATCGTAGCTAAAATTGAGAATCGGATCCGTTGTGCCACTCGCATTACCGAGAGTCAAAGAATTAATGGTCGTAGCCGCGCCAATGTTCACTGTCACGCTGCTCATATCGATCGTGACGTCATCATCAGCCCCAGGCACTGCATCGCCGCTCCAGTTGGTGGCGTCGGACCAAGAGGAACCGTCACCGCCACCGTCCCAGCTCACGCTCGCGGCTTGGGCAGCGGGGGCAAAAAATAAACTGGCAAATGTGCAGAGAGTTACTGCTAAGATGATGCGATTCAGTTGTTTGAATATCATAGTTTCTGCCGAGTGTAACTTGTGCAAACGCGTCATCCACAGGGCAGTTCTCACTTATAGTAGCAGCTTTGTCAGCATGGATACAAGTGCGAACTGAGGTCTTTTTTTTGTGCGTTACAGGTTGCTCGAAAATGCTGGTTAAGCAGTCGTCCAATAACTCAAAAAGAGGAAAATGAGAAAGAGAAAAATGCCAAGAAAACCCACCTCGCGCCTCACAACTTTGCCTTTGAGCATCAAAACCACAGTCACCAGAAAAACGGTCGTGAACAAGAGATACATAAGATCATTTGCTAACGCAGTCGGAGTGAGTCCGGTCGGGAAAAAGGACAGCAAACCTCCAATCAGGGTGAGATTGTAGATATTGCTGCCCAGAATTGTGCCCAATGCAATCTTACTTTCTCCTTTTATTCCGGCAATGAGTAAGGTCAAAATCTCCGGCAGCGAGGTGACTGTGGCGGTGAGTGTCAGTCCGAGGAAACTGGTTGAGATTCCGGTCACCAGAGCCAAATCATTCACGCTCTGCACCAAGAGCTGTCCAGAAAAAAACAAGACCACTACCGTGACGGCAAGGACTGGAAACCACAGCCAAACAGATGGTTTTCCCCCATTTGCTTTCACGAGATGCAGAAGCGAGGCCTTGTCTTCCCGAAAACGGCCGCGAAAAGCAAGCAGGGAGTCATACACTAATATCGCAACGAGTGAGACATAAAGAATTCCTGCCTGAAAAATACCACTCCAGCGTGAAAACTGCAGAAACACAAACAGTCCGGTCACAATCAACATCAAATAAGCGTTACGCTGAGTTTTAAAGGTCCCAATTTTGAGCGATCCACTGACCACCGATAAGCCAAACACTAAGGTAGCATTCGTAATGTTACTGCCCACAATATTTCCAATAGCCAACCCACCATCGCCACTCATCAATGACGAAACGGTCACCGCCAGTTCCGGCAAGGAAGTTCCCAAGGCCACCACCACCAAAGAAATAAAAATAGGCGACAAACTCCACGCAATCGACAACTTTTTACTTGACTTCACAAGAAAATGGGCCGATAATAGAAGCAGAATCAAAGAAAATACAAAAGAGAGCACGAACTGTCCTAACACAGTTATGAGTATATTAGGAACTGAAAGGAGAAGCAATGAAAAGAATTACTGATCGTGAACCAATCTTCTATCCAGCCTCGGTTCCAGAGGGTGAATACTCTATGAGTTCTGCAAGTAAAGTGCTTCAAGAATACATACCCATGATTGAGAGCTATATCCGGCAATTTGAGTCTGAGTTCCCCGATCTTTTGAACCCTCTTCTTCCCACTCAAACCCGAATGAATCCTGATTTGGATTATGATATTTTCATAGACAAAGCAAATGAAGCGAATAATCAGGATAGACTGTGGTTTTTTTTAGAATCGCATGATATAAAAGTTTTTCTGCCAAATCCACCTAAAGTATTTCAGGGAACAGTGAGCACTACGATTCACCCTTTGGATAGAACTCGACAAGTTAGTAATATGAGTCCTACAGTTGAGCCTAATTTGGATATGTTTCATGATAGTAATTTTGTTAAAATTCCCCCAGTAATCCAATTTCTCTTACGTCTTTATTTTGATAATTACACTAATTATGGCCTAAATCCTGATATACCTGATAGAATTCGTTCTAACATGCGTAAGCAATCGATGCAGAATATCGAGCGCAAATTAGCGAAAAGAATAGATAATATATATGATATGGATGACTCTATTCTCTTGAAAGTAATTATCGGGTTTTTAATCTGGGAACAAACATGTGCCATTGAACAAGCACAAGCCAAAGAAGAAAGAATACAGACTCAAAAAAGAGCTGCAAAGATTTTGGCCGATACTATATCTAAACTTGAAAATCATCTCCCACAAACAGATGCTGAGACTTATTTTTTATATCCATCCTACTCTCAGGCTCTCGATGGGGTTAGAGGTGCTCTAACTCAATTAGGTGCAGTTCTGGACCGATTTCAGTGGGACTATTTAGAGAATCATTCACACAGTTTAGAGCAAATACAAGAACGATTATATCGTCTTATTGAGCTAAAAGAATCGCTGGTGGGTAGATAAATAGTACCTAGTTTCATTTGGGCGCTTAAGATTTATCAGTTTGCGGCAAGTGATTTCTCTACCATGACGGGGCGTTGCGTTTAGCCTACAATGGAACCCATGCCTCAGTCTCAGCGCTACAGCCTTGAACACCTTCAGATCCAGACCGAAGACGGTATTGTGTTACCGGGTTTGTGGTATACGCCCACTCAGAAAGACTCACAGACTGCCTGTATTTTTCTCCATGGCTGCGGCAATGCCTCGATTTTTTATAAAGTGGACAAAATGCACCTCTTTGCCGAGCGACTCGCCGAGCAGGGCATCCACTTTTTCCCGTTTAATAACCGCGGTGCCACCTATGTGCGCAAACTCACCAGAATCGTTGAGGGAGAAGAGCAGGAAGTAAAAATTGGCACCGCCCTCGAAAAAATCAGCGATGCCGTGTTTGACATTTCTGCCGCCGTTGAGGAGGCCAGAGCTCGCGGCATGAAAAGAATTATCCTCATCGGTGAGTCCACAGGCGCCAATAAAATCGTGGTTTACAACCACTACCAACCCAATAATCCGGTTGATGCCTACGTGCTCGTGGGAGGTGGAGATGATATGGGCCTCTGGGCACAGAGCTTTGGCTTTGACCAGTGGCGAAAAGTCCTGGAGAACGCTCAACAAAAAGTAGCCAACGGCGAAGGCACCCACTTTCTCTCCATTGATGCCACAGACAGCTTACTCACTTACCAGGCCCTCGTAGACGTCCTGGATCCGGATGGCGACTACAACACCTTTCCATTTACCGAGCACTTTCGCCAGGAAAAGTGGTCCACCAAACCGCTGTTTCACATGTGGAGCGAGGTGACAAAACCAACACTTGTGCTCTATGGCAGTGAAGATATATTTTGCATTGAACAACCGAGTAACGTAATACAAGTATTTGCTGAACATGAATCACCAAATGCTCAAAACTCCTACAAAGTCATTGCTGGCGCCGATCATAGCTTTCATGAGGAGCCTCATACTGAAATCGGCGAGGTGATTACGTGGTGGAGCAAAACTAAAATAGCATAATTGCCTTTTCGCTTATATAATAGGGTTTAAGTAACAGGAAGGAAGAACATGCCTTTTTTTGGACGGAGGAAAAATCGTGAGAATGTGATCCAAGCTTCAGGAACGGAAAAAACCTCAACAGCTGATCTTGGACCAAATTCACTCGCATTACAGCAACTTTTTGCTCTGACTGGAGAGCAATTAAAAGAAAAATTCGTGCCACCAATTGAAGATGTTGATTTTTGGAATTTCGTACAGAAGGAAGCCAGCATTTCAGGAATGGATGAGGAAATTAAACTGTTTCAAAATTTAATTAAAAATCCTTCAAGATTTCCGAGTAATCCAGAAACAAAGGAAGCTATTCAAAAATTAGTGGAAGCCATTAAAAAGAGCCTTGATGATGCCCACCAGACAATTGCGAATTACGCGGATATTGGAGAGAGGAAAGATTTTTCAGCGGATCAGATTAGACAGATGCAATACCTAGTACAAAAAGTCGCGGAAAAAAACTATCCAGCCTATCTTCCACTTCTACAGGACTTGTACAACTACGTGTTGAGGTTTGTAAACGTGTCTTTGGAGAACGAAGACCCATTTTGGAATCAATTAGCACCCAGTCATATCGGAGCAGAGCGGTATGCCCAAATAATGTATGGGGCGTTGGTGACAGAGTATAATCAGAAAATTGAGAAGGAAAAGCAAGAAAAAGCTCTTGAGCAGGAAAGTAAACTACTCAAATTTATGGAATTATACGGTTTGAGTATTGCGCCACCACGCACGTACTCAAAGAGATTTCAAGCCACAGTAGGAGAACACTATTCTTATTACCAACTCATGGCCGCAGTTCCACATTTACGGAATGCCATTTCTGCACCGAATGAAGCAATCCACGATAACGCTATGAGAGAAGCCAAGAGACTTTTTACAATTCAGCTGTTCGACCAACAGATTTACGAGCGAAACGTTCAAAGCATATTAGCCAAGATTTATAATCATATTATAATGGACGAAGAACAGCAGGCTTTAATAAAAATTGAATTACTCAGTGCTTGGTACAGGGAGTACTTGAGAGCCTATAACGAAGGCATCAACACCCGTTACACATCCTAAACAATTATTCAAAACGATCCGCGGCGTTCTTTCGTGGTGTTTTCAATGGCTGCAGAAGGATATCTAGTTGACCATCACCACAAAAGCTGTCCTCAGCGATAAACGGGGAATGCCGAGATCTCCTCCGGGATAAAAGGTCTCGTCTTGCGATCCAACTTTTGGATACAGGGGGCTGTCTGGACCAATTCCGATCAAGTTTGGGTTTGGATTACCATGATTTATGCAGGCACCTTCGGTCAAAACACCGTCATTTCGTGCTTTGATTTCATCATGAAAGACGGGGTTCCACGCCTGCGCTCGCTCCCACTCGCTCCACATGCATTAGGGTTATCTCGCCTATCTGATATTCGGAAGGCTCGATCCCGTCAGAACCCGCTTCGCTGCATCTCGCCCACATTTTCACTCCAACAAAAAATCCCCTTTCGGGGATTTTTTATTGGAGCGGAAGACGGGGGTCGAACCCGCGACCTTCTCCTTGGCAAGGAGACGCTCTACCACTGAGCTACTTCCGCGTTTCTGATCTGCAGTATAGCAGAGCAGAGTGGTGCCAGGTCGAGGAGTCGAACCTCGATCTCATGTTCTTCAGACACGCGCCGTGACCACCTTGGCTAACCTGGCAAGTATTATTTTAATATTTTCACGAGAGTTATATTATACCGTCCTATATCGAATGGACAAGCAGACAATTGTTAGGATAGCTCTTTTAACTTTTGCACTAATACTGAGTAAATACTTTGTATCTGATGATTACCGTCACGGGTATATCCTAGGCTTTCGGATAAATGAACGAGCCGAATATACTTTTTATTTTTTTCAACAAAAGAAAAAATTGTATCTAGCACTTGTTTCATCTCATTTTCGTTGTATGCAATCGTGTCAAAACTACCAAAAAAGTCTAGGTCTATAGTTAAAATAACTTTACTTTTTCTCTGTTTTGCAATTGTAACAGCATACGACATTAACTGAATCACATACTCTAAACTTTGTTGAGTATTTTCAGTAAAAGGCATCAATGCTAAGTTATTCTGATCAAAAGTTGCTACAGAATGGTCTGTTTGCGTTTGTGGACGTGCAATCAAAATATAATCACGCCACACTTTACGGATCGTCTCTTGTACACCAACTCGCACAAAATTTCCCAGGGTTATTTCTTCAATATCATCACCTTTTGGAAACCGGTTCGTTTTTGCATCATCGTGCGAATCAAAACTAAGAAGAACATCATCTTTTGAGCTATTACCACTAGACAATAATTGATAATACAACTCGTGATGATCGCCAGTACCCAAAAAAGTAACATCATTTTTCTTAAAGACCCAAGGTCTCACTAACGCTTGGTATGATTCGCCGGCCCCAGCATTGTAACTATATCGTTCAAGCTGCAAGATTTCATTAGGATTCTGTACTTTTTCCGGTGGACGAGAATATGCTTCTTTCGGTGAGTTTGCACTTATAAAAATAGCAGTTTTTTCTGCGTCCGGAAGTGTAATTGATATTCTACAACGAGGATTTCCCAAAGGATCATTTTCTTGTTCATCTATAACCTGCCGTAAAGACAAAAAACGTTCCCTTGAAAAAAATGATATTCTTACGAAGAAAAGGCATATATCCATTACACCATGTTTGTCAAAAAATGTGGCCGCTAAGGGACTCACGACTTCGTTCGCCCCCGCTCACTCCGCATGCACTAGGGTTGTTTCGCATTTCTTCTATTTCGGTATGCTCACCCCGTCG
>JAJOJK010000003.1 GCA_021208605.1 Candidatus Woesebacteria bacterium | reverse complement strand
AGCGTCCAACACGCAACCACAGGAGCGCACCACTGAAATCGGCGGCATCTACATTTATGATCGCAAAGAGGATCGGCAATTCCGTATTGGTACCGACGAGCAGTACCTCACTGCCCTGGCCACCAAAAATGCTGACGCTGACCAAACTTCTAACGCCGTCGAAACCACTACGACGCAACACAGCACCACTGTCGACCAACTGGATCTGCGCACGCTCAACGGCGACGATGCAGTCGCTGGTGACACTGATTCGGTCCAAGAACCACAGTTCAATCCACAAAAAGTATTGCTGGCGAATGACCTGTACCAACGACCGGTGTCTCTCGAGTCGTCACCCTCGGCGTTCCAACGTCTGCAGGATGCCGACGGCGACATCGACCGCACCATCATTTCCTTCAAAACGTATCACTCGCCGCTCTTCTCGCACGGTTTCCAGTGGTTCCCGAACTCATACCACATCATCACACATGACGCGACCGGCATCACGATCACCGAGTACGACAACACCAACGCCGTGCGCATCTATTCTGGTCCATTCGAAAATAGCTTTGTCTACCCTTGGCCCAACGGTTCCCGCCTGATTATTCAGACGAACTTCAACCAAGGCACGAGCGTCCCGATTAACTTATATACTATCGATTTGAAATAAATTCAGCTTGGCGCATGCCATTGGCAAGCACAGAAATAACAAGCGTTCCAATAGAAGCTCTTTGTTTACGGTAAATTTCTCGAGCACCAACAGATTCTGCTGAAGAGGATGCACTCGCACTCAGCATTTGAGATAATAAATTAACAGCACTACTTTCTGCCGCATTGTATTGTAAAACTAATTCGTTAATATACTGTATGTCTCTTTCATCTTGAGCATCATCGAGGGCACGGATGAGAGGACTTTCTAATTTAGGTATCATTTTTTACTTCAAATCAGTTTTTTTAACAAGCATATTATATCAAACCCAACTCCCTGACTGAAAAAAAGAATTATTCACTATAATACAGACTACAGCTCCCGTAGTTTAACGGATAAAACAAGCGCCTCCTAAGCGCTAAATCCAGGTTCGATTCCCGGCGGGAGCACCTCTTTTTGCATTCATCGCCAAACCTATGCCTCTACGCGGGCCGCAAGCTTGGTATAGAGCACTACTTGCGCCAAAGCAATCAGTGGGATCGCAACTACAAGGCCTACCAGCAGCGCTAAGAAGCCAGCAATGGCCACAGCGACCGTGACCAAATCAAACGCTAAAAGATCCCATTTGATCCCTTTGGTGATCTCGGCACTGCGCTTCATGGCTTGCAGCGGTCCAAGATCTTCTTCGATGACCAGGTAGATCAAGTAGCGATACTTAATGCTGAAAATAATACCCGGAATAATAAATAACACGAATCCGACTAACACGATAATCGCGTACAGCATGCTGCCTAAAAAGTAGTTCCACAATCGCTTCGGTTCCTTCCACGTGATAGATACATCAATATCTTTGCCTCGCACCACGTCGAGCATGGCTTTCAGAACGGCAAAGGACAAAATAATGCTGACAATCTGATTCAAAATGGCGAAGAGAACGCTCCCGTCTTCAGGCCTCCCACCCAACGCCATCAGAATTCCCTGAGGGAGAATTATACCCAACAAGTAGATCGCCACGATCTCTGCCACATTTTCACGCAAAATCTTCCACGCTTCACCGAGTGTTTCACCGATAAAAAAACGTGGTTGTTTGGCTACTGCTGTGCTTTTGGCGGCCATGGCATCCTCTCTTGGTTGTTACGTCTATTGTAAATCACTCCGCAACCGCTGGCAAATATCAAGTAATCTGCAGTATAATCTCCTCCATACGGGATGTAGCGCAGATGGTAGCGCGCAGCGTTCGGGACGCTGAGGTCGCTGGTTCGAGTCCAGTCATCCCGACTCTAAAAAACAAGCCTAATTGGCTTGTTTTTTTTGATTTAGGATGAAGTGGAGAGAAGCAATTAGTTCGCGATTTGAGACTTCTTATCGAGTGCTAACCTCAGTATAACAATCCAAGTAAAAAAACATCCAACCCCTCGAATCGTGCTCTATTTTTAACAATACATAGTCAATCTGAGAATTATTAAAAATTTCCCTAGCTAAAAACACGCGTTCTTCCATCGTTAATTTGTCCAGTGACGCACCCCCATAACTGTTTGCTAAATCTTTCAGAGGTCTTCCTCAAAGCACTATCTTGTTGTTCCTGGGGGAATCGATCAAAATAGGCACCGCGAATATTTCGATACGATTTTCCGGCTTCAAAATGATGTAATTCTTCTTTGGCCACCTGGTCACTTGATATGGAAACAGCACTGCTTTCACTATTAATAATACGTTTAAAAAAATTCATACATCCTCATTTTCTTTTTTCAACTCGCTAGAGTCTGGAGATTATATCACAAGTCACTTGAGTATACTGCAGCTATGGCTCACCATTCTCTTACCATTCGGCGGGCGATAGCGAATTGGCGAGCATCATATTGGATGGAGCCATCCAGGCTCAATTGAATACTCGACTCCAACTGATCCATAAACTGAAAAAGTGTTTTTCTACTGATCCGCTGACGAGATTGCTGCAAGATTTGAGAAAGCTCGGTCATATCTTTAATAACCTGGTCGTAAGTAGGTTTTTGAGAGGAAGAAGCAAATTCCTCCATATTCCGAAAAGTATTCAGAGAAATTGAAAAATAGTCTTGGGAGAATGCCGCCAGATCAACTAATTGTTTTTCTGAGTTTTCCTGTGAAAGAATGGTAACAATTTTCTCAGCTGCTAAAGTTAACACTTTAACAATAAGATTCTTTTGTTCGGAGTAGTCTTTATAATATGAACTCTCAAGCAAATGATCTGTTTGTACTCGATACAGAACGTTCCCAATACCTTGCAACTGTTTCCTCAACTGTTCATCAGTAAAACGTGGGTAATATCGCTCTAAAAGAGCTACTCCAATGCTAGCGATAGTCGTATTATCCAACTTACTTGGATTGCGGATGGCCTCTGCTCCAGAAGGACCAAAATACACACCGTTATTCTGAGCACTTTCTAAACGGTCGTAAAGATGCCCAAGCGAATAATCAAAACTGACACCGGTCTTTTGAGTCCACTCCTGCATTTTTGATTGCAAGGAAAAATTTTCTGGAGAAGATGCTCTCTTTTGTTCATCTCTATTTAGTGCCACAAGCTCCCCTCTCTGACAAATCATACCCCAACCAGTACAATGAGTGCACAGTGAAAAAACGCCGCCCACACCTCTCTCGCTCCCAAGCCGTCGGCCTTCTCCTCCTCAACACTCTCGTCTGGGGTGCCGCGCTGCCCATTTCTAAACCGGCATTTGCCACCACCACGCCCTTCCAGTTTTTGCTCTACCGTTTTGCGTTTGCGGCGCTGTTTTCGCTGCCAATTTTGGGCTGGTATCTCTGGAAACACCGCGCGCTGATCGCCAAAGTACCGATTATTATTGCTCTGGAATTACTGGGCACAACGGTTGCGCTCGGACTGCTCTACTCTGGACTTTCGCTCACTTCTTCTCTGGAGGCAAGCTTGATCGCCGCCACAACACCACTCTTCACCACGCTCGGCGGTATTCTCTATTTGCGCGAAAAAGAAGAGCGCCATGAGTGGGTTGGCTTGGCCATTGCGTTGTCTGGCACGCTGCTTTTAGCACTCGAACCGCTGCTCACCGGTCGCAATAGCCACGCCACATTTTCACTGACCGGAAACGCGCTCATTTTTCTGCAAAATATCGCCATTGCCGCTTACTACGTACTGGCCAAAAAATACTACACCGGCATTCCGAAATTCTTTGCCACCAGCATCAGTTTTTATGTGGGTATTGTGAGTTTTGTTGCTCTGAGTATGTGGAATTTGGGAATTTCTCTGCCGGCGCTTTGGAACACGGCTGTGTTCGAACTCTCGCAGGTTGGAGTTCTCATTCCCGCGCTGTACATGGCAGTTTTTGGCTCAATCATCGGCCTCACCGCCTACATCTGGGGACAAGACGGTATTGAGGCCTCAGAGGCGAGCCTGTTTACGTATCTGCAGCCAATTGTCTCTATTCCAATCGCCACCCTCTTCCTCAACGAACGAGTCACCTGGCCCATGCTGTTGGCTGTGGTAATTATTGCTCTGGGAGTAATGGTTGGCGAGATGCGTTGGAAGCAGTTGCGGCGCAAAAAAAGACGGCCGAAAAAAAAGTTCCTGAATATATATCAAGCGAAAATCTTCTTGATCGCCGAGTTTCAAATAACCGCGTTCGTTAAACCCACACACGGTAATCGTGGTAGAGCTTATTCTTTTGCAATTGTATATCCAGGTGGTAAAAGATTTCTTAAAATAGCAATTATTTGTTTATCAATTTCTTCTACAGTCAGGTCTTTTTCCTCAAGCTTGGCCATTAACTCTTTATCCCCACGCTCTCCTCCAAGCAATGCCCAATCCACAAAAAGCGGCGAAGACTGAGCCGCCACAATAGAATATTTTTCAACCCAAGAATTCGCATGCAAGTACTTGCTTAGTAGCGTTAATTTTTCCAATTTTTCTCGTTGACTAGGAGTATTAAGACTTAACCATTCATCTAACATCGATTCGAGTCTAGTAGAAAGCTCTCTGCTTGTGGGCCGGTAATTTGAGTTTTCCTCAATGTAATCATTTATTTTGTCTGGAACATTTTCATTTGATTGACCGAACATTTGAGATGCAGTGACTTCCCACATGTCTGAATCTTCCACTTTGCTAAATCTGTAGCCAATTTCTGAAAATTCTGTATTATCTTCGGAAAAAGAAATATTCGAAAAAACCATTTCAAGTATTCTTTGTGGAAACACTTCTCCATTGGAAGCGGCCACTATCTTGAATAGTTTTTCAGATTCATCACCAGATACAGATTCCCCACTATTTCGGAGAACATACACAAGCAACGCCGAAGTTTTATCTTCTGCTAAAAGCGGCTGACGCGGCCCAACTTCATAATTTTGTGGTTGCCATTCTTGACCAGGTTTTCTCATGTCCACATTATACCAAAAACGAAAAAGAGAGGGTTTCCCCTCTCTTTTCTTTGGTTTCTGCTTTCGGTTTCGAGGCATTACTCGCGCTCTTCTTCGCTGTAAACCAGCATGTCGAGGGCGCTGACGTACTCGAAGACTTCTTCGTCCGTAAACAAGAGACCTTTTTCTTTGCTCGCAGATTCGGGAGAATCGGAAGCGTGGATGAGGTTGTTAGACATGGACATAGCGAAATCGCCACGGACCGATCCGCCCTCAGCTTCGCGACCTTTGGTGACACCGACCAGTTTACGAATGGTATCGATAGAGTCTAAACCTTCCCATACCATAGCAATAATTGGAGTCTGCATCATGAAGCCCTTGAGTTTAGGGAAAAACGGCTTTTCTTTGTGATGACCGTACCATTGGTCCAAAACTTCATCATCCAAGTTCACCATTTTGATGGCGACGAGCTTCAAACCTTTGCGCTCGAAACGAGAAATAATCTCCCCGATCAAACCACGTTGCAAACCATCTGGTTTGACTAATACTACTGACTGTTCCATGAACGTCCTTTCTTTGTGTCTTTCTGTTTCTATTGTACTTGGCTTTTAAATGGCTGTAATGTCAGCGTCCTTAAAGGGACCGATCAAGGCAAAGTGCAGTGCATCTTCAGTAATGATGTCGCGCACTAATTCTTGCACTTCTTGCAAGGTTACCGCCTCGATCTTTTTGACTAACTCTTCTTCGGTCTCAATACCGTTTTGCAAGAGTTGCTTCATGCCGTACCAAATAGCCACACTTTGTGAGTCTTCTAACTCTAAAGCAAGCTGCCCAATCACGTTGCGTTTCGCTGAGTCAACTTCTTGTTCAGTTACAGGTTTTTCGTCTACTAGAGCCATGAATTCTTTTTTCATTGTTTCGACAGCTTCATTCACTCTGCTTGGGTCAACACCGGCGTAACCCGTGAACACACCTACATCTTGGTAGTAATCCATGTCGGCTTTGACGTAGTAACAGAGACCACGTTTCTCACGGATTTCGGTAAACAAGCGCGAACTCATGGTTGTCCCCATGAGCGTTTCCAAAATACTCATAGCGTACTTGCGTTGGTCCGTACGACCGAAAGCTGGAAAGCCCATTTTGAAGTGAGCCTGCTCTGTTTTCTTGTATACTATTTGTTTTCTGTTTTGAGAATATTTTGCATTGTGGAAATCTTTTTGTTCTGCAGACTTTCGACTCTCTCCACCTTTTTCAACGAGCCGAGCAATTGTATCAACGAGTTTCTCGTCTTTTACAACTTCTTCATCTCCGGCCACAATAAATACGACATTGCCGAAACCATACCATTCATTCATATAGTTTTGAAAATCTTCACTCTTCAGTGCCGTCACTACTTCTTTTCTTCCCAAGATTGGACCAGCTAAATTGGAATCGGCAAATATGAGTTTTTCAAAAATACTATGGATCTGCCGCATCGGCATATCCTCATACATATTGATTTCTTCGACAATAACGCCAGATTCGCGGTCAATATCTTCTTGGCGCAAAGTCGGCACACAGAGCATGTCGGTAACCACATCTAACGCCGTATCCAAAAATCGAGAGGCTAATTTTACGTAATACCCAGTATATTCTTTACCCGTGAAGGCGTTAAACTCACCACCCACTCCGTCGATCGCGGCGGCCACATCTTGGGCAGTCGGGTATTTGTCAGTGCCTTTAAACACCATGTGTTCTAAAAAGTGAGAGATACCGGCAAACTTTTCTTCTTCGTACCGGCGACCGGTATTGACGAGAGCCAAAGCGGTGACGCTTTTCACTCCCGGCATTGCCACTCGAAGTACGGTAAGATTGTTGGGAAGGGTGGAAACATAATACTGCATGTCTCGGCATTGTACCGCTCCTTGGCTTTCCAGACAATGCGGTGATGCCAAAGAACACCACATCAAAGACAACTTTAATAATGAATACTATAAACTTTTATATAAAAAAGCATCTTTCTCTACAAAAACTAGAGGAAGTAGCGCTTATTGCATCAATAATCTCGCTCTCTCTGAATGTCTTTCTGGTTTGGCGTCCCGAGTGGAGTTATTGGCAGGGGCACTTCATTGACTACTGGGCTCCAAAACTCTCTCTCAGTCAACTCACTCTCTGGTTTCTCTGGGGAATTCATCTTTTTCGCCGACTTCGTGCTGGTACTACCAGAGGTAAACAACCTACAGAGGCCAATTTTCGTCATATTCTCACGCGGCCGACGTATCTGTTTTTCATTTTCGGAATTGGCAGTCTTATTTTGCGCCAATTTTTCAGTTCTCACCCCTGGTCGGCTGGAGTGTGGTTGTTTGCACTCCTCACCGGCCCCGCTCTTCTCGCACTCTACCTCTGGAGAGTTCGACCCAAAAAAACTGTGGTGATTTACGCTCTCCTCATAGGCATTGGACTTCAGGCAGTCCTTGGACTCTACCAATACGTGTTCCAGAGTAACTTGGCACCCTATTGGTTGTTTGGTGAGCCACTGTTTCAGTACAAAAATCTCTTAGCTACCAGCACTTTTTCTTCTCAGGTTCTCGTTTTGCCATATGGGGGCACGCCGCACCCCAATATTCTGGCTGCCTGGCTTACGGCAGGTATCTTGCTGGTATTGTGGTCCCAATGGGGCAAAGTTCTCTGGCGACTCCCCCTCTTCCTGCTCTTTCTCAGTGTTTTATTCCTCACTGAGTCGTATTCGGCCTGGCTAACACTGATTTTAGGAATCTTTTTTATGCGTTTTCAGAGGCATTTTTCCTGGAATCGAAAATGGATCTCCCCCACCTGGGTATTGGCTAGCCTCACAGTGCTCATTACACTCATTTTTACGCTTGGCGTGCTACTTTGGCCAACAGAAATAAGCGGAAAAACCCGAAACTTTTGGGACCAAACTTCCTTTTCCCGCCGTCAAAACCTCCTTGCCATTGGCTTTCGAGAAATACCCACTCACCTCTGGGGAACCGGCTGGAACCAACACCTGACAACCTACTCTCCCCTGGACAAAGCTGAGCTACAACCTGGCTTCATTCAACCTATACACAATGTTTGGGTTATTTTTGTTATAGAAAGCGGAATTTGGACACTTTTTATTGCTACTGCTTTTTTAGCTATTGTTCAAAAAAAGTACTCTTATTTAATCGCTGTGCTTTTTATACTGAGCCCTATTTTTAGCCTGGACCACTACTTCTATACTCATATTTCGGGACAATTTCTATTTATTTTATATGTCTATTTTTTGTTTTTATTAAATACAGACAAGTATCCTTATAACTAATATAAGAAGATCCTATTTTACTACCACTTTTCAGGCACCCGAACTAAACACAAATACAACATCTTCGCATATTATTCGGTAAGACTCCGCTTTGAAACCAGCGTTGCACAGCCAATTACTCCTTACCATTCTCATACTCCACCAACCACCCGCCTGAAATGTGAGATTGATACGTAATTTCTCCCTGGATGTCGGTTCGATAGACTACCGCACCCGCTTTCTCCAGGCTAAAAATCACATTTTCCTCTGGATGATTATAAGAATTCTTCTCTCCAACTGAGATAAATGCTGTTTCGGTATCTATTTTTTGAAGAAATTCTAGGCAGGATGACGATTTTGACCCATGATGCGACACTTTTAAAAGCGAGACTCTGTTTAGCAGACCACTCCCTGCGACTGCTAATTCTTGTTCACACTCTAGGTCACCGAGGCTTAAAAACCCGAAACTCTCACCCCACCAGTACGTTCCTACAGATTGAGCGTTTGTTTCCTCCTGGCTTTCACCAGAGGTGTGCAGAGCTGCAAAGCTGTCGGCACTCCACACCACTCGACCAATCACGCCTGGCCACCAGACGAAGGCTCCGGTTTCTGCGGTTTGCGAAACGCTGGAGTGATCTGGATTGGCTGATTGTCCGTTTGTTGCTAACTCGGAAATACGATACCGCTCCACGACACTCTCCCACCCACCAATGTGGTCTTTGTCGGGATGAGTGAGAATGACAAGGTCGATGGTCGGATCGAGAAAAAATATGTTCCTCTGGAGACAGCGTAGAATATCGGAATTTGGACCCGTGTCGATCAAAACGAATGATTGACCGTACTGTATAAGCACTGCGTCACCCTGCCCTACGTCGCAAGCAGTGATTTGCACTTTTGGCGGCATTGCTAGGTGAAAGAAAAGCCCCACCAATGCCACGCAAAGAAAACAGAAGCAACTAAGTTGCGCCAAAACAGACTTTTCACAATTGGAAAGAACCACGCTCATTTTTTTCATGATTTTTTTTTCACTCTGTTTTTTTTTCGCCAACTCATCCATCGCTCGGCTCGTTGATACTTGTATTCGAGACTCTCGCGCACTGAACGCATGCACAAAATCGCGCCAATCATAATTAAGCAACTTTGTACACTTATCTGAAACCATCGATAGTTGAGTAAGTAAGCCCACGTTTGCAACCACCAGTTAATTGGTAAGAAAACCAACTCGATGCTGCGCACCGAAAAAACTCTCCACCACGAGCACCACGCCATCTGTAATCCAGAACACACCAATCCAGCTGTCTTCCATTGCGCAGCCAAAATCATGTACAGCGGAATCAACGGCTCGATGCCCATGGTCACCACAATGCCGTGGGGCTGGAACACACCATACTGCGTCCATAACCAAAGACTCACCCACGCCAAAACCCACCACCCAGTTAAAAGAGACACATTCAAGTAATTCGAGACAGCTCGTTTTTTCGGAAAAAAGCAGTAATCTTTTTCACGAAAACGCACCAGGTGTGAAAAATACACTCCGGTCATAGCCAACCAAGAAAGCCAAAAACTCGCTGACTCCAACCAGTCTGGCCGTAACAAAAAAGTCAGTATTACCGTCTGGAACAACACAATTACCAGACTTGTTCTGCGCCCCAACCAGAGTCCACCCCAGGTAACAAACCACATTACTGTTGCTCTCCAGAGGGAACCGCTTTCCCCAACCAGCAAAAAATACAACACTGTAGTCAGGGAAAAGAATACTTTTTTCTGATTAGCAGACAAATGAAAAACAAGGGGTCCCAGAATCATCTCGAGAAACACCAGGTTAGCTCCACTCGCTGCTACCAGGTGAGTAACACCAGTCTTTTTTACTAATTCTTTGAACGCTTTCGAAAATCCATCATCTTCCCCAAGAAGAAAGCCGTTTGCCAGAGAAAGTGCATCTATGGTTGGCATTTTTTGGAGAAAAACCCAAAACACGTTTGTGAGAATTTCATAAGAATCATGTCCTCTTCCGTTTTTTTTGCAAATAATTTGTTTTATCAGTGGCTGTTAGATGACTATTTCCATTTGGGTTTTATTCTTGTTTTTCTTTGCCTTTTTTTGCCCAGCAGACGAGTACCTCTGGAAACCTCAGAAAACCTGTTTTGGACGCTCATTCCACTCTCTTCCGGCCGTCCAAAAATACCAGCATCTTTTCTCGCTCAGTTATGAAGTATTTGCGTTAATAAATAACATAATTGCATTTTGTACAGTATTATTACTATCTCTAAAATACATATATTTTCTGCAATTCTGCAAGAATATTAGCTGGGACCGCCGCTCGCTCTTGGAAATCAGTCCAATCGGTGTAGGGAATTCCCTGCAAAATCGTTTCCGCTCGTTTTTCTCCAATTCCGGAGATCGCATCGAGTTCTGCGAGCGTAGCCTGGTTAATGCTTTTACTACCAGACGAAGGTGGAGCACTCGATTCTCCCTTGACTTCCAGAGGTGACTCTTCTCGAAATGGAATGTATATTTTTTGTTGATCCACCACCTTCTCGGCAAGCTTCAACTGTTGATGGATGTATTTTTGATCAGCGCTCTCGAGGAAACCATTGGCTTGCAGTAAGGCATCTTGGACTCGTGCCCCAGGGGAAAGCGAGTACACTCCTGGATTCTGGACGGCACCCGAAACATCAACCACCACAGAACTCGGAAGAATCTCACTATTCCCCTGGGAAGACTGTAAAACGGCTTGGAATTGCTCCCGCCACACGTCATCTGGAGGGATATACGAAAGCTTGGGATGCTCAAAATGTGTTTTATAGGTGAACAGTCCACCAAAACCCATTGTCACTATACCAGCAGAAGCCAGCACCGTGTGCCAAAGCGCACCCCATTTTAGCCTGGTAGGCAGCAAAAACCGAAACCGCATGCACGCAGTACATCACAAGATGCAAACAGAAAAATAACAATTATTACGACCGTATTTGCAAAAACAGTCTATGCCACCACAAAATTCACAATCTTGCCAGGCACAACAATTACCTTGCGCTCGGTCCCTTCCTCTAGATACTTCTGCACTAGCGGAAGCTCGCGGGCTTGCGACTCGAGCCAGGCTTTATCGTTGGCAGACTCGGTAGGCACTGTCATAGTATCGCGCAGCTTGCCGTTTACTTGTACCGCAATCACAACTGATTGCGTCTGAATCTTACTCTCATCCACTGCAGGCCAGGCGCTGGTGTGAATCGAAGTAAACCCGTCAGCAGAAGATGTCTGAATGTCAAAATCAGCGCTCATATCTTGGTACAACGCTTCGGTCATGTACGGTGCAAACGGTGCTAAAAGTTGCAAGAAGGCCACGGCGTCCTCTGGAGAGACTGATTTGCCTTCGCGCCACAGATTGACGAGCTCCATCAACCGTGCAATACACGTGTTGTACTTCAATTGGGCCATTTCCGACGTGTTGGCCGCGATCGTCTGATGGAGTTGAGAGGCAAAGTCAGCGTCGGTTTTGGCGTCTTTGGACACGGATTTGACCGTCTCCCACACGCGCGCTAACCATTTGTACATAGCATGCATACCGGAATCGCGGAAGTCTCCACCTTGGTCGTACGGCCCCAAGAACATGAGGTAGGTGCGCAAGGCGTCGGCCCCGTATTTCTGGATGTATTCATCGGGATTCACGACATTACCGCGAGATTTACTCATCTTGGCGCCGTCTTTGATGATCAAGCCATGTCCAAACAAAAATGGGAACGGCTCTTCAAACGGAACCAGGCCCCAGTCATACAGCACCATAGTGATAAACCGGGCGTACAACAAATGCAAAACGGCGTGCTCTGCTCCACCGATGTAGGCGTCAACCGGGAACCAAGAAGGATCCTCATTGACTTGACCAAATGGAGTCTCGTTGGCATCGGCCCGATTCAAAGCGGGATAGCGCAAGAAATACCAGGCAGAATCCAAGAACGTATCGGACACATTGGTTTCTCGAACCCCTTCACCCTGGAACTTGGGATGATTGATCTGCACCTTTTTCCAGTCTTCTGGCGCGTTGTCGAGCGGTGATGTGCCATCGCCCTCTGGCTTGTACTCATCTAAGTGCGGCAAAACTACTGGCAAAGAATCGTTTTCGGCGGCAAACCAACCCGGAATGCCATCGACTTCACCAATGCCTTGCTTGGCGGCTTCCTCAGAGAACACCATTGGGATGGGCGGACCCCAGTAACGCTGACGAGAAATCAGCCAGTCGCGGAGGTGATAATCGGTTCGAATACGCGCAAAGCCCTGCTCAATCATCCAGTCTTTCATGGCTTGCTTGCCAGCTCCCCAGGCATCTTGGCCAGAGAAGTCACCGGAATTCACCAGCGAACCTTCACCTTCGTGTGATCGCTCACCTTGGGCAACTGCGGCGTTTATCTCAGCATCTTCGTAAGCCACCACTTGGATAATCTCAAAATCGTATTTCTTAGCAAACTCGAAGTCGCGTGAATCATGCGCTGGCACACCCATGACGGCACCGGTACCAACATCGGTCAGCACGTAATCGGCTACCCAGACGGGCACTTTCTGCCCGTTCACCGGGTTTATCACATACGAACCAGTAAAGACACCGGTCTTCTCGCGGTTTTCTTTGCGCTCTTGCTCGGTTTTGTTCTGTGCTTTCTCGAGATACTCGGCGACCACTGCCTGCTGTTCAGCCGTTGTCATCTTCTCGACGAGTTCGTGCTCGGGTGCCAAGACCAGGTAGGTCACGCCAAAAACCGTTTCCCAGAATTTGGTCCAGACGGTGATGGTTTCACCCGCAGCTGGACTTTCATCGGATACTGCAAAATCAATATCGAGACCAGTCGAGCGACCAATCCAGTTCTTCTGGGCAATGGTCACTTTTTTCGGCCAATCGAGGCCAACGTGCTTTTCGCCATGGGCATCGGTCCATTCGTAGTGGTCGATGTTGTCGAGCAAACGATCAGCATACTCGGTAATTTTCAGATACCAGGAGGTCATTTCTCGACGAACCACTTCGGTTTTGCAGCGCTCGCACTGTCCGTCCTCGACCTGTTCATCGGCCAAAACGGTTTTACAGTTGGGACACCAGTTCACCTTGGCTTCTGCCTGGTAGGCCAAACCATGGCGGAACATTTCCGCAAACAGCCACTGCGTCCAGCGATAGTACTCCTGATCGTAGGTTTCCAGACGATGATCCCAGGCAAAGCCATTGCCGATCATACCGAGTTGACGATAAAAATTCTCTTCAGAAATCTGGGCTTGTTCAGCCGGGTGTCGACCCACCTTGATGGCGTAGTTCTCGGAGTGAATACCAAAGCCATCCAGGCCAATGGGCTCAAACACATCGAATCCCTGCTGGCGACGGAAACGTCCGTGGACATCGGCCCCCGTAAAGGCATACATATTCCCCACATGAAGCCCTTCCGCAGAAGGATACGGGAACATCATGAGGTTGTAATACGGCTTTTTGGCCGCGCTCATGTCGGGAGTGTAGACAAGCTCCTGTTCCCACAATTGACGGTACTTTTCCTCGATAGCGGTGGGATTATAGTGTTTCATGATGGGCCAATTGTAGCATGCGGCACCAGAGCTTGGAGGCCGAAAAGTGCGTGCTATACTTTTGGTGAGCCTGCCATGCTACAACCAATTCTTATCATCATTGCGCTCTCTGCGAGTTACGTCTGGGTGTCCGTCCCGGAACTGCGTGATATTTCGTTGCAGTTAACGGGATTACTGCTTGTTTTCTACTTTGTTTCGAAACGATTTACCGCTAATCGTCTGCACCATATTTTGCCGAAGCCTGAAAGCTTCGAGACTGCCCTCTTGACGACTGCTGTCGCGGTCATCATTGGGTCTACCGGCAGTCTGGAATCACCTTTTCTTCCTCTCTTCCACTTAATTTTGTTTATCAGTGTCCTTACAATCAGTCTTGAGGCGAATATCATCAAGATGATTGGGTTGACTATTTTTCTCTGGAGCACTTCCGTTCACCCCCTGACTCGTTCGATGTGGATTGAGCTCATGTCCCTCCCCTTCCTCATGCCGTTAATGATTTTCGCCCGCCTGGAGTTTGAAGAAGCCCGCGAAGAACGTCATTTGCACGAGCTCGAAGATGACTTACTCAAGCAACAAGAGTCTCGCATGCTGCTTTTCTTAGGAACCTACGTCAAACCAAAACTTGCCTACATCCGCCAGCTCCTGCAACTCCAAGAAAATACCTGGACCGCCAGCAAGCAACTAGAACTCCTCGAACAAGAAGTCACCCAAGCCATGCAAGAAATTGACACCGCCACCGACACCCTCGATGAACCCACCGCTACCACTGAAACTGCCTAAAACACTATGACCAGGCAAGACTCTTACCTCACTGCTGCCCGAGCCAAACGTTGGGCCGTGTTGAGTTGTGTTTTGCTCCTCTTGGGACTCGGCACACCGCACCTCCTCAAAGCCCAGCAAACAGAAAGCATGTCTTCGGACAGCTACATCATCCAAATGGGGAACTTCAACACCACTTCTGGTGAGAAATCTGGCGGCGGGTATACCGTCACAGACACCGTGGGCCAACTTGCCCCTGGCGAGTACTCCAGCACCGGCTACAAAGTCTTTGCTGGCTTCCAGTACATCTACGCGATACCGCAGTTTCGCTTCCGCATCACAAACTTGAGCATGCCATTGGGAGAACTTCTCTACGGCAGTTTTGCCGAAAATAGCCATCAACTCATCGTAACCACTCGCTCTGGCGGCTACACCATCCTCACACAAGCCCAACACGAACTGCGACGACCCGGTGGTCCGAGCGCCAGTGCTATTGCACATACCAACTGTGATACCAGTTGCAGCATTGCCAATGCCGGTGTCTGGACCAGCGCTGAAAACGACGGATTCGGCTATTCAGTGTTAGGAACGCATGCTGCATCAGATTTCGTTGACGGAACCTATTTCCGACCCTTTGCCGATGTTGAAGATGGACAATCTGCCCAAACTATTGCTTCTCACAACACCGTGGTTCGCGATGACACAGTGACTGTGGTATACCGTGCGGCAGTATCTGGTCTACAAGCCGCTGGTGACTACTCCACTACGGTTGACTTTATTGCCGTACCGACTTACTAACCTTACCAGGCAGCTTCGGGTCTATTCCCGCATTTTTAAGCAACTTTACTATTTCTGCACATTAACGCAATTCTCGGTCATGTTTTATTTCAAATGAGTGCGATAAATTATTTGCAAAACAATGTGCAAACAAATATATCAAAGAGTTGCAGTTGTTTCGTATGCAGAACACTCGATTCAACTCAGTAGGCACCCACTCGTGAATACCGCATATTTAACGCACCAGGGTAAGCGGGAATGCAAACAGCATTATTGCGACAATATTCGTGAATAACGAACCCACTCAGACGCTCTTCTCGCTTTCAGTGCGTTGATACTGCTTTGCCAGTTCATCCAACTGTTCCGCAAGAGGAAAAATGAGCGTCTCCAACAACTCCACATCGAGTTCAAACCACTGAAACTGCTGAAACGTAGCCATTCCCGACAACAAAACAGATCCAATCTTACTTTTTTGCTGGTGATGCAATTTTTTTATCGGCATGCAATTTCGTTAGCAATGAAGCGCAGTCTTTGCTTGTCTTCTCAAGTACACGAATCTTTCTTTGCAGTGCTCGTCCACTGCGCCAAAAGGCCTCCAGCTGGGTCGGCCGAGACTTACGCGGATCGATCGGGAGGAAGCAAGGAATGAACCCGAGCTCTTCTAATCGACGAACTAAGTCTTGATTGTACACCTCTGAAGGCCAGGCGTACACACTGGACACTACCAGAGCAGCACCGCGCTGATCGAGCTCGCGCTTCAGTGCCGCATACTGTTGTCGCTTCCCCTCCAGAGGTTGGAGAATGAGGAGCGTCCACGTTGTGCTGTACTCTCTGACCCGTTGGAAGGCGGCAAAATCGGCGGCTAACTGCTCACGCCCGTACTTGGTTAGTTGGAACCGAGTGAACTCCCCTTCTTGGCGGCTCATTACCCAGCGCCGACGCTTGGCCTTCAGCATGGCTCCTCGCCAGGAGGAATCGGCGACGTCGGGTTGTAGCTGGCTAAAATCCTCATAACTGAGCTGCATCTGATGCTGCGGCGCATCCTCTCGGAGAATGGACGAAATTTGGCCGGCGAGTAAGAGCGAGAGTGATTCCCGCAACACTTTTCTCATTTTCACACTCCTTGCGTTGTTTTTGCAAAGATCCACTTCCTCAAGAAAGGAATATGTTCAGCTCTTAGAAACTGATCAGTGTGGATTCTTGCCTGGAATTTAATAATGTTTCATTATCTGTAATTCATTCTATGCAAACAGAACAATCAACACAAGATAAAAACGTGTATAAAACTGCGCAAAACCCCAGGATGTGATCGTTTTTGATATGAATATCAGATCATGAAAACAAAAAAATGATATTGGTATTCTTGCATGTCTTGGTTTCCGGCAGATTTGATTTCCCCTGGTGTCTCTCTTGTAAGAAGCTCGTAAAATCGGTACACTGAAAGCTGTCTAATCCGGTCTAATACCAGAGGAAAACGGCCTGCCATGCCACAATCAAAAACACCGCTTCATCGCCTCAGTGAATCCCTTCCCGAATTCCGGCAGTGGCTGGCCAAACAAGACCTTTCCAAAAAAACCATCAAAAACTATGTCTCTGACGTCCACCGCTGGACAGAGTGGGCAGATTCCCTCGAGAACAGTGCTTCCAACCAGGCATGGCACCAGATTGAAAATTACCGTCGTTCTCTGGAAGAGACTGGGAGTCCAGAGAGCACTATTCGTCGACATGAGGCGTCTCTGCGCCGGTTTGTCGATTTCTTGGCTGCCGAACACCCCAATTGGGTGGCGCCACAGCTCGCTTCCACCACTCCCACCCAGCCAAAACACGAACTTGCCAAGCAGCGAATTGTGCAGCAGTTTGCGTTAGCACTCCGAGCGAGTGGCTGCAAAGAAACTACCGTCAAAAATTACGTGACCGACACAAAGCTTTTTGGTGATTGGCGTCAAAATCAGTCGTTCGACGAGATGTGCCACAAACCCGTAATTGCCGAGTACCTGGCGGAAGAGCGCAGACGCGGTCTCTCGCGCGCCACCATCCAACGCAAAGAAGCCAGCTTGAAACGTTTTTGCCGCTGGGCCCACAAAGAAGAGTTCATTACCCAAAATCCCTACCAAACATGGATCGAGAAACAGCAACAAGCGCTTATCGACACCTTCATCCCTTTGGCGTGGTTTGAAAAGCGGAAATCAAGCCGTTCTGTGGCTTCTTCCCCTGCACCAACTGGTACAAGCGAGTCCTCTTCCACGGTTCGTCACCATTTATTGGGCTGGTATGACCAGTATCATTCCTGGAAAGTCTCGAGCTACCTGCACCTCGGTATTCTGGTGTTGTTCTCGGTCATGATCGGGTTGTTTGGGTACCAGCAGTTTTATGTCAATGTTGATCAACAGTTCGCCTACCCGAGCGAAGCCAGTCGTCCAGGCAGAATTTTGAACTTCCAAGGACGACTCACCGACTCCGGCCGGACCCCGATCACCACACCGATCAACTTCACCTTCCGCCTGTATGACGCCGAGACCAGTGGCAATGTTCTCTGGGACTCTTCGGATGCCGGCACCTGTTCGCTCGATCCAGACCAAGATGGTATCTTCTCTGTCCTCCTGGGCGAGTCTGTGGAAGGCTGTGGAAACGAAATTACCGAAAACGTCTTTAGCGAAAACACGGAAGTCTGGCTAGAAGTCCAGGTCTCGAGTGAGATTCTCTCACCTCGTCAGCGAATTGCCTCCGTGCCCTACGCCTTAAACTCGGAAACGGTGCAAGGATTCCCAGTTGATCTGGACGGCTCCATCAACTCCATTCCCGTTATTAACGCACTCGGCGAGATAATCATTGGCGCCGACAACCCTAGCTTGATTGCTTCATCTGGTGCGTTTTTAATTCAAGGCGAATCGCTCCTCTTCCAAACCGAAACCGGTACCGATGGCGACATTTCCTTCCAGCCAGATGGAAACGGCTCGGTCCAAATCGTATCCTCCACCAGTACGAATGATTCGCTCTACATCTCCAACTCGAACCTCACCAGCGGCAACTTGATCCGCGGCGAAGTCGGCAATGACAACACTACCTACAACTTGATTTCATTAGCCAGCGGCTCTACTTTAGACGAAAAGTTCGTCGTCGATGCGCTCGGCAACACCACTATTGACGGCTACCTGGCCGCTCCAGGCGCGACTCTCAGCGCCACTTATGCGGGCAGTAATCCACTCATCATCAACGGTACTGGCGGCCAAATCCTCGCGGTCAACAATGACGGACAACTCTCTCTGGACACGCAAGGCTCTTCAGGTGGCATCGTTCTCGGCGGCGACACCAATATCTATCGCTCCGCAGCCGACACACTCACCACCGACGACAACTTCACCGTAGGCGACAGTCTGACCGTCACCAACAATCTCCAGGCTTCAATCTTGGCCATTGGCGGCATCTCTCCACAAACCTACAACGCCATTTCTGACGGTGGCACCGCTTCTTTTGCTTCCACCGACAATGATCTCTTTATTGAAGACATTCTTGAGGTTGGCGGGCAACTGTATGTGAACGGACAAGAACTCACTCCCACTGTCCAGCTCTGGCAAGAAAACTCCCAAGTACTTTCGCCGGCGAATAGCACGCTTGATCTGGCAGTCGGCGGCACGGCTACCTCTTCAGCAGTTGCCCAGATTTTTGCCGTGGGCGACGACGCGGGATATCTCCAAGCCCGAGGCGCTACGCTCTCTTCCCAACTGGCCCACCGCTCAGCATTAACGATCCAGGGTTCCACTGGCCAAACTGCCAATCTCTCCAGCTGGCAAGATTCTTCTGGTAATGATCTGGTAGTCATTGATGAAAGTGGCAGCTTGGGTATTGGCAGCGCCAATCCCAGTGCTTTACTCGATGTGGGAGGGAATGGTGCCGCAGTGAGCATTGGCGATGGCACCGACGCGAGCGTCCACACCACCTTTGCTGGCGACCGCGGCTTTGTAGGATACGCCAGTTCCTATGCTGTCCTCCAGGGTGGAACAAGTAACGGGATCAAGTTCAACGTCAACAACGGCACCTTTGGATCTGGCACAGCCATGACGCTCACCTCAGGCGGCAATCTTGGACTCGGCACCGATACACCAGGGGCACAACTCGATGTGCGCATTAACAATGCTGCTGAAATCGGCCAAATTATTCGCGGGACCAACTCCCAGACTGGCTACTTGAGCGCCTGGCAAAACGCCGCTGGCTCCACGCTGGCCTATGTCTCGGCGGACGGCAACTTAGCGGTGCAACAATACGTTGGTACCACCAGCGATTCTGATCTGCTCTCTCTCGCCAGCAGCGAACTCACCGTAAATGGCAACACTATCATGACCGGTGACCTCGCCGTCAACGGTGACGACATCACCACCGATGGCAACTTGCGCATTACCCCAACTGGTACCCTGACGCTCAACTCCACAGGCAACGCCACCATCGACAGCAGCGGCGATATTATTCTTGATGCTGATGGGGCCGACATTGCCTTCCGCGATGGCGGCGTGGGATTTGCTACTTTCTCCAATTTCTCGAGTGATCTCTTCCTCGATATTGTCGGTGACGACTTTATTGTTCCTGACCGCCTGACCATTGGCCAGACCAGTGCTGGCGGCGGTATGGTGAATATCAGAGGTGGCGCTGGCAACGCCGCTTTGATCATCGACGAAAGAGGAACACAAAATATACTCACCGCTTCGGCCTCTGGAACCACAGTTGCTAACCTGGATGGAACAGGAAATTTGTTCATTGAGGGCTCTCTGGCCGACCTCAGCGACGGCACACTTTCCATTGATGATGACCTCCAAGTCCTGGGGAACGACATTTATGACAGCACTGGTGTGGCTATTACCTTCGATGGTTCCCAAAATATCACCACCTACGGCACACTCACCTTGCCAAACAGTAACACGCTTACCGGATTGGCTAGCTATGTGCAGTTCAGCAACGGAATTAGTGTTGGTGGCGGCACTACCTACTACGTTGATGCCTCTGGAAATGGAAACTTTAACAACATTACCGGGGCTGGCGTGCTCGACATCAACGGCGTTGGTACCAGCGATATTGCAGGACCACTCAACCTCTCTGGCGGAACCCTCACCCGCGCAGGTGGTAACCTAGACATCACCACTACTACCTCTGGCAACATTACCCTCAACTCCGCCGGGACACTCACTTTGGAAGACAGCAACGTCGATTACGCTATTCCGCTCTCCATTACCGATACCAACCTCGATCTCTTTGACGCGGCTGATCGCGGCATTATTGATGCCCTCAACTACCTCTACAACAATATTGGCGGAGGTGGTGGCGGTGGCGATTCCTACTGGAGTCGCAATAGTGATGGTCTGCTCTCGCCGAACCAAGCCTATGAGTCGATTGCAGTGGGTGGTTCTTCGACTGCCTCCGCTGCTTTCCACGTTAACGCGCTGAATGGAGATATCACCATGGCTAACGGCGTCGTGCTGAGCAACCAAATAGCGGACACCCTCCAAATCACCGCCTCGACTGCTCTCGACCTCGACACGGCTACGCTGGATTTATCCACCCAAAACGTCGACGTTTCTTTAGCCACTGCCGTGGATGCGCTGAACTTTGGCTCCAACCTCCTCAGTCTCGATACCAGTAACGGTCGCGTGGGTATTGGCACCGCGGCGCCAGATTATGAACTCTCGGTAGCCGGCACTATTTATAGTGACACCGCATACCGCTTGGGCAGCCAGGCATACCTCTTTGGCTCCATTGGTTCTACCGACTCTGATCTCCAGATTGGAAACACCGGCTTTACTACCGCTGACTTCCTCGCCGGACGAATGTTTATCGATACCACAGGCAATGTCGGGATCAGCACAGTTACGCCAGATTCTCGGCTGGAGGTTACCGGCGGCTATGGCGGCAATGCCTTAGTAACCTTCAACGACACTTTCGGTAACGATATTTTCACCGCTTCTTCCTCTGGAACCACTCGCTTTACGATTGGCGCTAACGGTTTGGTCACGCTCGCCAACAGCGCTACACTCGATAACACTGTTGACGGCACCCTCGCCTTGACCGAACCAACCATCCAACTGGTCGGCAGTACCGCGGTAGACATTGATAGCCCGCTCATTGACCTGTCTACGCAAACAGTAGACGTCTCGCTCAATAGCTCGGTCGATGCGCTCAACTTTGGCTCTGACCTGCTCAGCCTCGACGCCAGCAACAACTCCGTGGGTGTGGGCACCGCAGCACCAAACGCCAAATTCCATGTGGTCGACGGTTCCGGTGGCGCGCAGATTCTTATCGGTGAAAGCGGCTCCAACACCAATACCGGACGTATTGGCTTCGCCAGCACGCTCACCAGTGGCAACTATTCTCTGGCCGGTGACGGCACCGACACCTACATCAACACCCCAAACGGTGGTGACATCCACTTCCGCAACAATAATGACACTTATATGCTCCTGGATGAACAGGGTTTCCTCCGTATTGGTAGCAGCTCGGCACCAACAGCCCGGCTCTCTCTCCACCAAGATGGCGGCCTTACTCCGCAAGAAAACGGTATCGCCTGGGGAGGTGACACCAATCTTTTCCGAGCCGACACCAACGTCTTGAAAACCGAAGATCGCTTTGTCTCTACCGTGGGCATAGTGATTGACGCCGATAGCGACACGCTGCCGGCCGACATCGAGTTCTACGTGGATGGCGACATCGCTCTGTCGCAGCAGTTACGTCTCGGTAACTATGCGGGCGATCCACTCAGTAGCGTTGGCGCCGGTGCTTTGGCCTATGACTCCAGTAGCAACGTGGTCAAGTACTACGACGGCTCCAACTGGGTCGAGCTCACCGGCGAAGCAGCCACTAACTGGTACTTCAACGAAACTGACACCACCATTTACCCGCGCAACGTTGAGTCTGACTTGATTATTGGTGGAGCCAGCACTGCGTCCGCCAAGTTCCATGTGAATGCCGACACAGGCGATATCACCGGTGCTCGCGCCGCTACCTTCTCAGGCAGCATTGTCACCGATGACCAACTCCGCCTCGGTAATTTCGGGACTGATCCTACCGCCATCGGCGCTGGTTCCCTTTACTTCAACACCACCGACAACCAAATGTATCTCTTTAACGGCTCTCAATGGAGCGCACTCAGCTCAGCTTCTAGCGGCGTCTGGTACCTCGACACTGCCGATGGTGTTATCCGCCCCGGCAATATCAATCCCGACATTCTCCTGGGTGGCTACACCACCGACTCCGCCAAACTGCGCTTCAGTCAAGCCGATGGCTCTATCTGGCTGGGCGATCAGAAACACCGTATTTACGAAGGCACAGAGCCACTCACCGGCAATGCCAACCTCCAAATCACCTCCACCGGTGACTACCTCTACGTTGAACCTGACCTGCGTGTCCAAGGTGGTGATATTTACAAGCAATACCAAGGCGACGTCATCATCACGCTCGATGAAGACTTCGACGAAACCCGCTTCACTGGCCTGGTCAACGCGACCGACAACATTAAGGTCTATTCCATTGGCGAACAATCGGGCGAAATCTACACCCAAAACACCGGCTCTCTCAACAAAATCTGGACTACCTCTGATGACTTCAACGCCAACGGCACCACCTTCCAAACTGGTCTCCAGGATCCCGCTCGCAACGACGAACTGAAACTGTCTGGTACCTCTGGTTCTCTCACCCAAAGCTGGACCAGCACCGCTGACTTCGAGGCCGGCACCAAAACCTCTGGTATTGAAGATCCTTCCACCAACAACGAACTGGCCTTGGCGCCAACTGAAGCCGACTGGGTCTACCGCAACTGGAGCTACCGCCAACCAATCGACATCTCCTACACCGGTGGTGAAACGCTGCAAGAGTACCAAGTCCTGCTCGACAACATTGACACGGCTTCGCTCGTCTCTGGCAGCAAAATGGAAAGCGACTGTTCCGACATGCGCTTTGGTGATGACGCCGGCAACGAACTCAATTACTACATCGTGGAAAACACCTGTAACACCAGCGATACCGAGGTGTGGGTCCAGACCGAAAACTTCACCAGTGCCGGCGAAACCATCTACATGTTCTACGGCAACAGCAGCGCCACCAGCGAATCGAGTATGGCAAACACCTTCTCCTACGATTCCGAGCGCACCGTTGGCTACGTGGTGCACGATACTTTGGCAGCTGCCACCATCGATGTATTCAGCATGACAGATAACAACTCTGTCACCATCGGCTCTGGCAATGTTTCCTTGGATCAATATGACAACAGCTCACTCACCTCTGGCTTCTTTACACAAGGGTCAGCAGTTTCTGCCAAAGGCCTCTTCCAAACTGACGCTGATGTGGCGGGCACAGAAACCATTGTTCCTGTCAGCTTCGCCGGAAAAGAATTCGCGGTGTATGACCGTTACAGCGGAGTCAACACCATTTGTATGGTCAGCCCATGGGGAACAGCGAATTACACTATTTATGTTAATGGCAGCGTAGATAGTGCCGGATCAGTTACCTCTAGTGGAAGCTGTGTGGATACTGCCAACGTAAACAACTCCAATATTCGTGTCACCAGTGACATCCCCATCTTGGCCATGATCGAAGACGCTGGACGAGATGTCACTATCCTTACTCCACTCGTAAAAAATGAATACCTCTATGGTATTGGAAGCACGAACCTCGCAGTGAATACTGGTGCTGAAGCTTCCACTTCCAACACCACCGAAGCCGATAGTTCCCCTGCCACTCGAACTTTCTCCATTGCCGCAAATAGCACAGACCTCACGACGCATCCTAACTTTGGTTCCGCCCCAGCCAATCGCCTCATTTCTACTGATGCCTCCATCTCCGCCCAACGATATGGTGATGGTGATGGAGCCGACAGCTCAATCTTCTACGAGCGCAAAGACCTCAGCACACTCTGGGGATCTCCCAACGGTGCCGATTACATTTCTGTTGCCGCCCCATATGCCAGCACCACCTGTACGGTGAAACAAGGTGTCTCAACGATCGGAAGCATTGTCGGTGGTTCCAACACAACCGTAAATCACTTAGGTTTCGGAACTGGAAACTCCACGAGTTACGTTTCTGACAGCTGGCGCTTGCAGTGTGACAAGCCAGTTTTCGCGTACTATCAGCTCATTGATACAGACGAAGAACATAACTTGACCGGTTATGCCCAAATGCGTCAATTCACGTACCCCACGCCTTCCGTGGCCACGCCAGGATCCGAAGAAACAATTGCGTTTGCCACCGGCGACGAAACCTGGACATCAGCCACCTACGATGCCGGTGGAATCGGGAACTTCTTGCCATCCAACTTACTCGTCAACTGGACTCTCGACGGCAGCGACAACACCGCGCCCCAATTCCAAATTCTGGGTTCGAACACAGGCGCATTTGCCGGCGAAGAAACCATCTATCCAAACGGCGGTGGCTCCTACTACCAAGACGGCGGCACCTACGATATCAACGACGGCACGGAGCGAAATATTAGTGGCGAAGTCAATACCGCCCACCGCTACTGGCGAGTACGCGCCGTCCTGAACACGGGCGCCACCGTCACCGACACCCCCACCGTGCAAGATATTTCTCTGATCGGTTCCGCCTCCTTCCTGCCAGGTGAACGATCATGGACTTCGAATTACGTTATCAGTGGGACTGGTCACCAAACCCAAGATTTGAGCTTTGGCCAGCCAAATCGCTTTAAAGCCACTTGGGATCTGGATGGTTCCGACAACTTAGCTCCCAAATTCCAGATTCAGGTGTCTACTAACGGTACTTTTGCCGCACCGGTCACCCTGCCAGATGGCGACGGCACCTACTACCAAGACGGCGGCACCTACGACATCAACTCCGGCGAAGAACTGGATATTACCGCCCAAGTAGCGGCCGTGGGCAGCTCCATGAATAACTGGGAAAATGACCGCTACTACTGGCGCGTCATTGCCTACCTGGACACCGGCTCTACTCGCACCGATACGCCAGTAATTTATGACATTCAGCTGCGCAACCACCGCCCACTGGTTTTGCAACAGTACGGTCATGATGTCGGCATTGGTATTGTCGACACCGAGGCCACACTCCATGTCGAAGCTACCAACAGCGGTGACGTCTTCAAGCTCACCGACGAAGGCGAGCAGCTCCTCAAAGTTGACGTGGAAGGCAACGTTGAGTTCGGCAGCAGCACCAACAACGACGTTAAACTCACCGTCTACGGCGACATCTTCTCGCCAGACGAAACCCGCATCAACACCGATGTCACCAGCATCGTAGGCTCCTACCTCTACGACACCACCCGCGACTCTGATGGCGGCAACTGGCGCAAATCTTCTGTAGCCAAGACCTTCAGCTGGTACCGCGAAGGAAAAGATGACGGCATCGGAAAAACCTGTACCCTGGCCTCGGACGACCGCTGCGGCAACAATCACTTCCCAACCAAAGCCAACATCGTCTGGACCGCCGACGAACTCTACATCTTCGACATCTCCACCAACACCCTCTGGATGAAGTTCGAACAAGGCAGTGGCAACGCCCTCGGCGACACCGGTAACAACGACATCAGCACCGTCACGGCCCGAGATGGACACATCTATGTTGGTACCAACGGCAGCTCCAGTTCCACCGGTATCTACGAGCTCGACTTCACCACCGACACCGTGGCCTACTGGGACACCACCGACCGCTCTGAAAGCACCCAAAATATCTCGGCTCGTAACAGCGGCGACAACGTCTTTAGCGAAAACAACCACACCCGCTTTGCCCTGACCAACAACAAAATCAACGACCTCGACATCACTTACCACGCCAACCAGCGCCACCTCGGTGTGGCAACCGACGGTGGCCTCAACGTCGTCAATCTCGATCAGCCCATCCAATACGAGTACCACCACGCCGCCAGCGCACTCAACTCTGGTGATACCATCACCGACGACGGCAACTTCGGCAGTGACGACGCCGTGAACGCGTTTGACTTCGACGAAACCACCTACGTCCGCTCCGACTCCGCCGATAACACGCTGACTGTTACCTATCAGTTTGCGAGTGCAAAAGCCATCCAACGCTACGGCGTCCGCCCTTCCGATAACACGTCCAACAACGAAGCTCCCGAAGACTGGACCTTCCAAGCCAGTAACAACGGTAGCAGCTGGACCACGCTCGAAACCGTGACCAACGCGCAGTACCGCGACCTCGGTGCGCTCCCAACCGTCCGCTGGGGTGAAGTCAACTCGAGTGGCACGGCCTACACCTACTACCGCATCGTAGTTACTGATCCAGTCAGTGCTAGTGCTGACCAGGTCTGGATCGCTGACATGTTCCTACAAACCAAACACGAAAAATCCGCTGTCAAACTCTACGGTAGCGAGTTCATGAAAGCGAAACCCCGTGCTAGCTCTGCGCGTAACACGACAAACGTAAGTACCCGCCACATTAACGACTGGCGCCGTACCAATAATAATGGCGAGTTCCACACCACATCCAATGGAGACACGAACGGTTGGGTGCAGGTCAGCTATCCAGAGCCACTCGTCATGACACAATACGCACTGGTGCGCTCAGATGACGCCGACTCGTACCCCACAGACTGGACACTTTACGGCAGTAACGACGCTGTCACTTGGACTTCGCTCGATACCCGCACCAGCCAGACGTTTGACCAATATGTCTACAAGTCCTACACGTTCTCCAATAGCACTGCCTATCAACACTATCGTCTCGACGTCTCGGCCAACGGCGGCGACAGCACGTACCTTGATGTCAGTGATTTTCAGATGGGTGCCCCTGTCATTACCGCCAGCTCCAGCTTTAATGACACGAATCGAGATGAAAGCAATGTAATTTTTGACGATGCCCAAACCTCTGGAGATTACCGATGGATCTCATCATCCAGCTGTAGTGGCGGCAACTGTAGCGAGTGGATCCGCTATGACTACGGCGCCACCACTCCCAGAATCATCAATAGCTACGCTGTGAAGGGGTATGTAACTTCTGGCCGCCAAATAGAAGCCTGGACTCTCGAAGGGAGTAATGACGGCAGCAGCTGGACCAGTCTCCACAGTAAAGCTGACACCGGGAATCCTTTCTCCGACACAGAAGACATCTTGACCTACACCTTTAGCAACTCTACGGCCTACCGCTATTACCGCCTCAACATCTCCCGTAATGGTGGTGACTCCTACGTCGAGTCCAAAGGCTTCTGGCTCCTAGGCGACACCGACCGCATGTTCTCTAACTCAGTGAATGGCGACTCCGGCAACTCCGTCTACTTCACCATTGACCGTGGCGATCACAGTGCTTACAACTCCCAAGCAGAAAACAACGGCGACGGCTTCTATGTCGAAAAACACTTCCCGTACGGCGCCGCTCAGACCATCTCTGGCGTCAAGTGGCAAGCCAACGATAACTCTGACACAAGTGGACCACGCGATATCACGGTGTACGGCAGTAACGACCGCCTCACCTGGACCGAACTCGCCACTCGCGATGGCATGGGCCAAATCCAAGCTATTCATTTTGGCAACAACAGCGAGTACCAGTTCTACCGTTTCGCGGTCGATGCCAACAACGGTGGTACCCAGATGCGAATCGATGAACTTTACTTCGTGGGCGGCCGTTACCAAAACGTGCGCTTCTCCGGCAGCACTTTAGTAGGCGCTAACGCCAGCAAAGGCACCGTCGATATCTTCTACAACATCTGGAACCAAGATACTTCTGAAGTTGAACCGGACGACATCTTCGGAAAATCGAACGAAGTAGATCCCACCGCCGATGTTTCTCTCGACTCTACGCCAGGAATGTACGACGGGACAGACATTTTGAACTACCCTGCCTTAACGGGTGTGCCAGAATACAACACCAGGTACGCCATGGAAGTCAATGGGGGCAAAGTCTACTTTGGCCATCGCTACGGTACTGACGTCATCAATCTGATTACAAGCCCAGATCCAGATATTCCTGTCAAAGCCGGACTCAGTGGCAGCATCAACACTACACACAACGTACTCAACCAATTTGGTCTGAGTCACTACTACCCCATGGAAACTTCCGAAACCGAAGGCAAGCTCAACGATTACGGTCTGGAAAGTGCTCCGAGCTATACTCTCACTTTTGGTGACGCCGATGGCAACCCCACTCCAATCAGCGGCGGCGCCGTTGGTCGAGCCATGTCCTTTACTTCCAGTGAAGGCGACTACGTGGCCGTCAACGACAATCTTGTCGGCGATCTTTTCAATACCGACTGGGCTGTCGGTGGTTGGGTGTATCTCGATAATTCTGGCGCCGCAACCACCCGTCAAGCTCTGGGCACCTACACCTCCTGTGCTGGCACCAACTGTTTTGCAGGCTGGTACTTAGGATTCAGGGACTCCAACTCACCCATGTTCGGCATGTGCCCTGGTACTGATGGCGGTGGCTGCCCGAACGAACAGTTTGAAACCCAACTTACTTCCGACGGCTGGCATCACATCGTAGTCCAAGAGCGCAATGGTGTTGGTGAACTCTACTTAAATGGTGAACTCCGCGAAACGTTCACAGTGAGCGCTCTTTCTGACGGCGGAAACCTCCACTTTGGGAGTGGTGGTCCGAGCGACACCAACTGGTTCCAAGGTGACCTCGATGAAATGTTCATCAACTATGACTACCTCACTTCAAATCAAATTGCCGCCATGTACCGCCAAGGCTCTGGGGCCGACTCCTTCTCCACTACCGATGCCGATATTGCCTCCAGCACCACGATCGGAAAAACAACACTGAGTCTGGAATCAAACAAATATAGCGGACTTATAGTCGAGATTACTGGTGGCACCGGCGCGGGACAAACTCGCCTCATCACCAAAAATAACGATACCGCCCTCACCGTCTCTCCAGCCTGGTCAACCCTGCCAGACAGTACATCTGACTTCCGCGTGCGCCCCTGGGCCTTGCCTGGGTCAACCAGCCAAACCAAAGCCCTCCGCATAGAAGCGAATGATATCTTTGTCGGCTTGAACGATGGTTCCAACGGCGGTGGCGTAGTGCGCTTAGACGCCCAATCCGCCTACGTGACCGACTACTACCACGCCTCCGCTGGCAAAACCGATGACGCCGGTACTTCTTGGGACTCCACCTCTGGTTACGACAATGTGGTCGGCATCGAAACCACGCAAGACAATCTCCTCATTAGCAGCAGCACACTCTACTGGCGCGAAAAGATTGGCGATACGCTCTTCGAGGCCGTCGACAAACTCCAACAAGCCATTGGCGGCACCATCTTTTCCAACTACACCCAAGATGATAACGGTACCGACAGTCAAGACACCACCGCCCAGGTCATCCGCAAAGGCTGGAGCTGGCTGGAAGTAAACGATACTTCAAAAGAAGTGCACTACGGCATTTCCTACAACACACCACCTCTCGTGTTCCTCTCTGTGGCTGGTTCAGTGAACGACGCGCTGCGCAACCCGACTTCGCTGAGTCAATGTACCGACTTATCTGGAAATAATGATCTCTACGCTTCTAGTATTCGCGAGAACAAATTCACCGCAATAGAAAGCATTGGAAATACCGTCACCTGCTTCACCTGGATGTCCATCGGCAGCTACAACCAGGCCCTCCCAGAAGGCTCCTTCACCGGCGGTGCTGACTTGGCCGAGTGGTACGGCACCGATGACACCTCCTTGCAGGCTGGTGAGATCGTCAGCGTCGACCCCAGCGGCGACATCAAAGTGATCCGCTCCGACCGCCCCCAAGACTCCAAAGCCATTGGTATCATCGCCACCCAACCAGCCATCACTCTGGGTGATGCCAGCGGTCTTACCCCAGGCTACGACAATGATCCCCAGCTCTCCCGCGGCGCCGCGACGGCCGTGCAGGTCGCCCTGGCCGGTCGTGTCCCGGTTAAAGTTTCACTGGAAAACGGTCCCATCGAGCCAGGTGATTACCTCACCACCGGTAGCACGCCAGGTGTGGCCGTCAAAGCATCTCCGCTGGACCCACCATCGGTAAAGCCATGGAGCGCTTCGACGGCACCAGCACCATCATTGGCTTGGCCGATGCCAACGTCGACTTGAGCAGCGACATTACTGCCCTGACCGCCTCTGGCTCAGCCTCAGTCGACGTCAACAGCGACGACGCCACCGCCGCCGGCATCCTCAGCGAACTCGAGAAAAACGCCTACGCAGAACTCGATAACGGCATCGGAACCATCATGGCCTTCGTCAACACCAGCTACTTCGACCCGGCCTACGACACTGCTGGCCAAACCGCTGCTGCGAGCGATGGCACCTTTGCAATCGACGGCTCTGGCAAACTGGTTGGCCTCGGCGCCTACTCTTTCGACATCGTTGACGTCTTACGCGACTCCGGCTCCGCCAACTGGAATGTGGCGCTTGGTCAGTTTGGCGACATTCCATCTGCCACCCAAAGCGCGAGTGCATCAGCCCTTTTAGCTGATCGCGAATCGGTCCTCGATGCCGCCCTGGCTCGATTGAAAACACTTGGTACTCTCGCCCTGCGCGAACTCAACGTGGCCAACGCTCGAGTACTGGATACATTATTTGCTCGAAATATTGAAACGGATAATCTCGCCGCTACAGCGATCCAAACAGACATGATCGCACCGCTGGAAGGGGCCGATGTCATCGTCGAAATCGGCCAAGAAGGTGCCTCTGAATCCGGCCAATTTGCTATCTTCAACAAAAACGGCGAACAACTGGCTACGATCGATAACTCTGGCTTGCGCACCAAAAAAGCGGTCGTCGGTGATCTGGAAAACCGCTTCCTCACCGTGGAAGAATTGCTCCGCGTCACCGGCGATGCCACCATCTCTGGCGATCTCACCGCGCAATCCGCCCGCTTCGAACAACTCGCCAGCAACGACGCCTCTATCTCTGGCACCCTCTACGCCAACCGTATTGAAGGCTCAATTTCTAGCGACAGCATCTCTGGACTGGAAGACCGCGTGCGGAACATCGTTTCCCGCGAACGCGACACTCTCGCCACGCAATCAGCGGAAGTTTCTGTCCCCGAAAATGATGAACTCAAATCACTCATCGCTTCTCTGCTTGAGGAAACCGCTCCAGCCACTCAACCTTCTGCCAGCGATGCGTTCGGCACCGTCTCGCCCACGCCAACCCCAGCCACCAGCTCGGCCGCCTGGAACATTGCCATGGACGTCAATATTGACGGCATCCTCACCGCCCAAAGCCTTTCCTTGAACAGCGCTCTCTTGGTGAACGGTACAAGCCTGTCAGGTTCCGAACTTGCCTTTACTCCAGATACATTCGCCATTCAATCCACGGGCACCGGTCGACTTTCCCTCATGGCCGACGCCGTAGTCATCTCCGAAAACGGCGGCGTTGAGATCAACCGCGACGTCATCATTACCGGCCGCACCACACTCGCCGGTGAAACTGTCGCCGAGCAATCGCTCTTCGCCTCACTCCTCCAGCCGTTACCAAACAATAACCTCGAAGTCCAACTGGCGAGCGCCAATAGCTTGAATACTTCAGTCAACGAAAACGACGAAGAGCAATCAGAAATCACCCCAAGTGAGTTCGTCTTGCGCGGTATCGACAACCAAGAAATCGCCGCCTTCTCCGCCACCGGATCCTCTCGCTTCCGCCGCCTGGTAATCGCCGCCGAAGAAGCCAAATCCACCGATGAAGAAATCTCCACTTCCATAGTCACCAACTCCACCACCGGCACCGGTACCATCAAAGCCGGCCAGACGAAGTTCTTCGTCCGCAACACGGTTATTTCCAATGAGTCTCTGATTTACCTGACACCAACCAGCTCCACCCAAAACCAAGTCTTATACGTCGGTGCCAAATCCGGTGAGAATCCAGAAACTGAAGAAAACGAAGGCTACTTCGAGGTTAATCTGGACGGCGCGGTGGCGGAGGATGTGAGTTTTAATTGGTGGATTATTAACTAGCACGAATGCGTAAGAAGGTAACCTTCCTCCGCAACTACCTCTGGCAGGTTACCTTAAGGTAACCCTGCCAGGGAAAACTAAAACGAAAGGTAACCTTAAATACCCCCACCTTGACACCACCTCGAGAAAACGCCATACTGAAACCACTCTATGTACGGCCTGCCGCCTCAAGAAATTGCTACGATTGACACTTCCCTGCTTCGCTCTCCCGAGCCAGCCTGGAAAGTTTCCTTTACTCGTCTGGCTTCCGCCACGAGTGAACTCTCCGTAACGCAACTGCGCCCCTGGATGGCCCTCTCGCTCGTGGCCGTCTTGCCGTTAGGATTCATTTTCTGGTCGCAGCCGACCACCCCACAACTGCGCGCGCACAACCAACAACTCGTCAGCAGCTACCTGGCCCAGCAACAACAGCCAGGGAATCAAATCGCGAGCACTTTTTCCGAAACTGCACCTGAAAGCGACACCGCGACCACCGACACTCCTGTCGACGCCCAACTCGTCAGCGCCACCACTTCTTCCCCAGAGACGAACTCCACCGCTACCGACCTCGTGAATTCCCAGGTCATCCTCAGCACCGAACAAAAAGCCTACCGCTACCATCTGACGCTCGCCCAGGGATTTTTGCGCAAGGCGATTCAGCTTTCCCAGTCCACAGCCGGCACCCAAACGAACGCTGATCGCGACTCCATCATGCAGTACCTCGATGAAGCCCTCGCTGCCGCCAACACCGCGATCGATCTCGATCCTACCAACGGTCTCGGCTTCCTCCTTCGGGCCCGCATCTACACCACGGCAAGCGCCATCAATCCAGAACTCGCCGCCAAAGGTGATCAAGACTTAGTTATTGCCCAAGCGCTTGGGGTGCAAGATGTCAACATCTTAGAAGAAAGCGTCCTCGACCAGCTCCCGACGCAACAAGCCAACAATAACTTGGCGAGCGGACCAATTGTCGCCGACGCCGAAGAAGGTTCCGATACCACCATCGGCACCAAAACCGCCGACAACGCGCTCCAAGGCGAAGTTGTCTTGCCAGCGCAGCAAACCGAAATCTTTGTCCCCTTCACCGGTTTGACCGACACTATGCAGATTACCGTTGAAGTCTCGCCGAACTCGGCTTCGCAACCACACACACCGTTCCGCGTTTCCAGCCGAAAATCTGGCGAAGGATTCACCATTCAGAGCTTCAACCCTCTGGAAGAAAATGTTACGCTATTCTGGCGCATCACTGAGTAACACTCACAACCAAAAAACGACCCCGCCTGAGGACGACTATGCAACACCTGCACCACAAATTGAGTTCCGGAATCTTGACCGCCTTAGCCTTTTTGGCTCCGATCTGGTTCATTCCGTTGATCCCGGACTCTATTGGCGTGCAGAAACAATTCTTGTTCATGGTCACGGCGATTGCCTTGGCTGCTTTCTGGATTGTGCGCGTCGTGCGCGAGAAACGTGTTTTGTTTTCTTTGTCTCCCGTCAACATCAGCGCCCTTCTGTTAGTCGTGGCAACAGTCATCTCCGCGGTTATGGCGAGCAACACGCCGTTCCAACTGAGCGGCCGCTTCTTGTCCTTGCTCGCTATGAGCGTCGTCCTGCTCTTTGGTTTTAGCACCTTTAGTGGCTTCCGCTGGTCACACCTGTTACGTGGACTTACCTGGGGAACTGCCGCTCTGTCCATCGTTGTCTGGTGGCAGTTAGTAGTGCCCGGTGATTTCACGTTCTCCGCGCTGCTGAATCGATTCCTTGGCTCCCAACTCCCGACCAACATCAGTTTTTCCCTGGCTGAATCACCAGCGGTTCTGCTGGCCCTCTTGGTTCCCGTCGTTTTGGCGAACGGGATCAGTATCTGGAAACATTTCTCGGCCACCAAAAAAGAAACTTCACCAGAATCCGAAGCCGCAACTTCTCCTGTCCGACTCGGACTCACCGCTTTTCTGTTTGCCACACTCGCCGGCGTACTCATTAGTATTGTTCTGAAACCAGATGTGCGTCCGGTGCTCTTACCGTATCAATTCGGTTGGGGAATTGCGATCGAAAACTGGAAACAACTGCCACGATTACTCTTTGGGATTGGACCGGAAAGCTTCCTGTCCGCATTCCATCGTTTCCGCGACGTCACCTACAACATGTCTGAACTCTGGGCACTCCGCTTCCGCGCCAGTAGCTCCGAGGCCCTCCACGCCCTCACCACCATTGGTGCCGTTGGCTTCACTGCTTGGTTGGGTGTTTACGCCAGTGGACTCTGGACAGGTCGCCAGGTATTCCGAAAACACCCGACTTTGTTTGTCTTTTTCCTGATTCAAATTCTTTTATTCTGGGTAGCGCCGCTCAGTGCGACCACCATTATTGTCTTAACGCTCACACTGCTGGCCATCATGGAGGAAGCCCGCGCTGAAGACCCCACCACGGCTCAAGATTTAGTGGTGCTTCTCTCTGCCATCCAGCTCGGCCCCTCTGGTCAACTGAAATCCAAGAAAACACATGCCGGATTTGCCTACGCCACCGCCGCTGTTTTTGCTGCTGGTGCCTTGGCCCTCACCTACTTCGCTGGCAAAACATATGCGGCTGAGTATCTCTACGCGCGGTCTATTTTGTCCGCGCAGAATAATCAGGTTACAAACACGTATGATTTGCAACAATTAGCCATCCGTTTTTCTCCGTACAACACGCAGTATCGCCGCTCCTACTCCTCAACCAATCTCGCGATTGCGCGTGGTCTGGCCCAAAATGGCGACCTGACCGAAGAGCAGCGTCAAGTATTTGCGCAACTTTTGCAACAATCCATTCGAGAAGCTCGCATGGCCGCGCAAATAAACCCCACCGAAACCGAAAATTGGGAACACCTCTCCAGTCTGTACAGCAATATGCTGGATGTGGAAGGATCTTCTCGCTGGGCCACCGCGGCGCTCATTCAGGCTATCCAGACTGACCCGCTCTCGCCTCAGCTCCGCGCGCAACTCGGAAATCTGTATGTTGTGCTCAACCAACCAGATCAGTCGCTGCGCTACTACGAACAAGCTATTCAACTGAAGCCAGACTGGCACGTGGCCTACTATCGCTACGGCGTTGCCCTCATGGCCATGGAACAACCCGGCCTAGCCACGCAAGCCTTCCAACGCGCTTTGTCGCTCCTGGAAGAAAGTGATGATGACTTTGTCCTGGTGCAAGGTGCTTTAACCGAAGCGCAAAATGCCGCGGCAGCGCAACAATCAGACGGAAATGCTGACGACGCGGCCGGTACCTACGAAGCCGGTAGCGAAAATGCCGATCTTCTCGACACCCCACAACAGCCGAGTGTGCCCGAAAACGCCCCTGCGCAAAACCCCAATGATCCCAGCTTCGACGAGCTCTTGGAGAGCGACCCGCTCCAAGAACAACCGCAGCCAGAGTCCACAGAAGACCAAACTCCCAACGAAGGTACACAAAATTCTGACGGTTCGATTGTCTTACCGGAAAACGTCGGTTTCTAGTTCTAGCGTATTTCTAAGAGCACATTTCTGAAATAAAATACTTCGACTCACAAGTCAGGTTAGTTGGCACATATCATGAAGGTGGAGTCATCAATCTCGTCTTCAACAATCCCACACCGCTCTTGGCTCGGAACAGCCTGCTGATCAGATTTATTCTCCAGGTTGGCGGTTAAGCGGAAAATCTTCGCCGCCATCAACTTGTTCGTAAGAATAGACTTGGGCGCCAATGTTAATTGGGTCGGCTGGCAACTCTCCCATGTAGGTTGTCGAGCCGGTCTCAAAAGGACTTCCCCAGGCGCAGGGTTCAGCACCATCGCTCCCGCAGCCAAGAATCCGATTTGCCTCGTCATGCGCCGGATAACTTTGGTAATCGTTGTAGTAAAGACGGAGGGCTTTTTTCACTTGAGTTAAGTCATTTTTGCGTTGGGTATCGCGACCGCGAATACGAACCTCGGCGAAGTTGACAAACAAAAAACGCGCCAAAATACCGATGATCGAAATCACGATGAGTAACTCCACCAAAGTGAAGCCTTGACGGCTATTTTGGTCGAACTGGGGCGCAAATTGGCTGTGTTTTACCATACTTCCTCCATTGTGGTCGTCGGGGCGGGAATGCCGTAGTTACAGTAGTCATCGCCGCAGTATTTGGCTTGGCCGTCGCCGTTGGTGCCGTCATATTCGTCGCCGACATCGCCGTCGCCATCCAGATCAGTGTCAGCGTCATTGGGGTTTTCAAGTCGAGCATATAAACGATATTTGAGTTGGTCTGTGAACAGAGCATCTGTTCCATCAACTTCGTAGTAGTACTGCGTGTTGGGCGCGCGCGAGTCGCTCGGGAGCTGCACCATGTAGGTTGTGGTATTGCTGTCGATCAGTGGCCCACCCCAGTCGAGTCCGAGAATTTTTCCGTCGATAGCTTCTGGATAATGACCGTGGTCATTAAAATAAATTTCCAGCGCATTGCGAATCTGCGACAAAGCGTTCTTACGCTCCGAATCGCGCGCCCGCACCCGGGAAGTCATGTAATTACCGCCAATCGCGGCCGTCAAAATCCCGATAATCGAGATCACGACCATCAACTCAATCAATGTGAATCCGCCTCGACTGAAAAAACGAGCGGGAAAAAAAGATGAAGCTACAACTGTGCGATTTTTGTGCATATTCGTACCGCCAACGAGACTTCTCTACTCGCGGCAACTGTAGTCAATATAGCACGCCGTACCGGTACTGTTACACCGATAGATGTCACCGGGACAACAATTCGAACATTGCCCGGCAATACAATAGCGCACTCCACCAGAGGAACAGAACGGTTCTACGAACCCTGCTTCCGCTCCTTCGCCGGTGGCGACCTGTTCATCGCTGATACCGTAGTTGTAATCGCCGGCTCCGTCGTCGTTGTCGTCCGGACCGCACCCCACATCGCAGCCGCGCAGTTCAATCACTGGATCGCCTTCGGTAATCAACGTCGTCCAGAGTTCGTAATGGGCACCGTTCTGCGTGCGCACATATCGGTACGGATCACCCGACAACGGATCGCAATATACCTCTGGCAAATACGGAACAATTTCTTTGGAACCACAATTTTGCATCAGTGAAGTTGGCGGATACTGGCCGTGGTCGGCGAAATATTCTTCCAGCGCAATGCGGTATTTTTCCAAATCCGTCTTCCGCTCCACGTCTCTACTCTGGTTGATATACCGAGAAACCTGCATAAACGCCACCACCATCATGATGGCGAGAAACGTCATGGCAATAAGCATCTCAATTAACGTGACACCATGACGGGCAGTGTTCTTTTTTGAAAAAAGGCGTGGCATTACCTGCATTATGCCAGTTTGAAGAAAGAAAAACTAGGAATTAACGATGCTCAGGCTGTGCTAGCTGAACAAGCGCTTGGAATTGTTGCAAAAACGCGGCTTTTGTTTGTTCATTGGAAAAATAACCAGACGTCAGACTGCTCATGTCACCACGAAACGCTCTGAGACTCGAGTGAAGAGAGTCTTCTTGTCCTTGTCGGTTTTCGGCTTCTTCAATATCTAAGATGTTCTTCAATTCTGCAAATCTGTCCTTAATCATTAAAAGTGTCCAAGTGTAGGCCTCAGCTAACTGCTCCAGCCCAGCATTTTCGAAAACCGCGTCAACTTCCTGGCGAATCTCCGCCTGCTTTCCTCTAGTTATTTCTGCTTGTGACATATTTCAATCTTCCCACTTTTCGGTTACTCTTTTTGAAAAAAGTGGACCTACCGAGAATCGAACTCGGGACTCAGCAATGCGAATGCTGCGGTATACCCCTTACCTATAGGCCCGCGAAGGTTTTTTTACCTAAGATGATATTCTACCAGAAGAAACTGTGTTGGGATAAATTTGTTACTCCCCGAGCCACTGCAAAAAACTACTTCTTTTTCTTGTGTACTGACGCAATGATTTCAGATTTCATCTGATGAATCGTTCGGAGCTCTGCCGCAAGATACGCTCACTTTTCCCTTTAAAACCAAGAACTTCTAACAAACGCATATTTACAGTATACATCAAACGAGATTTTATTGCCCATTGATGGAAAAAGACACCTCACGGTGTCTTTTTTTTGTGGACCCAAGGGGACTCGAACCCCTGACCTTCTGTATGCCATACAGACGCGCTACCAGCTGCGCCATGGGCCCAATAATGTGGTTAGGATTGGTATTATACCACCTCCTGTTGAAGGTTACCTTACAATTTAGTTTCCTCAAGAAAGGGAGACTTAGGGTAACCTTTCCAGAGGTAGTTGCAGAGAAAGGTAACCCTCCAGAAAACCCCTACAACTTCCGCCAGTTCCCCACCTCTTTCCGAGTCAAAACAGGCTTGCCAACGTCATCTTCCGGTGTATATACTGGAATCGAGTCTTCTGCTGTCTCCACAGCAGTCTCAAGTGTTGGATGCTGCAAGAGCATTTCGTGCAGTGTGTTTTTGAGTTCTTCAATTCCCTCTTGTGTAATAGCGGAGGTGGTCACTACTTCCCCATCAATGTCTGCCTTTTCGACTGTTTTCGCCTGGACGGCTTGCAGTAACGCCTGTCGATCAGCCTCGGCCAACATATCTTGCTTGTTCAAGACGATCACCACTGGTCGCTCCAGTAACTCAGGGTTGTAGTTCTCAAGTTCAGTACGCAGTGTGTTCCACTGTTCCATGACGGAGTCAGTCACCTTCTCTACCGGCGTGTCGGCGTCATAAGCCAGGGTTTCGTTTGGAGCCAATACGTAGACCAGCAAACGACAGCGCTCGATGTGGCGCAAGAATTGGTGGCCAAGGCCTTTGCCAGCGCTGGCGGCTTCAATTAACCCGGGAACATCGGCCACTACGTAGCGGGTGGTTTCTTTGTCGCCACCGACCGACATCACACCGAGATGTGGTTCCAGCGTGGTGAACGGATAGTCAGCCACTTTTGGTTTCGCGTCGGTCAAGACCGAAAGGAGCGTACTCTTCCCGGCGTTGGGCAAACCGACAAAACCGATATCGGCCAACAGTTTCAGCTCTAAAAATAATTTCTTCTCTTGCGGCGCGCCGCCGATTTCGTATTCAAGCGGCGTGCGATTAGTAGAACTCTTAAAGTGCACATTCCCACGACCACCGAGGCCGCCTTTGGCAACCAACAAGCGATCATCGGCATCCATAATTTCGCCAACGAGCGTACGCGCGGACTTGTCGCCGGCTTTAAAAGCCTTTTCGTCGGTGACTTCCCAAATCACGGTGCCGACTGGCACTTTCAACTCGAGGTCGTCGCCGTTATTGCCCGATTTTTGCTGTTTTTGACCGGGCTCACCATTCTCGGCTTGGAAAAATGTCTTACCAGCATAGTCGCGCAGCGTGTTTTTGTGGGCGTCGGCCACAATGTAGACCGATCCACCGTTGCCGCCATCGCCACCATTTGGACCACCTTTGGGCGCATATTTTTCGCGACGGAAGGTAGCACGACCATCGCCGCCCTTGCCTGCTTTAACTATAAAAAAAGATGTATCAACCATATCTTGTGCATATAAGTATATCAGAATATACTTTTCCTTACTTTTCTATTTATTTGTATATTTATCCATAAATACTATCAACGGATTTTCGACTCCATTGAGCCAGAAACTTTAGCGGAGGAAGTTGCCCGGATTCAAGAGCGCTCCACCCTGTCGGACCTCAAAGTGCAAGTGAACACCCGTTGAACGACCGGTCGTACCCATGTCTCCAATCACGTCACCCTTGTTCACGGTTTGACCAACACGGACTCGCACCACCGACAAGTGAGCGTAGAGAGTCACAAAGCCATTGCCGTGATCAATCATGATGCGATTCCCGTATCCCGAATTGTCGACCCAGCCAGCCACTACCACCGTGCCAGAATCAGCGGCCAAAATCTTGCCGCCGCCGCGATTCGCAATATCGTATGCCTGGTGGTACCAGAAGTAACCCTGAGAAATATAGCCAGAAGCTGGCCAGACAAATTGTCCGGTAGCCGAAACCGCACCCGCATCTGGCGTCGTGACGCGCGCGTACCGATTCACTGGCGTCGTCGTAGCCTTGGCCGGAGGACGTCCACCTGGAATTAACAAACTTTGACCCGTGGTCAGGGCAAATGTGTCGTCATCGGCAAAGGTGTTAAACGGAAAAGAAATGATAGCCTGAGCGGCGGCATCGTCATCACCAAGGCCGTATTTCTTTGCCAAGGTGTAGACGGTTTCGCCTTTTTGCACGCGGTGCTGAACACCGTCGGTTGGCAAAATACGCAGGCGATCACCAGGTTTTATGCTGCTGTTTGCGGTCAGATTGTTTTCCCAAAGAATGGTGTCTTGCTGTAAGTTATACCGTTGCGCAATGGAGGAAATGGTTTCGCCGTCGGACACAACGTGTTCAATGACTTCTCCTCCCCGGAAACGCGCAACATCTTCACTTTGTTCGGTGAGAAAAACAGTATCACCGGTAGACGTGCGCAAAACAGAAGATGGCAACTCGGCCACATTTGTTTCCTCGGCCGTGGCCTGCTGCACGAGCAACGGACCAAACGTAATTCCGACGAAGAAAATGCTCATCAACGCGGTATGCAAAAAGGGACGCGCGAACTTCCCACGCCGCTTATACAAAATACCGACCACCAAATCTTTGGCCAGTTCGACGTAAGAAAAGAAAAAATATCCGCGGCGATACAGGTAGCGCCACAAAAACTTGAGATATTCGTCGAAATCACCCGTCTCCAAGAGCTCACGCCACCAGATTTCGGTGGAGTCATCCTTGGCTGGTGCTCGCCGCTGGGGCGCAAAGAATCGAAATTTCATAGGAGTAACGTGCCGACGCCGTCGGTACTGTGGTGATCATTGTACCATCTTGGTGACCGCTCTCCGCTGCCCAGACCGACCCTAACCGTCTTTGAGACTGGCCAAGAACTGTTTGTTGTCCCTGGTCTCTTTCAAGCGGCGAATGACCATTTCAGTGCGTTCGTCGTCGTTGAGCATATCGAGCATGCGGTGCAAGACAATAATACTTTGGTACTGACCATTATCGAACAACAAGTCATCGCGACGAGTGCCAGAACGCTGCAAATTGATGGCTGGGTAAATTCGACGCTCAGCCAAGCGGCGCTCCAGATGCAGTTCCATGTTACCGGTACCCTTAAACTCTTCGTAAATCAGGTCGTCCATACGAGAACCCGTTTCGACCAGAGCCGTACCAATAATGGTTAAACTGCCTGGACCTTCAAAATTACGCGCGGCACCAAAGAAACGCTTCGGTGGATACAGCGCGGCGGGGTCAAAACCACCAGACAACGTACGACCAGAAGTTGGAATTGCCAAGTTGTATGCGCGAGCTAAACGGGTGATCGAGTCTAACAAGATCACAACATCTTTCCCCTCTTCGACCAAACGCTTGGCCCGCTCTAAAGCGACTTCGGCAACTCGGGTTTGTTCTTCGGCAGGTTCGTCAAAGTTAGAAGCCGCGGTTTCACCGACGCCGTTAGTAATTGAAGAAATGTGACGAGCAATGTCGGTCACTTCTTCAGGACGTTCTCCGATAAGCACGGCCATTAAATGAATTTCGGGAAAATTCTGCGCAACACCAGAGGCCATTTCCTTCATAATAGTCGTTTTACCGGCTTTTGGCGGTGCGACGATCAAACCACGTTGGCCTTTTCCTATTGGAGCTACCAAATCTATTAAACGCGTAGAAATTGGTTCGGGACCTGATTCCAACACAATCTTTTGATTTGGGTACACTGGCACCATTTCTTCAAAACGTGGTCGGCGACCCAAACTGTCGACTGGCACACCGTTCACAGAATAGATATCTTTCATGCCCCAGTAGCGATCATTTTCGCGGGGTTCACGAGCAACACCTTCCACCTTATCGCCGGCACGCAAGTGGAGCTTGCGCACGACAGAAATGCTTAAGTACGCATCAAAACGGCTTTGCGAAAAACCTTCGCGGACCACAGCGTGACCATCGGGAGACAGATCAATGTACCCCACAATTTCTTTCAGTGAGTTGCCACTATTGCTGTTTCCAGAGGTGTTCTGTGAATCATCATTGTTTGAAGAAGAATTCTTGGAATCAGATCGTGATTTGCGACCACGGCTGCTGCCGCTTGATTTGCGCGAACGAGATCGGGAAGTATTCTTGGAATTGGAAGATGCGGTTTCAGATGAATCTTCAGATGAAGATGATTTGGAATTGTTGGGTTTCGAAGCTGCTGCATCGGCAGTGTCGACTGTTTTTACTTCTTCGGCTGTCTCAGCCATGTTCCTCCTTTTGTTTCAACACTGACTTCCCTTTCTCACACTCGAGTTGTTTGCTCAGCAAACCAGGGAAATCAATCTGTAATCATGGTACGTGTGTCTTTGAATATTTTTGAAAGTTCTCTAAACTTTGAAACGCTTCCACGCGTCAAGATGACGACTTGGAATAGAGCCATTGTATCACACTCTCACAAAACGCTCACAAAGACACTGTGGAAGTTCGGAGGCCTGCCCAACTCCCGAACCTCCACACTATCTTCTTGAGGGAAAAACACTCCTTCGGCTTTATTGTGGGTTGCATTCCCGCCGAAATAGTCTATGTTAAGGTCTTAGTGTCCTCCTGCCCTACTTGGACACTCATTACGTTTAGAAAGAGGCATTGTTATTCGTGGTTTTACCAGCGGTAATGATGCCTTTTTCTTTTTGTGCCTGCTCTCTTTTGAGTACTAGAATATTTTCCAGCACTCCTCAAGTGAGACAACCACTCCTTCACGATCTTCAGATATTATATAACACTTTTTTTATTTTTGTTAATCCTATAAGTTTTTCCTGTTCGCAAAATAACATATCCTATATTATTTTATTTTCTCTTTTTAGTCTGGAACGCCCACGAATATGGGGCACGAATTAAAAATGTGGAAAACTTTTTACTAGCTCTGTGTACAACCATACAGCACCAAAAGGCACTCCGCTCTATACAAAAAAAAGGAACTCTCTAACAATTATTTCAATTGGGAAACATTTTTATACGTCTGCGTACTGATAACATCAGCATATCCAAGTCGTTTAGCCTCTTTGAGACGACGATCAAGGCTTACTACACTGCGGATTTCTCCCAACAACCCGATTTCGCCGCAATAGACCGTGTTCTTCCCTGGTGACTTTCCAGACTTTGCCGACAAAAACGCCGCTGCAATAGCCAAGTCAATGGCAGGATCAGAAAATTCCAAGCTACCAACGACATTGATGTAGACATCGTGCTGGCTCAAGTCGAGTTTGGCGTGTTTTTGCAACACCGCCAACAAGAGGTGCAGTTTAGAAATCTTGACTCCTTTAGCCACGCGGCGCGGACTGGGCAAAAATGAACTCACTGCCAAAGCCTGTACTTCTACGACCACTGGCCTACTCCCTTCCAGACACAAAGCGAGCGCGGAACCTGGTTTGCCAATAGTTTGTTCTTCCAAAAATATTTCGGCAGGGTTGTGAATTTCTTCAGCGCCGTCACTGGTCAATCGAAACAAACCAACTTCGTCGGTCGGGCCAAAACGGTTCTTCAGTGAACGAAGTAAGCGCACTTCTTCGTTGCGTGCTCCGCTGATCTGCAAAACTGAGTCAACAATGTGTTCAAGCACTTTTGGCCCCGCAATGTCTCCTTCTTTGGTGACGTGACCGACCAAGAACGTGGGAATATTGAACTGCTTCGCCACCGAAACCAGCCGACTCGTAACTTCGCGCAGTTGCCCAACAGAACCTGGCATGCCCGACAAATCTTCTGTCACCAGGGTTTGTACCGAGTCGACGACCAAAATATCGGGCTTTTCTTTCTGAATATAGGCAACCAATTGGTCCACATTAGAGCTGGAAAAGAACGTTAAGCGTGTCTGCCAATCCGATTCTTGTTTGGCACTCTTCCCTACCATGCGTTGGATTCTTTGCGATATCTGCTGTGGGCTTTCTTCTCCAGCCACATAAAGTGCATTTAATTTATTATTTTCTGACAATATTTTTATCAACATTTGAGTAAGTATTGTTGACTTCCCTATTCCCGGCTCACCACCAAGCAAAATAACCGAACCAAACACGATGCCGCCACCGAAAACTCGATCAAGCTCATACATACCGGTTGGCAGGCGCTGCGCTTGTTTGGCGTGTTTGGTAAGCACATCGGCCGCAGAAACAATCACGTCTTCACTCGTGCCGTACATTGGAGTGGACCCACCGGCTTTCGACGACTTACTACTCGAGGAAATCGTCTCAGAAAGGCTATTCCAGGCTCCGCACTGCGCACACTGACCTGACCACTTCGGAAACTCCGCTCCGCACTCTTCACAGACGTAGGCAACTTTGGGTTTGGCAGACTTCTTTGGCATCGTGTGAGGAGTGTAGCACAGAAAAGACACAGAAATGGAACAAGTGATACACTGGTAAAAAGGAGTTATCGTGTCTGAAATTTTAAACGCTGCCCTGTATGAAGCAAATAAAAGAATTCATGACAACTTTCGCAATTATTTAGACCAAAATTGGACTCAAATACACAAAGGCCGTCAAGTTATTACTTTCATGACCGGAATAGGTGGCTCACCAAACCCAGCCGAGCAAGTTATCATTGTATATCTCATTTCTCGAGACACGGATATTCCAGTATGCCCATTGTCGTAAAAAGAGGTGGCATACTTCCTAAAAATCGATAAAAAAACAGCTCGGATTGCTCCGAGCTGTTCTCTGTTATTCTGTATTCTACTTAACGCATTGTACCGGGGGTTAACATAACTAAGTTGTTACTCTTCTCTCCCAAATTCAAGGCATTGAGGCGGGCACACGTAATCAAGTGCAGCGCAGCTTGCAAACGATAGAACTCTTCATGAGAAAGGTTTTCTCCAGAGATTTCGTTAAAAACTGCTAAAACTTTTGGATTTACCGTTGCCCAAGCATCCCACAAAAAGGCCGGATTTTCGGCATACAGAGCATCGCGGTCAAGAGTCATGCCATCATGGGTGTTGACCACTACGCGAGCTTCGTAGTTGGCGGTTTTGTGGTCACCTTCTAAAGGAACAATCACATCACCGGCGTTGCGAGCAGTGGAAATAACACTTGAACCATCTATCTCGGGAGTTTGCAGACCAGCGTAAGAATTTCCGAAAAGCTCTTTCATGTCGGCAAATACTTGTGTAGCAACACCCAAGAAACCACAACCGCTATTGCGATTCGCTAGCTCTTCAGCATCGTGAATATGTCCGTGTTCGTTATCGATGTGGAACTCAAGATTGCCCCAGCCTAGAGACTCGTACATCTTGCGAGTAGAAGCAAAAGCCTCATCTTGTGACTGCCCAAAGCCCATGTACAGAGCTACCCAACCAGCGGCACCACCGACAAAAGCAGCTTTACGCTTGTAGTCCTGCATTTCTGGGACGTTCATTTTAGGGCGTTCGTCAACACAGTATCCAATTCCATCAGCTTCTACTGGCAACAATTGCTCAGTAAAAAATGTTTCATTCTCTGTATTGAGGTGTTCACCTAACTGGGCTTGCCAGTCTTTTTGGGCCAAAAAACTGAAGTCTTCTTGAATCTGCATAGCAGCCTTTCTCTCTCTTTGTTGTACTTAACTTACGTGTGGTCTGCGCATACGTTATTTTCTTTCAATAAAAAAGGACTGTCTTGCAACAGCCCTTTTTTCGTTTTTGTTTTTTATTCTTCGTCTTCGTCGTCAGACGTATCCACCATGCCTTGGACGGTGTTCATGACGTCGAGGAGGTCTTGTTCGACTTGTTCCCAGTCGCCATCCGCATCGCGAATAGCTGAAAAAATGAGTTCCATATCGACCAAGATTTGATCGTCATTGACTACCATGTATTGTTTTGCCATGTATTCCTTTCTGAGTACGTGCTTTGAGTATACACGCTGCTCGAGAATGTGGGACGAAGCCCACAAATTCGCGCTTATTTATAGGTAACTGGCAGTTCGTCAGTAGTTGGAGACAGGCTGACGCGGCGTTGCTCGGTATCAATCGAGTCGACGACCACGGAGACAGACTCGCCTTCGGCAAAGCTCTGACCGTTGAGCTTACTCTCATGAATCAAACCATCCACACCAGGAGCGATAGAGACAAAAACACCAAACGGAACCACCCGAGTCACTTCACCAGAGATGGTAGTGCCAGGAGGACACTCTTCAGAGAGCTGTTCCCATGGATCATCTTGCAAACGCTTGGTAGAAAGGGTGAGTTTCTTCTGCTCTTTATCGACCGAAACCACTTTGGTCTCGATTTCTTGGCCTTTTTCGAAGAGCGCGGTCAGGTCATCAACCTTGTCCCAGGACACTTCAGAAATGTGAACCATGCCTTCGAGCACACCGAGGTTTTCACCAGATTCATCAAGAGGAACTTCAACCGCTACAAAGACACCAAATGGTTTCACACCAGTGACGGTACCCTTGACTACATCGTTGACACTGACGTTGGTCAGAGCGGCATCACTATTGGCAATCTCATCGGCTTCGGAAACGAGGCGCTCAGAGAAAATCAAACGGTTTTTGTCTTTGTCGGCTTCCAAGACTTTAACGTCGAGGGTTTTGCCTACTAAAGAGTTAAGTTTACCGGTGACTTGGCGACCAAATTGGCTGGTTGGAATAAATCCACGCAAACCGTCAATCGAAACAACCATACCTCCACGGTTAACGTCGAGGCCTTCCACGGTAACGGTTTCTTCGGATTCTTGGGCTTTGACGAGTTCGTCCCACTTCTTGTCAAGCGCAGCGCGCTTCAGGGACAAGAGAATTTGTCCATGGGCGTTGTCGCCGTCCAAAACAAAGGCGTCAACTTTATCACCAGGTTTGAGATCAGAGATCATGTCGCTCGCGGCCTGGAACTCGCGGTCTAAAACAAGACCTTCCGTCTTGGCACCAATATCAACGAGCACCATTTTCTTGGTGATCTCAATAACGGTTCCGGTGATAATGTCACCTTCGGACGGAATATGGAGGTTGTAATCAGATTGAGAGAGCAATTGCTCCATTGTAATGGGCTGCTCAGAGGATTTTTTCGTTTCTTTGACTTCTGGAGTTTCAGTCTGTTTTGCTTCTTTTGTTACTTCTTCGGAAGCGGTTTGTTGTTTTTTCGTATCTGCCATGTAGCGGTAGTCTCCTTTCTCGAGAAATTGCATTATATCATATCTGGTCAGAGGTAATTCTGTCCTTTTTTCAGCAAAAACGATACAATACTTTCAGAATGTCTACAACTCCTCCCTCATATTCCACGAATAGCATTCAAGATATTTTACGCATCGTGGGACACACCCCTGAAGAAGTGCATGATCTCTCTCTTCAGCTCTGGGTTCAGATTGTAGAGTTGGCCAGCAGCCTCTTCCTGACAGAGTTGACAATAGATCCCCTCCCTTTTGATATATCGCAAGCTATTGAAGACTCGCGAGCACTTTCACCAGAAGAAATGAATCGTAAATACCGCTCGCATTTTTCGATCGAAGACTTGGAAAAAAATATCCAACAGTCCACACAAATGGTCATGGAACTCTACTTCAAAAACGTTTATGCCGATCTCTCGGATGAGCAAAAACAACAACTACGCAATTACTTTTCTGAAGAACAAGAAAGATAAGTATGGCTCGATTCACACAAGGGAGCAGACTGGAACGAAAAACTCGCGCAGCCGTAACATCGGAATCTGATAGAACCAGTTTGCAATTACCCCGACGAGGACGAGACTCTCAGTCAAATCGAGAAGCTCGTCCAAATCAAACCGAGTTTTCTGTGCAAAAAACTCGTTTAGAACAAGCACTCTACCATCTTATTGTCTTTGCCGGCACTTTCGGAGCCAGTTATGGAGCCAGTGAATTTGCGCAGCAAAGCATGCATGAATCTGACCCCGTATTTGTTTTTTTAATTTCCATGCTCTGTTCTGTCATGATAATGGCCGGCGAAGAAATGTATCAAGTAGCTAGGCTTAAACAAGAAGTCGATATTCCGCTCTCTCGCTGGGGAAATGCCATATTTGCAGGTTTAGCGGCAGGCTGGGCGAGCATTGATGGCAACGCCTCAGCCGGAGTTGTTATCCCAACGATGTTGGAAAATACCGCCCAATCGCTACAGCATCTTTTCTCGACCGGAGCAGCTCCCACAGAAACTGCCGCACAACAAGCACCGGCTATGGTACAAGAAGCAGCCTCTGTTCCAGAAAGTATCCCCACAATTTTGGATGACATATCAAAATTCGCACGAGAATCTCTTACACAGCAGGAAATTTTCTTCCAAGCCGAACAAGCCAGAAAAAGATCTGAACTGGCATTAAGTGGGTTGAAAATAGGTGGATTTACACTACTAAGCGGCGGAGTTTTTGTTTCAGCACTTACGATGGTAGGAGAGGCTTACTTACGAACACTCAAACCACTCTATCAAAAAATTGGTAATCTCCGAGGCAAAAGCCACGCGGCAGTAGTTTCTTCTAGAATGATTCTTCATGGTGAAATTCCTTCCACGACATCAGTTGAAACTATTACAGATACAAACTTAGTCAGAGTTTTTAATGATATTGAAGCAAATAACAATAATCCCGAAGACGTTTACACAGCTCTTCTTACACATATTAGATCAGGAAACAGAGTACAGTATGACTTTAGCACACATCAAGTTATTTTTGACAATCAACATCCACAACCACCCAAAATGGTAGTCCAATCTCATATACCCACGCGCAGAAGCACTGGTGATGTTCCGACTGTTCCTACTAATTCGAACATTGATGATATTCTCTCTAACTGGGGATAGAAGCAATTCTGTGTCCTATTTACACAGATGAGATCGGTACCAGAAGAATTTTTTGTGGCTGTTGAGCTTTGCTCACTCAGTCACTTTATTCATCGGTGTTTTTTGAACATTTTTCTCTCATGAGTGAGCAAAGCTCAACAATCGAGAAAAATGTTCAAAAAGCACAAAAAACGCCTTTATTCCGGCCTCGAGCTATTCTACCACTCAGTTGCCCAAGCAGTACCTTCACCGCTGCAGCGTTTCAAGACTCTGTTCGGAATGGAAAGAGTTGGTTCCACTGCGCTCCAGAGACCGGAATAAAAGCGTCTTCGCTGTCGAAAAAATTGGGCTGGCCCATCAGTAATAGCCAGCGAAACTTTTTCGTATGTACATGTTCAGGATGACAGAATTATCACCCCTGAACAAGTAGAGATAAGAATTGACGAATCAATTCTGACAAGAGGTCTTAGAGTAAATTACTCTCAGCTACGATCACTATGAAATATCAACAGATTTTTGCATGTAAGCGTCCGTTTCACACGGACTGATCAACATACCGCAAAATATTCTATGGATTGGTTAGTACGTCTAGGCTTAATCTGTCACCAGACTTACACCGGACGCCTATCAACGTCGTAATCTCCGACGTATCTCATGGGGATTCCTCATCTTGGGACGAGCTTCCCGCTTAGATGCTTTCAGCGGTTATCTCACAATAGTATAGCTACCCTGCGCTGCGCCTGACGGCAACAACAGGAACACTAGGGACTACCTCACCCGGGTCCTCTCGTACTACGGGCAACCTCCCTCAAGAATCCAACGCTGATAGCGGATAGAGGCCGACCTGTCTCACGACGGTCTGAACCCAGCTCGCGTACCGCTTTAATCTACGAACAGTAGAACCCTTGGGAGCTTCTTCACCCCCAGGATGCGATGAGCCGACATCGAGGTAGCAAACCGCGCCGTCGCTAGGGACGCTTAGGCGCGATGACTCTGTTATCCCCAGAGTAGCTTTTATCCGTTAAGCCCGGTGACTTCCACAAATCACACGAGGATCACTATGACCAACTTTCGTTTCTGCTCGGCCTGTATGCCTCACAGTCAAGCACTCTTATGCCATTGTACATTCGGTCCGATTTCCATCCGGACTAAGAGTACCTTTGTACGCTTGCGTTACTCTTTAGCAAGCAACCTCCCCAGTTAAACTACCCACAAACAGGGTCCCCGGTATTGTTGCAAATACCTTGGGTGAGATTCTCTCTATAAAGCGAGTGGTATTACACTGGTGACTCGATCGAAACCGAGTCTCCCACCTATGCTAGACAACTCTATAAAAAGAATCAGTGTCAAGTTGTAGTAAAGCTTCATGGGGTCTTTTTGTCCTGCTATCAGTAGGCCGCATCTTCACAGCCATTTCAATTTCACCGAGTACATGTTTGAGACAGTTCCGCGATGGTTACACCATTCGTGCAGGTCGCCAATTAAGCGACTAGGAATTTCGCTACCATAGAACAGTTATAGTTACTGCTGCCGTTCACCGGGGCTTCGATTGAAGGCCGTACTGCCGAAGCAGACAACCCTCGCAATTAACCTTCCGGCACTGGGCAGGTTTCAGCCCGTATACTTCCTCTTTCGAGTTTGCACAGACCTGTGTTTTTGGTAAACAGTCCCCGCGGATTCTTTCGCTGCGCCTCATCCGACCGAAGTCGAACGAGGAGGGCATCTTGCGAACGTACGCCCAGCTGTTTTGCCGAGTTCCTTAAACATGTTTCTCTCGCTCCCCTGAGTCTTCTCGACTAAACCACCTGTGTTGGTTATCGGTACGAGTCCAGTCATTCTTCTTGCGAAGCTTTTCTAGGAAGTTGAAATCACACAACTTGCAATCCGAAGATCACTTGTATTCACTACTCAGATAAACGCCTGGACGGATTTGCCTATCCAGACTGCTTTGCAGTTTAAACACCGTAACTTCATCACGATGCTCGTGTTATCCAACTCCGTCCCTCCCCAAGTCAAACAAATGACTGAAGGACCGGAATATTGACCGGTTATCCATCGGTTACGCCCGTGGGCCTCACCTAAGGGTCGCCTAACCCGCACACGACGAACGTGGGTGCGGAAACCTTGGTTATTCGGGGAGGGGGATTCTCACCCCCTTTATCGCTACTCATTCCGGCATTCTCACTTGTGATCACTCCAGCAACTCCTTACGGGTCACCTTCAATGTACACACAACGCTCTCCTACCACTCCCTTTATCCGCAGATAAAGAGAATCCGTAGCTTCGGTTACATACTTGAGCCTCGTTACATTTTCTGCGCTGTCGTCCTCGTCTAGTGAGCTGTTACGCTTTCTTTCAAGGATGGCTGCTTCTAAGCCGACCTCCTAGGTGTTTGTGGACAACAACTTCATTTCCCACTAAGTATGTATTTGAGACCTTAGCTGACGGTCTGGGATGTTTCCCTCTCGCCTCTGGAGCTTAGCCCCCAGATACTGAGTCCCTCGAAACACGCAATGGTATTCGGAGTTTGACAACACGCCATGGGTTTCCCCACGAACGCGTAACCAGTGCTCTACCCCCACTGCGCTTAACGAGAGCCTATACCTAAATATATTTCGGAGAGAACCAGCTATCTCCTGGTTCGATAGGCATTTTACCCCTAACCACAACTCATCCGAGCATCTTGCAGCATACAACGGTTCGGGCCTCCATCTCGTATTACCGAGACTTCACCCTGGTCATGGTTAGCTCACCAGGTTTCGGGTCTTTGCTTTGCTCCTCATCGCCCTATTCAGGCTCGCTTTCACTACGCGTCCGGCATGACAATGCCTTACACTTGGAACAAAACAAAACTCGCCGGATCATTCTTCAATAGGCACGGTATCACCCCGAAGGGCTCTACCTGTTTGTTAGCATATGGTTTCAGGTTCTATTTCATGGGGTCTTAAACCCTTCTTTTCACCTTTCCCTCACGGTACTCGTTCACTATCGATTACTTTCTGTATTTAGCCTTGGAGTGTGGTCACCCCAGATTCAGAAGGGAGTTTGCCGTCTCCCAACCTACTCAGGAAATCCCTGTTCAAATTTTTCTTTTCGTATACAGGACTCTCACCTTCTTTGGTCACGTATTCCGACGTGTTCTACTAAGAAAAATTTGAAACTGATGGGCTCCTACAACCCCCTTACGGGTTTGGGCTGTACCCTGTTCGCTCGTCGCTTACTAAGGGCATCTCTTACGATTTCTTTTCCTCCGCTTACTTAGATATTTCAGTTCAGCGGCTTACCGAACCGGCTCAAGGCCGGAACTCCTCTAATTCGAGGAAGGTTTCCCCATTCGGACTCGATTGGATCACAGCTTCGTCACAGCTCCCCAACCACTTTCGCGGTGTAGCGCGTCCTTCGTCGGCAGAAAGTATCAAGGCATCCACCATATGCATGAGTTCATATTTTGCGATATATTTGATCAATTCTCATGAAACGACTGCTGATATATATTGATTGCTGTTTTGGTAAACCAAAAAAACAATCGCAGCGACCGTTTTTGAAAACTTTACTTTAAGTTTAAATTCTTGTTTAAATCTCTACTTGTTCACGAGCGACAAAGTGTCACCACTCTGTTCCCCGCACAATACACGTAAGCGCCATAGGCTTAATGCGTTATGACGTGTACAGGGGCTCGTTCACAAGGAACCTGAGCATGTAGCAAGTAAAAGTGTTTCTTTGGTAAATGAGAGAGACCGGTGAAGGTTGTCCCTCATCTGCCTGACCGAAACAAGTGTCATGTGCAGAGGATTAGTAGTATACCATCCATGCCACGGGGTGCAAGTATGAGTTTTGAGAAGAAACTTCTCTGGAGCACTGGTTTTTGAAAAACACGTATTTATAGTAAAAAAGTCCAATAGAAACCCTTAATATGTCGCTTTGACTTCGTTCTGAGTGCGTACTCCTTATATATGTATCGTTATATGTGTATCGGTGTGTTCGCACGAGCAGCGTCTTGTTTCTTAACAAAAAATTTGCCATTATACGGTAATGAGTCCTGCCTACATTCCACCACAATCACAAGACGTGATTAATACTATTCAAAACGCCAATCAAAGAGGTGGAAAACAGGCGGCGCCTAAAAAAGAAAAACCGCAAAATAACAACTCATCACGACCCTCTTCTTCTGGTTCTTCTGGATCCTCTGGAAGATCACTCTCTGGTTTGCAAAAATTCATGAAAAAACGCTTTGGCATCATTGCCGCTGTTTTCGTTTCAGTGGTAGTCCTCATTGGTATTGGTGCGGCAGTGTATCTTTCGCAGCAACAACAAGACTTACGCCAACAAGCGAGTAGCTGTCCTCGAGCCAGCTATGAAGCCTGTATGAATGACTGTCGTGCTGGTGCTTCGGCTCAACCGGATCCGGAAGCTTGGATTGCAGGCTGTGATTCTGGTTGTGCAGGCTGTAAAAGCGGCGGCTCTGGTGGCAGTGGTAGTTCTGGTTCTAGCGGTGGCAGTGGTTCATCTGGTGGAAGTTGTAACTATAACGCCAGCAATTGTTCTAGTACTTGTCGCGATCGAAAAAGCTCTGTCCGGGGCGGTTCCGTTGGCGGCCGAAAACTCTGTGGCAAAGGTGACTACGGTGTTGCGAACTGTGAGTGTACGTGTTCTGGTCAATGGATCGACGGCGGCAACACTTGTGACGGCGGTCAATCAAATAATGAATGTAACGACGGCCAAACCGGCACCCGCGACGGCGTAAAGTACGTTTGTAAAAATGGTTCTTGGGTTGAGCAGTCATCGGGATCCAACACCGGATCGTCAGGAAAAACTGCTTGTGTCTCCGCTGGACAAGCCTGTGGTTCCGAGCGCGGCCTGTCCGACAACTGCTGTGGCACCGCTGTCTGTCAGGGCACCTCAGGAAATCGTAAGTGTGAAGACTCCGGACAAACTGGTTCCCAACAATGTCCTGGCGGCTCTTGCTCCGGCTGGTATGCCTTTAAATGCGACAGCTTGCACACCTCTTCTACTAGTAATGGACAACTCGTCTGTGAGCAAAATGGCTCTCGCAAGTCTTCTCGCGCTGATGCGGTTTCCTATGCCGGCGGATGTGGGCAAATAGACCAAGTCTGTGTTGGCGGTTCCCGTGATGGCCAACTCTGTGGAGAATTTTCCATTATAAATAATAGCTGTGGCAGTGCACCATCCACGACGACCACTACACAAAAATCGAACCCCACTCCAAAGCCAACTCCCAAACCCACCCCACAGGCTACTCCGACACCGACGCCAACTCCACCGGCATCTTGTAGCGAAGCCTGTGTGAGCGATGCCGATTGCGGCGACGGTCTCACCTGTTCCGACGACGGCATGTGTCGCAATCCTTCCTGTTCCGAAGAAGCGAACTGTCTCTGTCCGACACCGACACCAAGTGCCACACCAACGCCTTCGGCCACGCCTGAACCAACCCCACAACCTACTCCATTGGCCAGCTGTAACAACGCCTGTAGCACCAACGCCGACTGTTCTTCTGGCCTTGTCTGTAACGGCGGCATGTGCCGTAACAGCGCCTGTACTGGCGAAACTGACTGTCTCTGTGACGTAGCCGTCAATCCAACCCCCACTCCTAGCTCACCGGTAGAAACGCTGCCAGTAGCTGGAGCGATAGAAAATACGGTCGCTTTGGCTTTGACCGGTTTTGGCCTGATGGGGATGGGCGTGTACTTTATGCTGCGACGGTAGATCGACCGATGGATGAAGGACCAACCCTTAGGCCTATAAACATTACTTACCAATATCCAAGTAGTAGGATATAATACCCTTCTTGGGCCCATAGCTCAGCTGGCTAGAGCGCTTCATTTGCAATGAAGAGGTCAGGGGTTCGAATCCCCTTGGGTCCACTTTTTTTATGAGCTCGAAGGACCGACCCTCAAGCCTGTAATATTTTTGTTCACTTCTCTTGCTACCATCGCTTCATGCCAGCAATTAATCGGGTAAAGTATTACCAACCAAACAGCTATTTTCACATATATAACCGTGGAAATAATAAAGAAGAAATATTCTTTTCGGAACAAGATTATGAAGTATTTCGAGCCATTACGCGCAGGGTACTTCAAGAAGAGTACTGCGAAGTAATTGTAGATACTTTCTGCCTCATGCCAAACCATTTTCACTTTCTGGTATACCAGGTTACTACGAGAGCAATAGAAATCCTCATGCGAAAAACCATGACCAGATATGTCATGTATATCAATAAAAAATACGGACGAGTTGGGAGGCTTTTTCAAGATATTTACAAAGCTGCGTATGTACCGCCAGCGAAAGTTGCCAAAACGAGACAATATATACTTGATAACCCGATAAATGCTGGCTTTTCAGACTGGAAACATGTTGGGAGAGGTTATAAATTATAGGCCTGAGGGTCGGTCCCTCTCAAAAACACAAAATAGTGAGGGTACCTGGACTCGAACCAGGGACCTCAGTCTTATCAGGACTGCGCTCTAACCAACTGAGCTATACCCTCAAGAGTAAGAGATACTGATTGTATCATAGATTGCCAAAATCGTAAGCAGAAACCGCACCGCTCCCTACAAACAACACTTGCTATACTGCCCCTATGACCAAATCCGAAGCTCAGCAACTCCTCACTGAATATATTGATAATCCAGCTCTCCGCCGACATTGCGAGATGGTTGCGCAAGCCATGGAAGCGTATGCCACCAAACTCGGTGAAAACAGCGAAGACTGGTACATTGCTGGCCTTCTCCATGATCTTGACTGGGAAAAATATCCTGACGAACATCCCAACAAAGCCTGTGACGAAATATTGCCAGCACACGGGATCTCAGACGAAATTCTTGATGCTATTCGTGCCCATGCACCTGCACGAACCGGTAAGCAACCAGAAACCAATATCGAAAAGTATCTGTTCGCCTGTGATGAAATTTCTGGGTTCATGGATGCGGTAGCAAAGGTTCACCCAGGTAGGTTTGAGGGCATGAAGTGGTCTTCCGTAAAAAAGAAATTAAAAAACAAAGCGTTCGCGGCCGCTGTTCCTCGGGAAGATATCGAAAGTGGCGCCAAACTTATTGGCGTTCCACTGAGTGAACACGTTACTTTTTTGATTTCTGTTTTCCAACAATAAACTTTTTATATCAAAAGCACATAATCAAAACACGCACAAAAAAACCGCTCAATAGCGGTTCTTTTGTCATCTGTTCTTGTAAAGACTCATTTGGGTTTTTGACACAAACAACATGCGGACTGGCAGGAAGGCCTGGGCACATATGTCCACAGGACTTCAGAGTTTTGTTACGATTGCTCGTAATCCGGAATGAGGCGTGAGACTCATACCGACACTCCTTAGAAAGGAGGTAATCCAGGCGCTCCTTCCAGAACGCCTACCTTGTTACGACTTAGTCCTCATCGCTGACCTCACCGTAGAGGGGCCGCTCTCGTGAGAGTTACGGTCACCCGCTTCGGGCGCTGCCAACTTTGCTGGCTTGACGGGCAGTGTGTACAAGGAGCGAGAACGTATTCACCGCAGTCTTCTGACCTGCGATTACTACCGATTCCGGCTTCATGAGGGCGAATTGCAGCCCTCAATCCGAACTGAGGAAAGGTTTATTAGGATTGGCTCACAGTTACCTGGTCGCGACCCGTTGTCCTTCCCATTGTAGGATGTGTGTAGCCCCAGACATAAGGGCCATGCTGACTTGACATCATCCCCTCCTTCCTCCTCACTGAAAGTAAGGCAGTCTCCCCTGATTTGCAACAGAGGACAGGGGTTGCGCTCGTTACCGCACTTAAGCGGACGTCTCACGACACGAGCTGACGACAGCCATGCAGCACCTGTATAGCACTCTCGTAGAAGGCCTAAGTTTCCAAAGGCTTGCAGCTATATGTCAAGTCTGGGTAAGGTTTTTCGCTTTGTATCGAATTAAACCACATGCTCCACCGGTTGTGCGCTCCCCCGTCAATTCCTTTGAGTTTTAACCTTGCGGTCGTACTCCCCAGGCGGGATACTTAACGCGTTAGCTTGCGCCACTCCTCTCAAAGAGAGAAACAGCTAGTATCCAGCGTTTACGGCTTGGACTACACGGGTCTCTAATCCGCTTTGCTACCCAAGCTGTCGTACATGAGCGTCAGGAATGTCCCAGGAACCTGTCTTCACCCTTGGCGTTCCTCTCGATATCTACGGATTTCACCCCTCCACCGAGAGTTCCAGTTCCCTCTAACATCCTCAAGATCAGCAGTATGACATGCCTTTCTGGAGTTGAGCCCCAGGCTTAGACATATCACTTACTGACCCGCCGACGTAACGCTTTACGCCCAATAACTCCGGATAACGCTTGCACCCTACGTATTACCGAGGCTTCTGGCACGTAGTTAGCAGGTGCTTTCTAGCAGGGTACCCTCAGATCTTGTTCCCCTGCCACAGTGGTTTACACTCCGAAAAGCGTCTTCCCACACGCGGTGTCGCTGCGTCAGGCTTTCGCCCATTGCGCAATATTCCCGGTTGCTGCCATCCGTAGATGTAGGTTCCGTGTCTCAGTAACCTTGTGGCCGGTCGTGCTCTCACACCGGCTACCCGTCATTGCCTTGGTAAGCCATTACCTCACCAACAAGCTGATAGGACGCAGGCTCCTCAAATAGCGACCGAAGTCTTTACCCCGAAGGGCACATGCGGTATTAATTGGCCTTTCGGCCAGCTATTCCCCACTACTCGGTAGATTCCTACGCGTTACTCACCCGTCTGCCACTAACGCCGCAGCTCCGAAGAGCTACATTGTTCGTTCGACTTGCATGCCTTAGGCACACCGCCAGCGTTCATCCTGAACCAGGATCAAATTCTCAAAAAAATAACGGAAAATGATTCTGACACAGATTGTGCAGAATGCAAAATCCAATGCATCCTGCCAGTCCGTATACTGTTTGTTATCAAAAATTGTAAATCGAGATGCTATGTCTCGATTTCGTTGTTATTGAAAGCTATGAATATATCTGGAAGATATATTCACGTTTTGTTTTTTCATATGAAATAAATCATTTGAATTGACGAGTCTTTACTTGTTCAAGAACAATATGAAATCGGCATCTACGTTGCTGTTTCCAGCTTTGGCAGTGCCTTCCAACATCGGTTGTTCAAAAAGAACTCAATTGGAACCGAGACTGGTTTCTCTCGCGACACCGATAAAGTGTGGTGTCGGTCACTGAGACCTTGGCTCGTAGATATGTATATTACCAAATGTTAGAGAGGTGTCAAGCAGGGAGTTTTAGGGTCCCTATCTTAAGTAAATCGGGTATCGTCCGAATCACTGCCTGACTGCTGTTGAGCACGCCGTTCGCGGATTTGTTTTGCTAATTCGTCGACAGCTTCCTGAACAGTTCTATCTGATTTAAGCACATCCATTCTTCTTTTTTGTTCTTCTGGCGATAGTTTATTCCACTCAGCAGTCATTTTATCAAGAAGATCTTTAGGAATATTTAGTTGCTGAGTATCGTGTTTTTTCCCAAATTTATTTCGAATAAATTCAAGCAAAGCAAAGAAACAACCCTTTTTTTGCTCATTAAGTTGATAAAAAGTAGCAACTTCTAAAAACTTTTTAAAGGCTTCTGTATCCTCACCAAAAAAATCTTGCCATGTTTCTACTGATTCTGTGTCGATATTTTCCTCAGGATCAGGAATCAACGGGAGTGATTCATTAGAACCATCGTCAGGGAAATACAAAAGGTTTCTATCAGGAGACTTACTCATACATTTTCCAATCTTTACTGTATTCAGTAGGATTATCTCTTATTTGGTTTTTTATTCCCTGGGAATGGAATAATATTAGAAGGTTCTTTTTCTTCACGAGGAGTGAGCAGAAGAAAAGGAATGAATGTAAAATCAGAATCCTCACCAGCCTGTTGAGCTTCCTCGACAAGTTTAAAGTACTTTTCTCCGAGCTCATCAATACGTTCTTGTTCTATCTATAGCGCTCATTATATCACAAAAAGCTGTCAAATCAGCAAATATACGCCCCGCCCAAACACACTTCCGCATCCTCAGCATCATACAAAACTAAGGCCTGACCAGGCGCAACACCGCGCTGCGCTTCTTCTAAAGTAATCTTTGCCGTAGATTCATCTCTCTCTTCCCAGCCAAAAGTACCCGCTAACGTCTTGCCACCATGGCGAATCCGTACCGCCACAGCAAAAGAATCCTGCTGGCGCAAACGCGCAGCCACATCTGGATCACGCAAAAACACATCACGCACCAGAACTTCATTTTCTAAAGTCTCCGCGCCGTAGCCGACAGTAATGGTGTTCGCATCGGCATCTTTGGAAATCACGTAGAGCGGTGGTAAAACATGCTTCCACTCTTTGCGCGCCGTGTGAATCTTGGGGAAAAGCTCAAAACCATGGCGTTGGCCGATGGTGTAAAACCACACACCTTGATGACGACCAACAATATTTCCTTCTGTGTCCAAGACGTCACCAGGCTTTTCACCGAGCCGCTCGCGCAAGAAATCACGCACGTCAATATCGCCAATAAAACAAATACCTTGGGAATCGGGCTTGTCGGCCACAATGATGCCGCGCTCATGCGCTTCGGCGCGAACTTCGCCTTTTTCGAGATCGCCAATCGGGAACAAAACGTGGTCCAACTGTTCTTGTGTTAAGCGATGCAAAAAGATTGTCTGGTCTTTTTTGCGATCTTTACCGCGAGCCAGCACTTTTCGACCATTTTTTTCGTAAATTTGCGCGTAGTGACCAGTTGCAATGGCATCAAAGCCATTTTCCATGGCCCAATCGTAAAATAAACCGAATTTTATCTCCGTATTGCACCAAATATCGGGATTTGGCGTTAATCCACGCTTATAATCCTCAAAAAAGATCTCCACCACGCGATCGCGGTAAGCTTGCTTAAAATCCAAAACTTGAAACGGAATCCCGAGTTCCAAAGCCACGTTAAGAGCATCTTTACGATCCTCTTCCGCCCGACACCCAGGCGCGCGCCAGCACTCCAAAAAGACGCCAGTGACTTCATGACCGGCTTCCACCAGACGATGCGCCGAGACCGACGAATCTACACCACCAGAGAGACCAACAGCGACTTTCATATATCTATCGTATCGTTTTATTTATTGTTGTGCTGGTTGCACAAAAATGTAGAAATCTTCCACATCGCGCTTAGAGAGCGTAACTAAATGCATTTCAGTACTGCGATCGACCACCACCCAGCGGGAGGATCGCTCTTGTCCTTGGATCGTAAACGAAACAGGAATAACGTCGGCCAGCATCTTTTTCCCGAGTGAATCTACTATTTCTTTGCGTTCATTGACCGTTTCAGGCTGGTAAATACCGAGCTCTTTCGCCAAAGCCGCATCAATGCGCGACATTTCCTGCAACAGGTCGACCTGTGCTAACACATCGTGCTCGGCCAAACCATCAGCCCGAATAATGTCGATGGGCTCAACTGGAGCAATCACGGACTGCATCACCTGCTTCCGCGCCTGCTCTTGCCACCAATGTTGAATGCGATTCCACATAAGAGTAGGTATTATACAGGAAATCCGCATTTATCAAACGCAATAAAAGATTGCTAATCATAAAATAGATTGATTTAATTGCAGTAATTTGCAAATTTTCCTGTGGCCATACCAGCGACATACGCACAGTAGTCTGGACCACCAGGATAGGCTGGTTCACCGTCATTCGGATTACCGAGTTCTTCACAACTCCCGACACCGAGATATCGCTCCGCTAAAGCTTCCAAATAATCATATTGACTCTGCGAAGGGGCGCGACGAACAATGCCCTGATGTCCTTGAATCAGATTGGCGGCTGCGGTCATGCCCCCTTCAATGGTACAGAGATCGGGATCAAGGCTATTTGCACCATTTTGCAAATTCTGAGTGAGAGGATTTGTGGAACACTGCCCAACAATAACATTCATCGGGCCAACGGCTCCCGAGCTATTTGCGCCACATATAAAGGATGTCGGCCCTGGGTTATATGTTCCTCGTCCAGCACCACGCACGGCGCGTAAGAACGGACTGGCTTCAATTTCCAAGATGGCACGCAAATACTCGCCCGGCACTCCCGTTGCACCAGCTACTCGACAGATGTCATCACGGAACGGATCTTGGGCTGGATTCTGTAAGTTGGAACTGTAGCCCCACTCGGCGGCGACATCAATTGTGCGCGGTTGGTAGACACATTCGCCTGGCGTGTTGCTGTTTAAGCGATCGAGCGCATTTTGCTGCAGGGCGGCGTTGGCACCGCCACTATAAAACTCTTCCAGTCCAGGGTATTCGGTGTAGGCTTGCATATGCAGCGGGGTGAAAGCCATGCGGCGGACGTACTCAAACAAGGCGAAGAGCTGTCCGGGCGCTTCTGGGCGTTCGTCAGGGCTGTTCCCAGGGATGTCGCCACGAACTCCCACGGCATTTTCTTCTACAATTTCGTATCCCTGACAGTTGGTAGCTGGAGTCGGTGACTGTTCTTGCGCTTGGTCTTTGGGAATCCAGTTGGGATCGATAGATTCCGAAATGATCTCCGAACCACACGAACAGCCTTCTGGAGAACCACAATCGCCAACAAAGTTATACCCTACATACTTCACTTGGACATAGCCTTCGGCCTCGGCAGTGACACGGCGATCGACGCCATTGACGCGCAGATGGGCGGAAACAATGGGGTCAAAGCCCTGTCCATCGACCTCGACGTCGTCGGCAATCCACATGTCGCGGACTGGCAAAATGTCGTTTTCACCGTTAATTAACGATGTATACGTTTCTGGCGACAAGAACATCTGCAGCAAAGTATTTTGCATGATGCCGATTTTCATGGCGTCGTCAGGAAGAATGAGGAACGTGACGTCGACTTGCTCTTTCTTCATATCAAGATCGCGGCCGACCGGTCATGTCGTCACGACCACCCCACCCCATGACTTTTGAGCGCAATTCGGTGACAAAGGAGTACCACGGAGCGTCGCTGGGAGCGTCGGCCGGCTTTTCTGTTTGGACGGCTTTGGAACCGATCTCAGCCACTTCTTCTTGGTAGCCCTGGCGCAGATTTTCTTGGTCTAAGCCGCAGGCTTCCAGATCGCCGCCGGGGAAGTTGCGCATCGACAAAGAGCCATCTTGCCAGCGCTCGCCGGTGTCAGGGTCAATAATCTCTTGTGGAGAGCGGAATGTTGATTGCACTCCGGCATTGATGCGGTACACAATTTGGCGGCGCAAAGCATTTAAGTATTCTTCGGAGGGTTCAAATGAACCAGGGAAATACTGCGCCAATTCTGCTCGTGATTGGTTCACACAGCGTTCGTTTTCGCCGTCGCCAAAACAAAAACAGGCTTGTCCATCGGTACATGGTAACGGAATTTGGTGACGCGCGTTTTCGTATGAAGTCTTGTCGTAGGCATTTTGTTCCCAACCACTGTCTTTGCCAGTAATCTGGGACACGTCTTCATTACTAAAGAAGATTTTGTTCTGCAGTGGCAAACTAGAAATACCCTGGAAGTGATTCGCCATGAACTTCATGATGTCGTTGTTGCCGATTACGTACTTGGTAAAGGTGTTGGCTAAAAATTCTTGGTGTTGTGGCTGCATGGCGGGTAGGTAGTTTTGCCAGAGGGCTCCAGAAAACATGCCAATTTCATTACTGACGACATTTGAAGTGTCATCGGGATCAATATTGAAAGATCGACTGGCCTGCGCAGAGTCAAAGTACGAAGCGGCCATACCAACGTGGTACCAGACCGGAATAATGTCTAACTTGACTCCGGCTTCGGCGTCGAGTGCCGCCACGCTCGACTCGTCTTGTCCGGCAAACCAGTTAATGATTTTCTGCACAATATCGAGACCAGTACTGAATTGATCAACCAACGGCGCGTTTTCATCATGCGAGTAGGTATACTGCACCAAGAAACCCATCTTAAAGATGCGCGGCGTGTGCGGCTGGATACTTTGCACCGCTTGCGTTAATAAGGCTTCGCTGTCGCTGGGGTTGTAGTTGTTACAGACGTGCTCTCCACCCAGAACCAAATCTTTTAATTCTAAGACCGTGGTTTGGGTGCCATCCGGCAAGGTGACCGGAATATCGCCACCGCAGCGGGCATCGTCGCCTTCGCTGCCTGGTTGGGCTTCAAAAAAGGTGGCACAGGCATTAGAAACATACTCGGCGTAGCGCACCGCGTTGACACACTGTGTCTCTGGTGTGGTGAGGTAAAACTGTGGTGCGTATTCTGGTTTGGAGTTGCGCTTAGCGGCTTCCACGAAGGTGTCTTCCGGATCTACGCGCGATAAATCGGCTTCGATGCTGATACTGCCGCCGTCATCACGGAAGAGTGGAAAGGTCATGCTTTGCGCGGTGGTTTTGGATTCGGTATCGACGACTGGGAACTCAAATGGGCCACAAATGCGATCATCGGCTGCATCGCCGCCGTTAGCTTGCGGACCGAGATTGCCCGATACCTGACAGTTGTTCATAAGGATGTTGTTTGCTTCAGTCGACAAATAGAGTTGACGCGGGCCACAGTACACTTGCGAGTTGGCCAGGTATTTGCGCCACAGGGCGTCTTCGGTCGATTGGTCAAACTCACCTTGGGAGGTGGTTTCGCGATCGGTGCGGGGATAAATTAAAACCGGATCAAGCGAAGTGAATTCTTCTGAGCCATCACAATTATTGCCTTCACCAACAATGACTTTGACGCCGTCTTTGGTGTAGACATCGCCGTTCACATAATAGAGCCACGGATCTTCTGTTAAGCCGCTAGTACTAAACTCGCGATCACCACATTTGTTGGGGACCAGAGTAGCGGCTTGGAGGCCGTTGGGCGGACTATTTTCGCGTAGAAATTTGACGTTTTCTTCGAGAGTTGCTTCGGGATCGTAGCCGTATTCGGTGAGGAAATCGACTGGCTTGCCGGTCGCTGCTTGTACTTTGTCAATCACCATCTGAATGTCACTGACCGTCTGATCGGCAGGTCGAATACGCGGAATCTCATAGGCATTAGCCACTGTGGCGTCAGCTTGTTCATACGCCGATAGCGCTCCAGCCAGAAAACCATCCCAGGCGTAATCACCGTTATACGTATCTAGCGGTGAGGCGGCTGCGCGGAAATGATTGCTTAAAACGCTTTGGAAAGCGGCGAACAGCGGCGCATACCGTCGGCCCGCTTCAATGACATCAATACCCGGATTTTTCCATTCGTGCTCTAAGTTGTTAAGCTCATTACCAAACACGACAATCGTGCCTTGCGGCGTAATCCCTTGCAGTTGGTTGATTTTATTGGCGACATCGGCGGCGGCAGCGGTGGACATACCGTCTTGCACACCCGTGATACGAATAACAAGCGGATTGGCACTCGAGTAGCGTGAAACTGTGCTGATAAATGTTTCGACCGAGTTATCAGCGCGCAAAATGACCACCATTGGCAGACCAGAAACTTTATCTTGAATATTCGGCAAGTTGCCGGCTTCGTGGGGACCAACGAGGGGATCGCCACTGGATGATGTGTCCGCGGACTGCGCCTGCACGACAACAGAACTTCCGCCTAAAACGACCAAAAGAAAACTAAAAAGGAATCCGGTACCTAACCAGCGGATCAGTGTGCGCACAATAGAGGTATTGTATCGCACTTCTTCTGGCTTGTGGAGTTGTCCTAGTCAAGAACTGTTTCTTTATTACAGAATTACAGAAAAAGAAAAAGGCTCCGGCCTCTTAGGACCGGAGCCAATGTGGTATCCTCCACGAACTCTCGTTCGTGTGGAGGCTGGAGTACTCAGCCTCGTTAGATAGGACAAGCCCCACTTTCACATTTCAGGTGTTCGATGTCGATGTCTTCGAAGAGCTCACCATCACGCTCTATTTCGCGGATGATTTCCATGAATTTAGTACCAGTGATCGGCTCTTCTGGCTGGTACTCGTACGCCGTGGCATCTTGCTGTGGCATAACGGAACAGACGCGAATTAACGGTTGGTACTGGCGCACCATGGCGGAGAAGTCTTCGTAGGAAACCTTTTCCGGATTGTACTTGAGCGTGTAGGAGACCTGGTTACCGGTATTCTCTTCCAGCAACTCGCCTTTTTCGTCGACGCCGCGGATCCAGTACTTCTCGAGGAGCATGAGCCATTTGAACTGCTCTTCTGGAGTGGCTTCACCGGCGGTGAGAAGTTTTCCTCCCATGCCCAGGCGACAAATCATTGGCTGCGTGGGGAACCCGACTGCGCTTGAACCCTTGTAGCTCTTCAGCTCTTTGATCGGGTAGCCTTTGGCGCGGTATCCATCAATCTGCGGATCGTCGCTGCGGTACTGCACCCAGCGGAGGTACTCGCGCATGCTCGGCAAGTGAGCGCCTTCGGTCAGGGCGAAGAGTTTGGAAACGGTGCCAGATGGCTTGATAGTGGTGTTGGTGTGCGGAACGGTAACACCGAGCTTTTTGGCGTAGGTTCGGGCTTCTTCGTCGACTGCATCGCTTGAATCGCGATAACGTTTCCCAGAAATCTTTGGATTTTTCTTCGTCGATCAAGTCACGGAAACCGTAGCCAAAGGCGTTCCAAGCAAATTCGTGGATACCGGTCATGCCGACACCGATACGGTTGGTGCGGCGCACTTCGCGACGATACAAACAATCCATGGTGTTCACCCGGATCAAGGCGCGAGCCATGGCGCGGAAGGCTTCTTCGGCGTCATCCAAAGTTGGGGCAAAGAACGGCACCACATCGCCGATCACACAGTAGCCACCAAGCATGTTCAGAGTGATCTCTCCACACGGATTTGGAATCTGGTGGAACTCTTTTTTCTGCGCCTGTTTCGCCAAAGCGGATAGGAGTGGTTCGGTTTCTTTCAATGGTTTGAATTTTTCGCTTTCGGCGTATTTACCGTCGGTGTAGCCATCAAAGCCTTCGTCGTTTTGGACGAGTTTGTGTTGATTTACAAAACCTGGCTCGCCGGTACCGTCATGGTAGCTCGCTTCTAAAACCGCTTCCAAGACTTTTTTGGCGTGGTCAGATTTCTGCTTCCAGAAAGTGTCGTCCACGGTGACGGAGTTGTTGGCACTCCATAAGAAGCCGCCGCGTTTGATGTTAATGAAGTCGAACACTTCTGGATCTTTCCACCACTTGGTAGCAATACGGGCACTGCGGCGCGCGCCACCAACCAAAACACATTCGGCTAAGTAGTGGTCCGCAAACATGGCTTGTTTCCATTGCGACAGACCAGCACCTTTAATAGAAGAAAGACGGTTAATAGCAAACATCAGCGGCTTGGGACCAGAAGCGGGACGGTCTTGCATGCCGTGGATGGGTGCACCCTTCGGACGAACTTTGGAAAAATCCAAAACTAACACATCGTCTTTGTGCTTTTGCGTAAAGGCCATGTTCTCAATTTTTTCCACGGCTTGTGCCCAGCCTTCGCGGCTGTCGGGTACTTCAAACCAGTGCACATTTTTGCCTTCGCCATATTTGTGCATGGCTTCTCGCACACTTTCGTCGGTTTGCCAGTCGAAATCAGGATGCTCATCTGACAACACGGTGCGAACATGTGGCATAAAATCCCAGTTCACAATACACATGTCGTCGTCATAGGCGCGACCAACTCCGGATCCGTTCATAAGTAAGTAGAACACTAAGAAAGAGGAAGAGGCGGTACTACAGTTGGTAAACACTTCCATGTTGCGTTCTGGCTGGGTGGAGTCGCCGTGTTGGAGGTGACGTCCGGCCATCAGCATGGTGCCGTTGGCAATGTGTTTTTTCATGAGGGCAAATTCAGATTCGCGGTGTTCATGCATTTTTTCTGGCAGGAGAGCGGTGTTCCCTTGGGCGACACGCTCGGCAACTTCGCCCCAATTTTCCCAGCGCTCTTCGCCGATTTCTTCATCGTGAATCTTACGCAGGTAGGTACGGCGGGCGACCGCCATGCCCATGCCGGAGTCTAATTTTCGTTCCTGAAAACGCATCTGTTTCTGCATTTATTCCTCCTCTGTATCACAATTGGTTTCTGCACGGTTGGGTGCAGGAGAGTCTTGCAGTCGGGTGATCTCGCCCTCAAAATCATCTAGCGACTGGAAGTCTTTGTACACGGAAGCAAACAGTAAGTAGGCAACTGGATCGAGTTTCTTCAACCGATTCATCACCAGATTACCGATCTCCCAGCTTTTTATTTTGGTAGTTTTGCGCACCCGCAAACGGCGCTCCACGTCGTCCAACAACTCTTCGATGTCGGACATGGACACTGGTCGCTTCCAGGTGGCTTTGACGATTCCCTTGCGCAATTTCTCGCGATCAAAGGTTTCGGTTGATCCATTTTTTTCACCACGGAGAGATCTACTCCCTCCACACGTTCGTAGGTCGTAAAACGCTTGCCACAGTTGTCGCAGGTGCGACGGCGACGGATGGATTCGGCGTCCGAAGTGAGTCGGCTTTCTAAAACAGAAGTAGCGGTATGTGAGCAGTATGGACAGCGCATAAATTGTATTCTTTTTTGCAAATTCGTTGTGTGTACAGGTCTTTCTCAATTTTGCGGCCAAAACACTAGATGTAGTGGCAGGTACAACAGTAAAGCACTATCTACAGTGCTTGTAAAGCAACGGATTTCCGCCAGGAACCAGAGGAAAATGACTCCGTATAAATATGAAAAAAGTAAGTAAGAAAAAAAGGAATTGAAACTTACAATCGCTCAATGAATACTTGGACCCGTCGCTGCAACGTGATGGCATGAGCGCGGAGAGCATCATTTTCCGTGTTTTTCTCAAAGTGAGCGACCAATGCATGCAAACGCTGCACTTGGTCGACAAAAACCGGCTCTAACTCGCTACAAGAAACCGACATCTCTGGTCCAAACTGCCGACACTCTTCGTACCCGCGCAGCAAATAGCCAAAGGCCTTTTCTAAAGTATGAATGGCTAGTTCAGGATTGGCGTGTTCAAACGTGTATTCGGCCGCCGACATGCGGTGATCAGCATAGTTCAAGAAAAAAGTGGCGCGCTCTGACTCGTCCGCATTCCACACTTGCCAACGATCCACTGCCCGACCCATGGTGTACGGCACACTTCCTGGCATGTGGGAGTCAAACCAGTGCGCCGAAGTCTGCGAAGTGCTCGACTCGCCAGTGGAAGCCATTGTTTCGCGCACACTCGTAAAATGCAGTGAAACAGCGAGCACTGCCAAACCACCAAAAAGGAAAAAACTTGTTTGTACCGCTTGTTTTAAATATTTCATGTTGTCGCAAATGCGAATACGTAGTATAGCACGCCTACATGCTATATACCTGTATGACCAGTCCCCAGAACAGATGAGATAGCACGATGGCATACATATTTTTTGTACGGGTATAGACCAAATACTGACCAATCACAAACAAGGTTAAGACGCCCATTTGCACTAAAAATTGCGGCGAGGCACCAGTAACAATAATGCGCAGCGGCGAGTGGAACAGCAAGAAAAACACTACCACAAAAGTCATGATGACACTTTCTGAAACCCAGCTTGCCACGCTGCGAATAAACTGAATCGGCAATCCAAAGAAAAAGAGTGACTCCCACCATGCGGTCAGCAAAGCCAAGAAGGCCAACCACCAAAAATCACTGGTGAGGTAAAAAGCGGCTCCAGCTACTTCTGTACCACCCAGGACTTCAGACAAAATAGCCGCAAAGCCATACAAACCGCCAATAGCGAGACCCATATACATTCCTGGAACCAGGCGATTTAAGTCCAAACCAATTTCGCGGGCCACAAATTTTGAGCGCGCCGCAAACCAAAAAACCGGTAAGCCAAACACTATCGCTTTGGCAACACCTTCATCAAACCACACCGGAAATGTAGTAAAGCCGCGATATGCGACCCAAAGGACTAAGAGACTCATTTCCAAAAAGAAAAAGCCATAGAGAGTGCGTAAAGATTCCTTTACTTGAGAAGGAGTAACACTTTCCGTTGACGAACGAAACGAGTGCCCATTTGAATTCTTGCGAGATTTTGAAATGACTTTCTTGACTGTCTTGAGCCCAGAATCACTATGCTTTTGCTTGAGCTGCTGGAGTTTTTTGCTGGTCTTGCTTTTGGCGGGACTCATAGAGGGCTTTCAAGACACGTTGGAAGGCGTCTTGTTTGTTCGTGGAGTATGTATCTATCACTATATCGTAGAGTTCCGGTTTCCAAAAATCAATTTTTTCTCCCGATTCCGCTTTGCCCGCGGTAACGACCCAATTTTCCCACTCTTCTTGATACATTCTGGACCATTTGTTGTAATTGGTGTTGTAGCGCTCGCGCATGTTGGCAACGGCCTCTTCTGCCGGCACGTCATCACGGTTCATGATGCGGTCGACTTTCACAGCTTCGTCAGAACAAATCATGAGCACTTTGAGAACATCTGGCACACCTTGGGCAAGAAAACCAGATAACCACGACTCTAAGATCCAACCCTCACCTTTTTGCAGACGAGCGCGCATGCCGTAATCAACTTGTCGATCGAAATCATCACTGTAGGTAGCGGCCGAATGGTGCAACTTGCCACTTTTGGGATCGAGGAGTCCTTGTTCAGCGGCATAGGCGCGCATAAACTCGCCACCGGAAAAACCAGTCCACCCTTCAAACTTCAACTCTTCTTTGAGCGCATTCAACAAAGTGGTGGAACCAGCACCGGGAAAACCTGAAATCGTAATATTTTTGTATGCCATGCACACCCTTCATTTATAGTTACACGATATAAAAAATCCGTCTCCGGATGTGCAAGCCATTGTAACACACCCAGGCTGAATTGCGGACTGGCGTTAACGGGCTTTTACAAGCGTTCATCAGCGTGACGCCAGCGTTACTCGCCGCAGCGCACGGCACGGGTCATAACATCAAGTGCGTGGTGCACGAGTTTTTCCGCTTCTTCTAAGGTGAGATCATAGCGCTCGTCCGGGAAATAGTGAAACAAGTGATTGCGTGCATCAAGCCACACATTCCACATTTCTCGCGCGAGCTCTTCGCTGCACTCCCTCGTTACATCGTCATAGACCCAATCTTCGTCACGATACTTTTGCGGGAGATCGGGATTGAAACTACGGCCAATACGGAAATATCGTCCGCGATAGCGATCTTCAGAAATTAAATGATGACGATAAAAGTAGGTTTTCAAAAATCCTTCATACGCCTTGGCTAGAGGAAAAACTACGAACGCAAAATCGTGCACTTCATGCGGATCTTCGGGACGATCCGCGAAATACGACAATAAAAGGAGACTATCTTTGATGAGGCGTTTTTGCTCCGCTTCTAAGTATGAGATGAGATCTGGTGAAATATAGGTCGACAAAAAGCTGGTGGTTGAGGGTGACTCAGTCGTGGGTGCTGCTGTGGGTTCTAACATGAAATTACGGTAACACCAAAGCGCGACAGGGTCCAACCCTTCTTGATGTGGAGGGGGAGAGGGAGTAAGAGGGACCAACCCTTCTTGAGGTGGAGTATTTCTCTCCTCTGGTGAAGAGGTGAAGGACCGTCCCTTCTCGATGTGGAGCATTCTTCCCATCTGGCGAAGAGGTGAGGGACCATCCTTTCTCGATGTAGGACATTCCTCCCCTCTGGTGAACAAGTAAAGGACCGTCCCTAAAGATGCGGCAATCGGTAAGCTATAATATGCAAGTGGAACGACTTCGCCTTCTCCAAAAAAAATCACTACAACTCTGGAAAAAATGGGGTTGGCTGCAGCGTTTGTTATTGGTCGTCACTTTTTTAGCGCTCGTGAGCATCTTTGTGTTGCTCGTACTCTTCATTAAAGATCTGCCCTCTCCCACCAAACTCCGCTCTGCCGAAAACTTATCAGTCAGCACGCAGATTCTTGACCGCAACGGAACTCTCCTCTACGAGATTTTTTCCGACGAAAACCGAACACCCATCCAACTCGATGAGCTGCCTGAGTATGTGCCGCAAGCGACCATCGCCGTGGAAGACCAAAACTTCTATCGTCACTTTGGACTCGACTTCTTTGGCATTGCCCGCGCGTTTTACAAAAATTTGACCCAAGGCGGCTCCCCAGAAGGTGGATCAACCATTACTCAGCAGCTCGTCAAAGTATCACTTCTCACCAGAGAAAAAACCCTCGAACGCAAAATCAAAGAGGCCGTCTTAACCTTGGCTACAGAAGTGCTCTACTCCAAAAAAGACATTCTCGAAATGTACTTGAATCATGTGCCCTATGGCGGAACCGCGTGGGGAATCGAGGCTGCCGCTAATACCTATTTCGATAAATCTGCGAAAGATTTAACTTTAGCTGAAGCCAGCTATTTGGCCGGATTACCCCAGTCACCGACACGTTACTCGCCGTTTGGCAATACACCGCAGTTGGGATTTGATCGACAGCGAGAAGTACTCCGTCGTATGGTCGAAGAAGGCTACATTACTCAGGAAGAGGCGGACTCGGCCGAAGAACAAGAACTCGCCTTTGCCGAAAAGCGCTTCGATATTCAGGCCCCGCATTTCGTCTTTTACGTGCGCGATTTACTCATTGAAGAATACGGCCAAGCCACCGTCGAGCGCGGCGGACTTCGCGTCACTACAACTTTAGATCTTGGCTTGCAGCAAGTAGCGCAAGCTTCCCTTTCCGCTGAAATCGATGATCTTGATCGCTACAGAGTGGGCAATGGCGCGGCGCTGGTCACCAAACCGCATACTGGCGAAATATTAGCCATGGTCGGCTCACACGATTACTTCGACGCCACCGACGAAGGCCAAATCAACATGACTGTGCGCCCACGCCAGCCAGGCTCATCCATGAAGCCGCTGAACCTCGCCACCGCACTCCAAACCAGACGTTTCAACATGGGCACCATGCTTTTGGACATTCCCACCTGTTTCCAGGTGGTTGGCCAAGAGGAATACTGTCCCAGGAACTACGACAATAGTTACCGCGGTCCAGTTCTGCCCCGGGCTGCGTTAGCCAACTCGTATAACGTTCCGGCGGTAAAAACAGGCGCCGTCAACGGCACCAGCGAAATTATCGAGCGCACTCGCGCCATGGGACTCCTTTCACTCAGCACCGATGAAAAAAATTACGGCCTGTCTCTGCCTCTCGGCGCCGGCGAAGTGAAGATGACTGAGTTGGCAACAGCCTATGGTGTCTTAGCGAACCAGGGAGTCAAGGTTCCACTTATTTCTATTCTCAAAGTTGAAACCTACACCGGAGAAGTTCTCCGCGAAGTCAACCTCGACGAGCGTTTACAAGCGTTTGAGTCACAACAGTTCTTGGCGCCCACCGGGCCGGCTGAAGAACGTCGCGAGCTCGAAGCCAAAGTATCCGACGACCGCGATGACATTTACCGCGTTTTAGACCGCGAACCGGCCTACCTGGTCAGTGATATCATTTCCGACAACCAAGCCCGTATTCCGGCCTTTGGCGCGTCCTCCAACCTGCAAATCCGTGGACAGAAGGTCGCCGCTAAAACCGGCACCACCAACGACCTACGCGACAACTGGACCGTGGGCTTCAGTGCTGACTACTTAGTCGCCACATGGGTCGGAAATACCGACAACTCCGCCATGAACCCGTACTTGGTCTCTGGTATCACCGGCGCCGCCCCAATCTGGAATGACATCATGTCGTACTTGGTGCAAGAAGACCCGAGCCCAGAAGAAGAATGGCAGCCGGAACCAGAAAGCATTACCGAAGTGGCTATCTGCCAACGTTCTGGCGCGCTTCCCAATCCAGCCGTGCCAGCCGACAAACAATGCAGCACCGTCACCGAAAAATTCTGGGAAGGCACCGAGCCACAAGACGTGGAAAATGTGGTCAACGGTACCTGGATTGCCGAACAAACCGGCTTACCACCCGGTCCTAATGACCCGACCGATAAATTAAAATTCGAAGAGCACGTGCTCCTCACCGACCCCTTCACCCGCGACTACTGCTTAGACTGCCAACGCCAAACTATCGAGGTCATCAACGCAGAAGGACAGCCGGAACAAAAACCTGTTGAAGAAAGGTATATTGTCCCGGCTGAACGATTATTCCAAGCCACGAGTGGGTATTTTGGGTGGGAGTAGGATTTTAGAGATTCGCTAAATCGCTATCCACTCTATTAATCATTTTTATACGATCTTCATCACTACGACCTTTTTCTGCATAATAGCTCTTAGCCTCATCACTCGTAAGCCATCTACGGGTATCTTGCAAAAAAGCGCGACGATCCATAACGTGAGCAGCTTTTTCTAATTTTTGAACAACTTCATGCATTTTAGTAATAGTTCTCTGCATGAGTTTATCTAAATCCATATCTTCAGGACTCATCGAACTAAATTCACTCATTAAAGACCTAATAACAGCAAACTTAATAGCTTCTTCACTATCTGTAGGTTTATAAGTTTCTCTTTTACCAATTATTTGACCAGGACCTTGTACTTCACTCATACTTTCCTTTCTGTTTTACTCAACCTCAACTCGATATACTACACTACCCGCCAGCAAATACGCAACCCGTTCTTCTTCATCCAGCACCACATCGGTCACGGCGCCGATTTGTTCGGAGGTGATTTGCTGGAGGTACTCGCCGGTTTCTTTTTGGAAGACGACTAGTCGTTTTTGCGCTGGTTCGACGACCACGAGTTTTTCGCCTTCTTCATTGGCGGCCACAAGCAAAGAGGAAGTGAATGGTTCTGGTAAGCCAATAAAATCATAGCTTTCGCGTTGGCCGGCCAAAAGCTGGTAAACTTCGCCGGAGTTAGAACCTAGCCAAATACTGCCGTTAATAGCCATGGAAGAAATATTAGAAAAATCAACACCGGCAGCCGAGCGAACCCAACCAGAAGGGCTGGCATCTTCCGCTAACGCATCAGCACGCCAGATTTGCTGAGCACCGCGGTCCAACACATACACATTTTCACCAAAAGAGGACAAGTACGATGGATCTTCTACATCGTCATCAAACCCAACTGCGGTTTGTAAGTCGGCACCACTGAGTGTGGATGATAGAACGCCGCTATTTGTTAAGAAAAACAGTCGGCTTCCAATAATGGTCATGTCGCGCAGCTCGTCTTGGGTGTCGATGGGAATGGATTCATTTTGCTTATTCGTCACGTTGAGGGAAATGGCTTGTTTTTTGTTGCCGTCGAGGAAAAAGGCGGTATCGCCTTCGCGGGCGACTTCGCTGGCTAAGAAATCAGGAGAAATGAGGCGGAAATCATAAAAAACAGGCAAGTTCACAATTTCGCGCTGACCAGAAACTTGGTTGAACACCGACTCCGCGCTGGATTCCAACTCTAAAACTCGGCGGCGATTCGCGTTGTAGGACACGCGCGTAGCCTGGATGCGCTCGAGCAAGGCCTCGGCCTCATTGCGCTGCGCGAAGCGATCGTTTTCGGCTTGCAAATCAGACACGAGTTGTTCGAGTGGCACGACCACCTCGGTGTACTCTTTAGTGACATTCCAGGAACGATACCAAATCAGTCCACCAACTAAGACCACCACAACACCGATTACGGCGGCAATTCGCACCAGATGCAGTTGTCGCCAATTAAAATCCTGTACGCGCTGCAGCCACTGTGTGGGTAAACGATGTCGCACATTTTTTGAAGTGACATCCTGGACATGCGCGGCCTCTACGCCGGCTCTAATTTTTTCTGGAGAAATGAGGTGGGCGGCAAGGCTTGGCGAAACGCCGGAGGATGGAACGGTTGGCTCAGATGATTCCGTTTGTTTTGATGGCGCGGCAGTCGCCAACTTTTGTGGAGCCACAGGAGCCGCAGGAGCCGCGGCAGCCGGAGTTGGCTGCCCTTTCTCGCGCACTACCAAGGCGGCGATTTCACCAGAATTGGCGTGCTTTTGCACGCGCGGGAAAACCTCGGCGGTGAAGTCGTCGAGCGTTAACTGAATGAATTTTTCGACTGGAAAAGCCGTGTCTTTGAAGCGTGCAGTGCCTAAAAATAACGTGTCACCAGGCTGCAAAAAGCCTTCTAAAATGTGATTTTCTTGCGTGCCATCCATAAGCCAGCGAACTTCTTTTCCGGCTGGACGGTGAAACGCAATCATGCCAAAACCAAAGGTGATCAACAAGACCGACTGGGGAGTTCGATACGCTAGCGCCACAGAAAAAGCCGTTTTTTCGCCTACCCGCTGGAGATACTCAGATACTTGTTGATAGAATTCCTGCGCATTTGCAGCCGACAGTGTCTCAAGGAAATCAATAAAATGACGACCTTCATATGGAGAATCATCGCTTCCGGAAAAACCGCACGCGCACCAGAGTTCAGCCGATTGGAGGCGGAGTGTAGCCGTCGTCGACCAAGTTGTCTTTGACGGAATGCCGACCACGGACGCAGTAGTTACTGGCATACGATCATCATAGCAAGAACCGAGCCACTCTGTCACGGAAACTCGTTTACAACACTAAAAAGGCCAACAAGAAAACAAATAACGACACTATCAAGTGTCCAATCGCAAACACCTTCAACACAAAGTGCAACGGCGTGTTGATAGTGTGCTCCATCAAGAACACCTGACGAATTACTACAATAGCAAAAACAACATACAGAGCAAACGCCACCAAGAATGATGCTTTTAAGCCGGCGCGGTAAAAAACGCCCAGTCCATCAGGGGTGAAAATTTCACCGGTCATAAATGGTGAGTTAGCAAACGGAGAGTTTTCCATTACATCACCCTCCCTTCAATTTTCTCCCGTTCTTCTTCAATCATGAGTTCGTTCAAAAACTTAGTTATCTTGGCTGGTTGCGGCACCCGGGCGAACTCAAACTCGCGCTTCTCGGCGGCGGTCTGAATGGCAATATTGCCGTAATTGAAAAATGCCCCAAAGAAACCAGCGGTTGTTGAGGTGACGTCTTCAATTTTCTCGATTTTGGCTTCAGAAACTGACTTGTAGATTAAGGAATAGAAATCGATGTCGATAATTCTTTCGTCGGTGATGATGTAAATGTTGAAGTACCAACCCAAAAAACTTTCAATCACATACGCCGTGACGAATAAATACCAGGCCACCATCAAGAAAAACATATACACCCCGGGCAAAATAACCTGCAGCGGAATCATTGGGAACAACAAAAATGGTGCCAGCATCAGAATAATTGTGATGGTAACCCAAACCACGTTAACGACTGGATGTTGACGCAACACCAGCAGAATCTCCTCGTGCTCATGCTGAGACTCAAACCCGACGCCGTGGGGCTGGGGCATGAAGGCGGCGAAAATTCCATTACTTGGGCGCTCACCTCTCAAAACGGAGCTGTACTCTTCTGGTCGGCGCTTTGCTGACGGGGTTGTGGGGGTTGTTTGTGGCGTGGGGTTCGCGGTGGGCTTGGAGGTCATGGAAGGACGGTCCTTTGGCACGTTTTTCTCAGTTTTGGAGAATGAAATTTCTGATTTTTGATCTGTTTCTGCAGTCGGTATTGAGGCGTGTTCAATTTGAGGAATACCTGTTGAGTTCGTCAATTTCAATGTTTTTTTGGGAACAGAGTTAGCTGTTTTTTTTGTCTTTTTAGCCTGGTTCTTCTTTAAATTCTGTTTTCTTTCGCGTTGAATATCAGCCAACTGTTGTTCGACAGCTTTCTGCTTTTTCTTCTGCTCTTCTGCGGAAGCATCAAAAATTGTTGGCATAGAGGAATTGTATCATGCTATGGAAATTTTGGAGTTATAGGCCTAAGGGTCGGTCCCTCTCTAATCATCCGAGAAGTGCCATCTGCACCCCGCTCGCAGCCGTCGGCACATAGGTAAAATCCACCGCCGACTCAATACGGCGATTCCACTTGTTGGTGTAGACCACTTTGTTGTGTGTCCGACCAAAATCGTACACATCGCGCGTGATAGCCACATCTTGCAAGCAGTACTTGGCCAACTCGCGCAAGCGATTTTCGCGGTAGTACTTGATGGCATCGAGTCCGTTGCCGGTCTTCCCCGCTCCAACTGACTCTTTGGCAATGGCATCTAACCCGATGCGGTGTCCGGTAGCTTCCTTGAAGCGGGCCATGAGATCGAGATTATTCCACTGATTTGGATCTCCGCTGTAGTACGGCCTCAAGGTTTCGTTGTCGAATCCGAGATTATTAAAGCCAATCACTACATCAGCCGTTTCGAAAATTGGCCAGAGTTTGGGTAAGTCTTGTTCGAAAAAGCCTTTGAACTCGCCAGGTCCGTTGTAGCCGTCGCGGATACAAATGCCCACGAAACTGACGCCCAGCTTCTCGGGAAAATACCCGCCAACTTCTTCAAAACTTTTCTGAGTTTCTACATCCATGAATACGTGTCGCATAGTTCTGTACTATGCCGGTTTTGAGAAGCTTTGGCAATCCAAACAAAAATAGAAATGATATAGTTTGATAGAGTCTACGAGAATAGTGCGAGGATGGTGCGGGAATAGATCTTTTCGGATTCTCCTGCTCCACAACTACCTCAAGAAGGAGAATCCTAGGATTCTCCTTCTTGAGAAAACTCAACAACAGGAGAACCCTGAAGAAATCAGTTGCCATCCCTGCTATAATCCACCCATGAATTCCGACATTTTGCCCAAGCAGTACAAGCACGAAGACCACGAAGAAGCGATTTACGCACAGTGGGAAGAAGCGGGCGCATTTACGCCACAAGCAACTTCCACCGATCCTAACAAAGAACCCTTCTCCATCCTCATGCCACCGCCAAATGCGAATGCCTCGCTGCACGCTGGTCACGCCATGTACGTCATCCAAGACATCATGACTCGCTTCAAACGCATGCAAGGCCACCCCACAGTCTGGTTCCCCGGCACGGATCACGCTGGTTTTGAAACGCAGTTTGTGTACGAAAAACACCTCAAAAAAGAAAAGAAGTCCCGTTTCCAGTTTGACCGCGAAACGCTCTACGAAAATATTTTCGACTTCGTAAAGCAGAATTCTGGCCTCATCGAAAACCAAATGCGTCGGCTCGGATTTTCAGCGGACTGGTCGCAAAAAACCTTCACGCTCGATGAGCACGTTATCAAAACCGTCCACGAAACATTCTCCAAGCTGGCCAAAGACGGCCTCATTTACCGCGACAATTATCTGGTGAACTACTGTCCGAAATGCGGAACGACTTTTGCCGATCTAGAAGTCACCCACGAAGACCAAACCTCGCCGCTCTACTACGTCCGCTACCGTTTTTCGGATGGCGAGCCACGCATCATCAATGGCGAAGAGATCATGTATATCACCGTCGCTACCGTGCGCCCGGAGACTATTTTTGCTGACGCTGCTGTAGCCATCCATCCTGAAGACCCTCGAGCCAAAGCGTTGCATGGCGAATACGTTTTGAATCCGCTCACCAAGCAGCCTATTCCGATCATTGAAGACGAGTACGTCGATCCAGAATTCGGCACCGGTATGCTCAAAATCACGCCCGCTCACGATCCGAACGACTTTGAGCTCGGCAAAAAACATGACTTGCCCCTCCACGTCACCATCAACACGCTGGGGAAAATCGATCTCGAGTGGCACAACCCAGAACAAGAACCGGCAAAAGGTCGCGCCGAACAACTGAAAACACAGTTCCACAATCAATCAATCTTCCATGCTCGCCCAGCGGTGGTCAAGCTTTTGGAAGCCGAAAACTCACTCGAAAAAATCGACGAGAAATACCAAAATAAAGTCACGGTGTGCTATAAAGGCAAACACACTATCGAACCGCTTCCCTACCCGAACTGGTTTGTGAACATGGAGCCGTTGGCAAAACTTGGCTTAGAAGCGGTCGAGCAAAACAAAGTTGAGCTCATTCCGTCTCGGTTTGTGAAACAGTACCAACAATGGCTGGAAAACATCCGCGACTGGCCAATCTCTCGCCAAATTGTGTGGGGAATCCGCATGCCGGTGTGGTACAACGCTCGCGAAAATACCAACATTTTTGTGTCATTCCTCGATACCAATGGTGAACGCCACAATCTCACACTCGAAAAAGCCTACGAGGCTGGATTCGAGTTAGTAGAAATTCGCGCTGGTCTACAAAGCCTCATCGCGCCCACCGAAACGCCATTTGAAATTAGTCCCGAAAGTCCCGGTGACGACTTCATCCAGGAAACCGATACGTTCGACACGTGGTTTAGTTCTGGTCAGTGGCCGCTCGTCGTTTTGAAGTATCCAGATGGCGAAAACTTCCAGCAGTTCTACCCCACTTCTCTCTTGGACACCATGTGGGACATCCTTTTCTTCTGGGTGGCGCGCATGATCATGCTCGGCACCTATTTGACTGGCGATGTGCCCTTCAAACACGTCTACCTCCACTCCATGGTGACCGACTCTAAAGGCGCCAAAATGAGTAAGTCCAAAGGCAACGTGATCAACCCGCTCGACATCGTCGAAAAATACGGTGCAGACGCGCTGCGCATTGCCTTAGTGGCCGGATCCGCACCGGGCAACCCAATTGCGCTGAGCGAACCCAAAGTGAAAGGCTACCGCAACTTCGGCAATAAGATTTGGAACATTGGTCGCTTTATTCAGATTTCGGAAAGTGAGCATGGCAGGTCTCCCGCTGTGAGCGAAGTAGATGCCAACGAATTTTCCGCTGAAGATACTAAGATCCTCAACCAGCTCGATGAGTTGGTAACCAGCGTCACCGAGAACTTAGAAAAGTTCCGCTTTAGCGACGCCGCTCTCGGCATCTACGACTTCCTCTGGAATGACTTTGCGAACGGCTATCTGGAAAACAACAAAGACCGCACGGAAACCGACGCCTATCGAGCAACCGTCAGTCACGTCTACTTCATCAGTTTGCAACTCCTCCACCCATTCATGCCATTTGTGACGGAAGCGGTATGGCAACAACTGCGACGTGAAGACAGACTGCTGATTACTTCTCAGTGGCCAGAATAAATCAGCGTTCAAAAATAAGAACTACTCGGCTCGATCCAGTTCCAATTTCCACCATATTATCCAAGTGGATAAAATGGTTTTCTACTGGTTCATCAATTTTTTACAAGCTGACTAAGCTCTATTAATACGTTTTTTGTAACGACTGAAACAACACAAACAATACGAAGTTTGTGTAAATTTACTCCATCTCCACAGCCATAAACTGGTGCGTGGTGCGATCGGAAACAAACTCCATGGTGCGACCTTCAATGACCGGTTCCGGCGCCACGGTTAAAACACTACGGCCGAGGACTTCAACGGTGTGCACAACTTCATCATCAGCCGTGCCAGATTGCTTTTGCTCGAAGAGTGCATACACTTGGCGTTGATCTGCGGGAACTGGCACGGTGTACTCGACTTCCACGGTGACCGTAGAACGAATCGGGACGTTCACTAGGAAGCCAAATGATTCTTTATCTCCTTCATCGATGACACGGACCGCTGAGGCGTCCAAAACGGTGCCGTCTATGGTCACAGTGTTCAATGAGGCGTTTGCGGGCACAAACAGCCGTAAATAGTTCTTGTACGCGCCTTCCGGCCATGCGTTTGAGTCAGCGGTATTGGTAAAGGTCATGCTGCGCTCGTGCTTTACTTGTTCTTTACCGACAATGGTGTGGTGCGCAATCTCACGTTCAATGTACTGGTTGGCTTTATTCACCCCCACGTTGGCTTCTACTTGCATCACGGTGTCGACAAAACACACATCTTCGTTAAACGGTGACGGACAGTTCGGACTCAACACCGCGCCGGTCCACCCCAAATTCTGGAAGGCGGTGCGGGCTTGCGGAGCGTCCACCGAAACCAATAACTGCGATTCTTCCGCTGACTCATACAAAGCCTCCATGACTGCCAGCGTATTGGTATCTTCAGAGTTCATAAGCTTGTCAAACAATTGATTCGCCACGGCGCTCAAGAAATCGCGTTTTTGGGTAGAGCCAGGGAAGAAATTGATTTCGGAGTGCATTTCGGCGCGCTCGTAGAGATTATCTTTGGTGATGACTTCGTCGTAGTCTACCAGCTGGACGGGACCGGTGACTTCCAACAATTTTTGCGCCACATGAAGATTGATGCCGATCACGCCATCGGGCTGGATATTGATCTCCTTGTTGAGGAACCAGCCGGCTTGGTCGGCCACGGTGGGAAAATCGGGATCCCAGTTCACGTCGCGGAGATACCACTGCGCCTCACCCAAGTACTGCACAATCTCTTCGGGCGGCGTCACGTAGCCTTGGAGTTGGCCATCGGCCTCATAGACATCTTCCACACGGAAGTCGACAAAGCGACCTTTCTCGACAGTTAAAATGGCAAAAGAGCCAATAAATCCGCCAGTCGGCCGGAGTTCTTCGTTATTCTGCAAAAGCACTAAGTACTGTTTTTTTCCGTCTTCACCCAAGAGTTCTGGCAAGGCATAGCTCATCTGTTGGGCCGCCAGCACGGCACGGCGCAGTTCCGGGAATGAAGAACTCACTTCTCTACGAACTTCATCCAGCACGGCGATGCCAAATGGGTTATCAAGACCTTGGAGCTCGGCTTGCAAAGAAGAGAGATCGGTAAATACGGCTTCGAGCTCGCCGGACACTTGCGTTAAAGTCGTGATTGCATCACCACTGTCTTCGCCCAAGAACTGCTGATATCCAGTTTGCATGAGGTCATACGTCTCAAATCCGTTTTCGATAACGTATAAACCAGAGTCAGAAATCGATAAAAGCTTATCGAGATGAGTGGTTTTTTGCTCTCCTAAAACCACGGGAAGCACTCCTCTGCTCCAGCGGTACACAGTGGTATATCGAGCCTGCTTACGACGAAGTATCTCTACCCGCTCTTTGGCCGAGCGAATTTGTCCGGTTTCCATGTCTGAAACCAACCCTTGCACCTGGACTTTCGTATCATGCAAATCGGCTCGCACGGCAAAAGCCGCTCCGGCTACCGAGCCAACCAGGACCAAAATCAACACCATGCCAACAGTTACGCGACGTCCTATGCGCAAGGACCGAAGAATGCTCTGTTTCCAACTATTTTGTTTCCTTGGCGAAGCTGGTTGCGTTGGGGCGTAATCTGGTTGAGATTGGTAAAACTGCTCTATTTTGGTCTTGGGAACGGTCGTATTTTGCAGCTGCTCCTGAAAAGCCTGCTCTCTCGTTGAACGCAGAATTTCCCGCTGACGGCGCCGCGTCACAGCTGGTTGCTCGACGTGCGGATGCTCTTCGCGAGCATCATTCAGTTGGGCTTCTTGAAACAACCCCTGCACGTGTGACTGACGTTGCTCAAAAATATCCGGTGCTTTGGCTCTGTCATGATTCTGCTGAGCCCGTTTGACAAACTGCATGCTGGGAGGCTGAGCCACGACTGGAGGCCGGGGATTCGGTTCAGAAGGCGGAGAGACTGGCACGTGCGTTCGATTACTTGCTGTTGGAGCTTGCGGAACTGATGAAGGGACAGATTCTTGATATCGAGAAACTGGCTGTTCCACGGGTTGAGAAACCGGCACTGACTGCACATCTTGGAGCGGCGGTTCAAACGGAGATTCCGGCGCACGAAAAGCTCCCGAGTCTGGCTCTGGCAACCCATGGCCTTCAGGGGTCTGGGTATTTACAGAAGCGTCAGAGGTCGAGGCAGGTTCATCATCAACGATTTCGACGACAAAACGCTGGCGCATATGTGTAGTGTATACGCCGCCCACTCACTCACGCTAGCGGAAATGTTTTGAGCACTGTTTCTTCGTCCATTTCAATGGACTCTACCGAATAAGTGTGATTAAAAAAAGCGGATAGAACTGAATAAATTCACGTGGTCTCGCTATTTTTACGCGATTCGATCTTCGCAGAAGAGTATTCGACACGCATGCTGCGACATCCCCAAAAGTGGAATTTATTCTTGCAGAGCAATCTGATCCAGGCATTTATTCACCAAGCGGTCGGCCTCAGAATTCTGAGCTCGGGGCACATACTCTAAGCGGACCGGGATCGCGACCTGCTGCAACAACTGGCGAGCTTGCACCACGTAGTCACGCATACGCGCATCCTTGGTTTTCCAGGCGCCATTGACCTGCTGTACGACGAGATTTGAGTCCATTTTAATAACCACGCTCTTCACGGCGTTGTTCTTGAGGAATTCAGGTAAGTTCTCCAAGGCGACAATCAAGCCTTGGTATTCGGCTTCGTTATTGGTGGCAATTCCCAAAAAGCCCGATTTTTCTAGTTGCGGCACGCCATCCATGGTGTATACCACGCCATACGCTGCTCTGCCTGGATTGCCCCGGCTGCCGCCGTCGGTGTTGATCTGAAGTGTCATGCGGTCATTTTATACTACTCGAGCTAGAAAAAACACTCAGGCCACAATGGCAAGAATTGAGCAACAAGAGGCTATGGCTCGTGGTTCTCAACCAGATGAGTCAGTAGAACCACAACGGTAATAAAAATTTCTAACTAAGAATCGTAAAAAGGGCTCCCAACGGAGCCCTTTTCTATTCCAAACTAAGTAGTAGGTTACTCTTCAGCTTCATACCCTTCAGGGTAAATAACCATATGACGGTCTCTGCCCTCACCTTCTGACTGCGTGTACACGCCCTCGTAGGACTGTAAATCATGGTGCACAGCACGACGTTGGTGGGCGTGCAAGGAACGAGGCATGTGGTGCGGACGCAAGGTCTCCACTACTCTCTTTGCAGCCTGGCGGCCCATCTCAATGGACTCTTCTTCGCGGCGATTTTTGTAGTCATTGATGTCAACGACGACTTTTTTGTCGGTTAATTCATCGTGAAAGCTGACGGAAACAAGGTGAGCCAAGCTCGAGATTGTTTCACCGTGCTTACCGATCATTTTTCCGGCGTCGTCCTCGGGAACGAAAATATTGATGAAGACATATTCGTCCTCTTCTCTCACCTCGACGTTCTCGGGTTCAATGGTCAGGTAATCAATCACCTTATCGACGTACTCTTGTACTGTCATATTTCCTCCTGTTTACTTGCGTAACTGTGCGGGCAGGTATTTTTCGAGTCCTCCCAGACCAGAAATAAAGTATTGCTGAACAATGCTAAACAACGTAGTCGCAACCCAATACAGGGCTACTCCGGCCGGGAACTGGGCGGCTAAAATACCAGTAATTACTGGAAAATGAAAACCATTTGTTGCTGTACAGCTTCCATCATTTCTTGTTGGTCAGTCTCTTTTTCGTTGAGCTCTTTCAAGGCTTTCTTCTTGCTCTTGTCTGGCACGACGTCGTGCTTTTCTAATCCTGGCAAGATCATAATTGACATAATCAGCTGCAAGGCAGCGGCGACGACAGGCAAGATATAAGTAGTATCTCTGGAAGCAAGATCAATTCCAAAGAAGATAGGATGTGTCTCGAGTGCACCGAGTTCACGTAAGAGCACGTGATACAGAGCAATCAAGAAAACAATTTGCACTAAAGGCAAGAGAGAAGCGAAGGAAAAGAGCTTAATATCGTGCTCTTTGTACAGGTCCATTTGCGCTTTGGAGAGTTTGACGGCGTCGTCTTTGTGCTTTTCCTTAAGCGCATTGAGCTTGGGCTGGATTTTCTTCATTTTTTTGCGCGTGGCGAATTGTTGGCGTTGGCCAGGAACCGTAATAGGGATCATGGCACCGCGGACGATCAAAGTCAGCAAAATAATGGCCCACCCGAGATTGCCTGTGGTTTGGGTCAGATAAAAAAGTAACTGGGCAATGGGTTCAGTAATAAATGCAAAATTCATCGATTCCTTTGTATTTTGACGGAGAGGGCAGAGCGCCGTTCAAGACTGGCATTGTATCATACTCGACGCCAAGAAAAGAGTAAAAAGCTAAGCAATAATCGTTCTCAAAAATTGCGTGATTATTTGTTTGGCTTCTTCGGTACTAGAGAGAGAAGAGCGGAGATACACCACCACGTTGTAGGGCAGAGCAAAAACGGATGCATCCTCGCGGCTCAGCTCAATGATGGCTTGGCGCACAAAACGCTTGTTTTGCGCCCGCACAACGGCGTTGCCGACCTTCTTTGAGGTGACTATAGCCCAACGAAGTCCTGAATCATCTTTTTGCTGAACACGAAACGAAAGCGAGCGGAGCAATGGATCGTTTTTAGCACCCGGCACCACACCCCAGCGTGACTGCTGAAAAAAATCAGGATACTTACGAAACGGGAAGCGGAGTTTTGCAGGGAGCATACTGGTAGTGTACCTCGTTATCGAAACTTTTGATTATCAGCCGAATGGTCATTCAAATCATTGAGTTCTTGAAATAAACGAGTGGTGAAAAGCGAATGGTCGCGTTTCATCTGTTCAGCTTTCGCCATTCTGCGCACGACATACGCGGTATACAGCAGCGAAATAACATGAACTGGCACACTCGAAAGGGCAAGTCCTCCCAACATGAGGCCAACATTGGTCAGAATATCGTGCAAAATGAGTCGACTATTAGCCGCATCACAAGAATCTATTTCACCAACTTGTTTCAGGATTGCGGGAACACTTTTTTTCGGAAGAAAATACGTACTCTCTTTATTTCTCTGATCTTTCACAGAAAACTAAACAGAAAGTCGTTTGCGACCACGATTACGACGTCGTTTCATGACCTTGCGACCAGCGGCGGATGCCATACGGTGCAAAAAGCCATGCTTTCGAGCGCGTTTCTTTTTCTTTGGTTGCCATGTACGTTTCATAGAAGTGGAATTATAGCATTATCTGAGAGTTTTTGAAGAGGGAGGTTAACGGAGCTCTACGCTCATAGTGATAACTCGGCCAACCAAGTCATTCGAAACTTCAGGTTCTTGCTGCAACACAAAAACTCGCTGACCTTTTTGTGGATCCATTTCGTTGGAGTTATACACCATGCCTAGGAGAAGATCGAGAGCCTTAAGGCGATCTTCTTCAGAAACTGTTTCTTTTAATTTCTCTTCATCAAATACTAAATGCCCACCTACGCCAGCATACAACAAAGCAGATAACTCATTCGGAGAAAATTCTTTTGAGAGAACGTTTCCATTTGGATCAGTTACCGATATATGAAACCGGTCTTTTGCTATACAGGAAAATTGGAGAACAAGTGGTGGCTCTGTTTCTTGATCGAGTTCAGCAGTTGCGGTGATAACTTCTTGCATTTTCGCAAGTATTTCTTGCTTATATTCATCATTTTTTTTTGAATTACCTACTAGATAAAATACTGCCACGGCTTGCATTTTTAAAATGTGCTCTAACCGCTCTAATGCGTGTTCCTGCTCAACTGCATTGATCATATATTCCCTCCTACTGAGGTGGCTAGCATACTACAAAACACTGACGGGTAAATAAATACTTCTACTCCTGCAACTTAAACGGCATCACCAAGTAGAGAAGAGAAGCGTCATCGGGGACTCCAAAGATTACTGGTTTCAGTGGGTCGACGCCGGTAATGGTGATCGAATCAGAGTCAACGGTTCCCAGAAAATCGAGTACATACGTGCCATTACAGGCAAAGCGAGGAATCTCGCCGTCGGCCGAAAGCGGGGAGAGCAGAGCTTGGGATTTTCCGCGGGCGCTGCTTTGTGAGCTGAGTTCGATTTGTCCATCTTTGGCCTCAAAGACCACAATGCTCGACAGTTCTTTGGCCAAAACCATCACTTGTTGCAAACGTTGCATGAAGTCCTCGCGATCAACCACAAACGAAAAACTCGAATTTTCCGGAATAATGGACCGGTACGGCGGGAAATCGCCGGAAACTACGCTCAATTGGACCTTCACTTCTGGCAATTCAAACAACACTTGTCCAGATGCAGTATCCCAGAAGCACTTGATCGTCGACTCGCCGGCTTTTTTTACGATCTGCAGCACTTCTTTCAATAAGCGGGCCGGTAACAGCAAGTTCTCTGACATATCGAGCGACAAATCAACATTGGAGCGATACAAGCGGAAACCATCGCTGGTCACCATAGCGTTGGGTTGACTCATTTCGAGCAAAACTGAAGTTAAAACTGGCTTGGTTTCGTCTTTACTGGCGGCCACGAGGATTTTTTCGGTAGCGGCCATGAAGTTCTCTGTAGGCAGTAAAAATTCTTTCGTGCTGCCGAGATCAGGAAAATCAGGGAAGTCTTCTGAAGACATGATGGCCACGGTAAAATCCACCGTATTTTGCTGAATCAGTAAGTGATCACTCTCCACAGCGAGGGTGACTTCCCCTTTCACCAGAGACTTCACTGCCGATAAGAACAGAGAAGAGGGCACTAACACTTTTCCCGGTTCTTCAATTTGCGCTAAGAGTCTGGCTTCATAGAGGGCTTGTCCGGTAGTAGAGCGAATCTTCAAATGGGTTTCGTCTGTTTCCAATAAGATACCGCCAAACGATGGATTCAAAGCTTTGGTAGCGACAAATCGACTGGCTTCGTTAAGAGTAGATAGAAGTGTTGGTTGATCAACTCTGCATTTCATAAATGTTCTCAATCTCTCTTATATCTTATTTGTATATATAGAATAGTAGTAGCAGTAGTAGGCGTGGGGATAAGTGTAAAACCGGGGAATCCCAGCCGACTAGTTTGGATTCGTTTCGTGTGTACAGTATACCGAACGGGTGGTGAAAAACAATGTGGATGGAATGGGGAAGAGATTGGAAAAGCGGATAAGTGGGGTGTGGACACAACCCCAATGTGGATATGGGGAAAACCTTTGCACACGTTATCCACCAAAAATCCTGGGTTTATACACATGAGTTATCCACATTGTGGAAGAGTCGGTGGATAAAGTCTGTTTTTATTCACCTGATACGTTAATAATCTTTATCGAGTTTTTTCAAGACGCGTTGCCATTTTTCAGAATAGCGTTGTATGAGAATATCTTGATCAAATGGTGGGAGCTGATGAACGTGTCCATAGCAAACAGAGTAGTTATCTTTTTCTTTGAGACCAATGGATTGGGCATTCCCGACATGTGATAAGTGATACTCAGCTTCACAATAGGGGCAGAGAGCTCTTCCATTTTCAGGACTATTATTTTTGACGCCGTGAATGAGGTGGGAGGCTATAAGGTTTTCTTTTCCAACATGTTCCTTACAGCCATCGCAGAACCCGTTCGCTCGTTCTTTTAAAAGGCGAGACACTCGCTTATCAAACGAGGCAAGAGAAATGCCGAGCAGTGCAAGAAAAACTCCACCTTGTACAAGAATGACTGCAAGATGTTTATCCTTAGATGTCTGGAGAGATGAAATCTCTTTTTTCATCGGGATATTATATCCTATAGAAAATAAATATCACAAACTTGAGAGAGACACCCGAATAGCTGAAACATCTTGGCTCAGTGGAGCATCTGCTTCTAGTCGTTGCTCGATTTTGCTGACCGCATGCATCACGGAAGAATGATCCCGACCGCCGAAATTGTTGCCGATTTCGGTATACGGCAAGTCGAGTTCTTTTTTCATTAAAAACATAGCAATGTGGCGTGCGGTGACGTAGTCCTTTTTACGCGAATTTCCGCGCAGCGTATTGGCACTAATGTGAAAATGAGAGGTGACCGCTCGCATGATGGCCGAAGGCTTCAGTTTTTTCTTCGCGATGACTGGTCTAGATTCTTCGCCTAAAACTTCGCGAATCAAATTCTGATCCAGTGGGCGATTGCGGAAACGATGGGCACTATGAATCTTAAACACTACGCCTTCTAGTTTGCGTGTGCTTTCCACTTCGGCTGCCACCATTTGCGCCAAATCCATACTGAGATCCAAACCCATCTTTTGTGACTTAATGAGCAGAATCGCGGTGCGGAGTTCAAAAGTGGGCTGCTGAATATCAATAGTGAGTCCACCTTCAAAACGAGAGCGCAAGCGATCTTCTAAAGGATGGATCTCGTGCGGTGGTCGGTCCGAGGTCATGATAATTTGTCCGCCGGCGCGTGTGATGGCGTTAAATGTATGGAAAAATTCTTCCTGGGCGGTGTCTTTGCCGGCAATAAACTGAATGTCGTCAATGAGGAGAACTTTGAGTTGACGGTATTTTTCTTTGAACTCGATCGTTTTCTTGTTTCTAATTGCGGAAATAATCTCGTTCAAAAATTCTTCGCCCATGCAGTAGGTGAGCGGAGTGTCTGGGTTGGCTTTCAAAATGACGTTGCCAATCGACTGCATTAAGTGCGTTTTCCCTACGCCAACTCCACCCCAAATAAACAGCGGGTTGTAGACTGACCCCGGAGACTGCGCCACGGCTTGGGCGGCGGCATAGGCCATTTCATTGGAGCCAGAGACGGCGAAGGTGTCGAAGTTGTAGTCTTCGCGGAGGTGGGCTTTTTGGGCGGCGAGCTTGTAGCGATCCACCGTCGGCATTTTGATTTGGTTCATGGAGAACAGCGACGGCGCGGCATTTTGTGGCGCGGAGTGCGTGTTTGACTGCGGACGGCGCGGTGCGGAAGTTTGTGTAGGCGGAATGAAGTTGTTGGACGGAGCTTTGTCGTTCAGGCTTTGGAATGAAGCATTGTGGATAGAGTCAGCGAGTGGGCCGTTGGCTTGGCTCGGTTGTGGTTGGGTCTGCGGTTGGTGAAACGGTGGTTCTGCTGCGGACGCGACTGGTTGTTCTGGTTCTGGAGATGTTGGTACCGCATTTTCGGCTGCACTGACAAAGGTGAGATCGCATTTTTTTTGCGTTGATTCATCGACCGCTTGTTTGAGCTGCGCGTAACAGCGCATCTCGGCTTGTTGGGCGACGTAGGGACTGGCGGCTTGGAAGCGAATAATGGCGCGGTCTTCACCAACTTCTTCAATGGAGGATATCGACAACGGCTTTACAAACGTGGAAAACGTCGATGGTGACATCGATTTTGAAAGTGAGCGCAAAACATCGGCCCACACCAGATCTGGTTGCAGCGTTGACATACTTTCCTACAAAGGCTTTCCAGGGCAGAATTTGGAACTTTTCCACACTATACTGTGGTTTATCCACAACTGTAAAGGGGATGTTTTTTCTTTCTTTAGGAGACGTCGCACTAGTTGGTTTTTTAGGTAAGAGTTTTGTCTGAGTCGAGTGCGACTTCGCTAGTCGCCTCATCAACGGTTACCACCACTTTTCTTTCGGCGACTAGAGCCTCCCAAAGAAATAAAAAACATCCCCTCGAAATATTAGCGTAAAACCTGCTCGCCGGCTAAAAGATAGGTGGGCAGTATATCCACGCCGATTTTTAAATGACGGCGGTAGTAGTTGGAAACATCATCTGGGTTGAGAAACGGCTGTTTGGCGAATTGGTTGAGGCGCGCGAGATCAGAGTCAGCATGTTCGCCGCGTTTGGTGAGTTCTTGTCCGCTTTGGGAGAGGAGTTCGCAGTGAATACAAAATCCGCACTCGCCGACAAGCTGGGTGACAGTACCACGGGGACAGTTGGGATTTTCGCAAACGCCCATCTGCCATTTTTCTGCGCGATCCTGTCCTATTAGCTGGCTGAGTTCGTTCATATTAACGAAATGTCCGTTCATAACCGATTGACCCAAACTCGAATTAAGAGTTTGTGAGACTTGGGTGAGTCCGCCCACGTTACCCGTGGCGCACCATGCTTCCGACGCCACGCGCTGCAAAATGTTGGTGTAGCCATTGTTGGCCAAAAGCTGCAGGGCAGAGTTACGCTGTTCTTTTTGTTGGGAGGTGAGGTGGTGCTGTTCTTGGGCGGAACGACGGTGCAGCTGCTGTTCAATGCGCCGGTGGATGGTTTGGCGACGTTCTCTGTTGGCAAGCTGGCTGTTGCTAAGTTGGGGTGAGTGTAGGTGCGCGGTAGCGTGAATCCATTGACCGAGGTAGCCGTCCATGTAACTTTTCAAGGTGGCCTCGTAGATAAAGTGGTGACCGCTTAAAAATGGATGCGCCATCATTTCGTAGGCGCCCCAGAGTCGGGCCGAGAGATCAGAAAGGGCTTCCGGATACTCCAGACATACTAAATACTCGGTGATAAGCACCTGTGTTAAAAAAGTGGCGGCCTGGTGCATGGAGGTTTTGTTGGCATGAAGGAGACCCAAGCGAGCTTGCTGGTTGAGGCGGAACTGTGTGTCTTGCTGGTTGGCGTCGAGCTGGCGAGCCATATTTGCGAAGACTTCAAAAGCAGGACTTGTTTGCACTTCAGAGGGGAGCGTAACCAAGGTCGACATCAAAATATCTTCGGTTAGCATGACGCTGTCAGGAATGGCGTCTTCTTCCCAAGAATTTAAGATGAAGGCTTGGTCATTGTAGGTGTGTTCGTCGAACCACTGTTCAATCAGCAAGAGAACGCGGTTTTGGCTAGGGATGTAGACCAGTTGGTGCAGGTTCGTGTACGCTTTGCCTTCTGGGTATACTTGCGAGTTTTCGGGCATAGCCAAGGCGTATTTTTTGCCGACATAAATGATTTCTTCTTGATTGGTGAGTCCATATTCCGTGCGGACATTTTCGGAAAGCAGATTTCCGGCCGTGGTGGGTGTCCAGGTGGATTCGTTTTGCCAGTTGGTGAGTTCGGCCGTGAGTTTTTCGTGGTACAGCACCTCGAGTTGTGTTTGTTCGCGGCGATAGCGGTCACCTTCGGCACCCGTGTTGACCGTGGCCGCTTTACGCGCCATGTTGAGGAGGTCACCGCGCGTTTCGGTGTCGGCGTATTTGGGGTGGAAGGTTTCGAGCGTGTTGTCACTCACCCATTTGCCCAAGTCGACTTCGTTGGCGTAGGAGTGATACGGCAGACCGAGCTGCTCAGCCACAAACGCCTGGATTTGCTCGCGCATCATGGCCTCCAGCTGGAAGCGCTCCGGCGAGTCTTTGGCTAGTATTTTTGGATTCTCAAGTACACGTTGGCTGAGAGAAGTGAGGACGTCGATAAGACGAAAGTTACTCGCTAATTCTGTGTTTTGGGATTGGGAGGAATGAGTTGTTTGTTCGGCGGTGTTTCTCTGGCGAGCCTGGCGCTGCTGAACCATTTCGCGCAGCCAATGCTTGATGCCGCCGTGGATGGAGAGCGAAGTTGTGGCAGAATTCTGCCGGCGCGATTCGCGGGACGGCAACAATTGTCTGTCTCGAAGTTCTGCTGACTGCCAAGACTGATGCACAAAAGAAAACGCCATGGGAAAGGTATCATAGCGGGTTTTGGTGGGAGGGGGAAGGAGGGGGGATGAGAATGGACAAAAATGCATTTATATCCTATAATATTAAAATCGTATTCACTCTCTATTTCAAGGAGCGAAAAAATGAGTGACGAGATCGTGAAAAAAGGTACAGGTTGGGAAGTGTCAATTCAGTTATTGAATACCCTAAAGGGTGTTCGCAAAGGAACGAATAGTCACACTAGGGATGTTAAAGAAGTTCTTATCCGTGGAACTGAGCAATGGCCAGTTTATGGTTTCTATGAAGCGGTTTATCGTAAGAAACCCCGTCTCTACAATGCCAGGGGCAATCAAGTATTGTTTTCTGGCCTTGCGGACTTCTCTGTTAAGAATGTTTTGTTGGTCTGGCCAGGACTTCCAGACGTACATAGTACTGGACAAGTTCAGCTGGCGAACGATCAAGGAGTAGAGCATGTCGATTGGCTCAATTTTCTTGACTATCGCTATAACTATGTAGCCGATGAGTGGTCTCTACCAGGACACGAAAACCCGGTTTCTATGGAGATTCGTCATCCGTGGTTTTCAGCGGAACTGAAGTACGGGAAAGATAGATTAATTCAAACGGGAATTGCCGTTGAGTTATCTATCCCGTCAGATGTTTTACATGTTCGAGTATCGCATTCAGCTTCTATTCAATGGGAGGATGAATTAGGTGGTTTCCGTTTAACAGTTTTTCCGAAAGAAGTAAGTCATGAGTTATACATTCGGGCTTACAATCTGTTTGTACTGGGCTTTCATCCGGTGAGTGTTTTAGCTCAGCTGGAGAAGGCAAAAGATCTTTCCTTTATTTGGAAATCAAAAGACGGATGGTCTTATGGAAAGGATCGAGAACTTCGCGGAATCTGACATACCTCTCACGAAATTTAAAAGCGGTTTCTTTAAGAAGCCGCTTTTTCTTTCTTTAAACAATTCTATGCTATCCTGTACTCACCATGACAATGCCATCTCCCGCTGCAGCCGCAGAATTTTCTGAAGTTAATGAAATTTCTACAAATCCGTTGGAAGAAACTGAAACTGTAGAGGAGCTTTCATCTCTGGCAACAGACGTAGATAAACAGTTTATAGTTGCATCTAGAGCAGAGTTGGCAGACAGGAAAACAGGCAGCGCTCTCCGAAGTAGCAGAACAATCTAAAAACGAAATTCTTTCTGAAGAACAAGTTGAAATTAAAAAAGTGCAAGCACTCACAGGGTTTTATAAAGATCAGATAGATAGACTGGCAGAAGTGATCGGAATGGAAGCTCCACGAACTCTTGCTGATCTTCATATATTTCAGAAGGCAGTCGTCGAAAATAATCCAACTCTTTTTACTGACATTTTGGGAGTGATTCAATCGAAGAACAACTTAAGCAAGTAGATAGTTATACAAAAAAAAATAGTGGAAAAATACTCGGAAGTTACAATGTTGCTCTTCCGAAATTCAAAAGAACATTCTTTATCAACAGCAGTTGAAGCTATACAAAAATTTATTCCCCAAGCTATAGAGAATATAGAAATACCAGAGACCATTAACATGGAAGATCCAGAAGAGATTAAAGAGTGGATGGAATTAGTTTTGGCAGAGAATCTTTCTATAGACATTGTTTTGGGACAAATGGTAAAAGACTCCCTGAGTGAGTCAGAATCTGCAGAACAAGAAGAAATCAATTCAGCAGAAGTTATGTCAGAATATGACGAGGAATCGCTTAGAGATCAAAAAGAACTCGCTTTAGAAATTGATAAATTACTTGGGAATGAAGTTGAAAATTCCATGATAACTCTTATTGATGTTGTTTTTGCTGTGGATAGATATCGAGGATCCTCACATTCGGGAGCATATTACGAACAAAGCGAGAGTCTAACAAAAGAACAAGACCTTCAATTCCTCTTAGAGTCTGTATTTGATGATGAACAAAAGAGCAAAACTTTCTTTGGGACGCTGTATGGCGTAACAATAAATTCTGAAAGTGCCTTAAAAGAAGTTAAAAGTAAACACGACACAACGCTGAAACGGATTCTTCCTGAAGAGGCTACTCAAGATTCTGCTGAACAATTGGTAAAATATAAACAGCAGTTTGCACGAATTTTGAGCACTGTAATGTATGGAAATGAAGGTTCAGTGAGACCTGACTCCATTGTTTTTACAAGAACTATTGTTGATCAAATGGATAATCAATTGAAAAAAATAAAAGTTTCTTCTGAAACTGCTGAATAGAGTAAAAGACTTTCTGATAGAATATAGTTATGGCAATGTCAGGAGAACGTAATTCAGCTTCTCAACAGATAGTAGACGCCCTTTCAGGGCGGTACCGGAATGTCATGACTGATAGCAGTCTAGAAGTAACCGAATCAGAAGCTCCTGGTTTAGAAGAAATTTTAAAAATTATTCCTGAATTGACTAAAGATCTTGATGTCCGTGAAGTTTTAAAGAATGTTCTAACTGAAGGGAGCATTTCTTATAGTCAAGAATTGGTTAACATTATTCGCTCACTGAGCAAAATGGAAACGCTTAACACTAAAATTCTTAATAGCGATGATGTCTCAGAAAAAAGAGAATTACGTAGTCAGCTTGTCGATCTAGCAAGTTCTTTTTATCCTCTTTTGCAGACACGCAGGGCTATAGTACGACAAAAAATTCAAGAGGCCGAATCAGAAGTCCAAGCAGAAAAAGCTCTTTTCTTACCACGTTCAAGATATACTGATGATGTTTTGCGACAACTTATTGTTGAGCAAACTCTTTTGAGCAAATTACTGCAACCTTTTGAATCTCGTTCACGGGCTTTTGCAGAATTAGAACGTCGTAAAAATCCAGAAAAAATAGACGGTTCTTTCCATCCTCGAAATGATTTTGAGAAATGGATGGTGACAACAACGATTGGTGCTCATGAGCATATGCCGTTACCAAGTCCAGAAATGGGTGAGGCTGAAAGAAGAGAGGCTTTAGAGCGTCGATATGAAATGCTACGATCCATTTACTTATCGGTTCCTCTTGGAATGATGTGGAAATCTTTTGAAGAAACTGCTGGAACCTTAGGCTATCCGTTCATCGGTGGAGCTACTATTCGCGGAGAAGGTATTCGTCGTGAAGATTATAATATTGAAAATTTTTATGTTCAGATGAAGGAAAATCTTAAAGATCCTCTGGAGATTGAAATTGCTAATCAAACCATTGAACGGTTAGAGCGAGATATAGAAGCACTTAAAAAAATTCAAGAAAAGACTCATAAATACGTAACTCAAGGCGGAAATAATTCCTTGGAAGGTATTGCTGAAAACACTCCACCCGACGGAGGGGATTTTGACATTAAATTTTGGAGAGATGCTATGGGTGGACTTCCAGCCTTATCATATCGCGATGAGAGTGGGAAGTGGGTCCAGGAAACTAAAACGTTAGCAGAACAGATATTTTGTGCATTTCGTGAAATTTTGCGAAGAGGTGAACGATTGGAAGAAAAAATGGGAACCAGTGAAGCGCCCGAACGACATACTGGTTCTAAATTATTGCTGAAGAATGGTGAACGATCACCTAAAGTTATTCCTGTTAGTGTAGTAGGAACAACAACACAATCTCGATCATTGCATCCGTGGGTATATGCCGAAAAAGCTGGTGCTTTAACAGCCACTCGTAAGAAGAACTTTGATGAAGTTGTTGAGATGGTGTCTGCTAAATCTGTAGATGACTCTACAAGAGGTACATGGAGTGATATGGCGGCGCGATTCGCTGGCCTAACAGCTCTTAGTTTGACGGAAATTACAAATGAATCTGGATCTCAAGATATCAATCGAACTTCTGGATCAAAATTGCCTGGTTCTCCGTCTGGATTAAAGCTTTTGCACAGAATTTCTATTGGAACTGCAGCTCCTTATATCTATAAAGATACGTACAATGGAGCTTTTAACAACACTACTTTGCCTGGAAATATTTTTGGTATTGTCAAAGGGTACGTTATGCCTTACTTTGATTTTTACGGTTATGACGGTATGACTTGGACACAACGATTTAGAAGTTCACCTGATACTGTAAAAACTTTTGCAGATCCAACTTTTCGGTGGGACCTTTTCCCTGACAACCCCTCAGCAGCATATGGAAATCACATTAAAACAATGACTTCTGTTGCTAAGTTTGATTTAGAAAAACGTTCAAGCATGGATCCGAATAGCAGTGGAACCATTAATTATCGCCAAAATGAGCCCACCAAGGCGAATGCCGAATACTTTGATAACTGGACCACTTATATCAAATATGCACATAAGTATGCTGGACAAACAGACGCAATGCCTTTTATGGCTTGTCAACCTCCTTCTAGAGAAGAGAAGGCTAGATATGCTGACGGGATTCCATTTATCGATGAAATTAATCCTACTGGTCAATATATTCGCATTCGAGTAGTAGATGAAAATGGAAATGACACTTCAGGGCATTTTGAATCAACAATGAAGGGAACCTTTAAAACATCGCCTGATTATTCTACACGTGTAAATCAATGGTGGTACACCAGTCCACCTGAATTAACCCGGTGGATGACTATGGCAGATATGAATAAAAAAGTGATAGACATTAATACAGCCGTAGTTCCGACTCAAATGCGTCGAAGATCAGACGGTTCGGTTATCAATTATCCGCAAAAGACAATGACTATTAAGGTTCGCCGCGACGCTCCAACTGTGGAAGATGTAAACGTAGCTGCGGCGAAAGGTGAAACAGCTCGTGGTTCTTTGGGAATTTATCCAGATCTCTTAATAAAGAGAGAACTTATTGCCAAAGGACATCACATCTTCTGGTATGGTGGAAGTACTATTGCTGACTTGACGCGTGACAAACTTACCTTGCATGGTATGTTCTTTGCAAATGACTTTGTAACTCGACACCGAAATCGTGTTGATAAAGGACCATTAGAGTCTTCTCTGACAACTGCCTCTGTTTTCTTGGAAAGACTCAGAAAAGGTGATCCGACAATCGATTCAAGTTTCTTAACAATGGAAGTCCCTGACATCCAACAGATAAATGTTTTTGATGGAGAAACACTTTTAGAACTCTACTATTTAGTTGGATTGCAGATCAAAGCCGAAGACTTTACTAAACCTACTGAGGCTATTTTCTCCAACTTGAGTGGAAGTAAGTAGCGGTCATTTAAGATTTTTTTAAACTATAAACCAAGTCATATTTGGCTTTGATGTTTGAAAAATTTGTCTGAACGGATGAATTAGAACGTATCGATATCAGGATTTTCAACATTTACTTGTTGAGAAGTTTGCGGCAGTTTTTCTTTTAAAGTTAAAGGCATTTTTTTAGAATCATCCGTGGAATCATCCTGAACTTTAGTAGAATGTTTTCTGAATGGATTGTGAATTACTAATTTCATAATTTACTAAAATGTATCTACTTCAGGTTTATCAACTGAAACTTGCTGTTCCTCTTCAGCTCCCTTTTGTTGCGCTCTTTGTTTAGCCCTGTTCAGCTCAAGAGCACGCAGTAAGTCAGCGGCCGGAGAATCAAATTTCTTGACGTATTCAACGCCTTTTTTAACATTTCTAACCACAGGTGCTCCCATTGTAGCAGCTGGATAGGCTGTGGCGCCAGCAAATCCACCAGCTAAACCTCCGCCTGTTCCCTTTAAAGCAGCATTGACACTACTTCGGAATCTCCCATGACCCTCAGCTTGTGAAGAAGCATACGCATTTTTACCAGCAATGATAGCGCCAGCGGTTCCACCAGCCAGTCCTAGTCCAGCTGAAATAGCCGCGCCTTTAGCGACCTTTCCAGCACCTGGTACATATTTGTTTCCGCTCACACCTTGTTTAAAGTTTGCCAAAGCGGCATCTTTTTGTTCTTCGAATATGCCACCAGATACCTGCATAAACTTCTTCGTCATCTTCACGGCCTCTGGCATTAAGAGCATGAAGCCCATGGCCAAAATTCCGATGAACGCATCCGCGCTGGCTACTCCGCCGGTAATGAGCGGAAGCCGGAGTCCTTCAACTTGTCCACCATCGGCTTTGTAACCGATTCCATCACGGGTTTGTTGCCCGGTGAGTGCTAAACTCATGAAGATCATAAAGATAGCGACTACGAATGGAGCCAGTCCAGCGATAAGATTCTTAATCCAGTTTTTCCAGGGATCTTTTCCAGGAACCGCCCCAACTAGCAAGATAAACGGACTCAGCACAACGTTAATTACAAATCCGGCATAGGACATTATTAAAGAGAAGAAGGTGCGGATCATGGCAATAAAGAGGGCAATGGCCAAAATCAGGACGATAAAAACATTGATAATTTCATTGAAGAGCGGGCGAAGAATAGAGCCTTGACCAGCGATGACGTCGAGTAATGGGAAGGATCCGATGGCTTGGGTCATTATTTGACCGACCGATTGCGCCGCTTTCCAGGTTGTTCCACTGAAGATAAAGCCGACCATAAACTCAAAAATGTGCGTATTGAAAGCAATTTCACTGAGTCCAACATATTCTCTGCTCATAAGAGCCCCAGTGGCAAAGTTAGCATCTGGCAAGAAAATATACTGTCCAAAAATACTAATAATAAAGAACAACGCCAAGAACATGATATCGACCACAAGGCCGGCGATGGCGTAAGAGAACGTGATGAGAATCAGTGTAATAACGAGTTTTGGCAACGCGTTTTGCACGGTTACGGCCACGTTTCCGCTGATCTTATGGCGAATCAAGATGAGGAAACCAGTAACCAAGAACATGATGGTTAAGAGGTAATACGCCACGTCACGGAAGGCTTTCCAGGTGCCGAGAATGGGGTTCAGCGCGCCGAATCCAATTCCTTGGGCGTAAACCGGTGAACCGGTGAATCTGGCGTTGTTGACGAGGTCCGCCATGTAGTACTGCGCCGAGGCGGGCGGATTGGCCACGAGTTGGCCCATTAAAAAGCCAATTCCGCCGAGTGCGCCGCCACGATCGGTAGCATCAGCAAAGGTACTGACCGGCACCGAGGCCTGTTCGCCAGCGTAGCTCGGATCAAACGTTCCGGTTAAAAGAATCGAAATCGTATAGAAAACGTAGGCGGTTGTGTTGGCTAAGTTTGGGGTGGGAGAGTTGATCGCTTGGCGGATAGATTCGGCGCTAATTTCGGAGCCGCCGACGGTTCTTGTACACAGGGCGGCATTCGCGGGATCGGCTGCAAATTCGGGATCGAGACAGCGTTCGTCATCATATTGGGTTGTAGGAGCTTGGGCAAAAACCTGTGCAGGTGTCAAAAAAAGCTGGGCCCCGAGGGCGAGAACAAAAACAAGTGCGATTAATTTGGTTACCCAGTGCTTCATATGCTTGTTACGCAAAGAGAATTTTTCTCGGCTGCGCGCTGATGCGTAACGTTTGTATTGTACTGCCTGGATGCGGAAACGGCAATGTGGGTTGTGAAACGCTTTGGAAGGTTACCTTCGCTTCTGTTTTCCTCAAGAAGGGTTAACTTAAGGTAACCTTTCTTGAGGTAATTGATCAGAAAGGTTACCTTGAAAATGCTTAATTCCCCAAATTCAAATTAAACTCCAAAAATCCTCGTGCGCCAGTCACAATCGCGACGAACTGCAAGAGGAAGAAGGCCATCAAGGCCACCACAATACCAATAATGGCGTAGGTGATCGTCTGTTTGGCGGCGTCGGTACCTTTGGAGTTGCTGCCGGAAGTTAAGTAAAGGAATCCACCAATAATCAACATGACAAACGCGGCCAAGCCAACAAAAGTCGTGGCTGAAGCCAAGACGTTGCGCACGAGACACTCTACTCCTTGTATAGTAGCGACTGCGCCAACGTCCTCCGCAATGAACACACAGCCATTTGCTTCTGTCCAGGCGCCAAGTTGGGCCATCGCTGATTCGGCAAAGTACAGAGAGAATGCTGTCGCAGAAAAAACACTCGACACAAAACGTTGCGTGCGCACAGAGAGGTTCATGCGGGTATTGTAGCACTTGTTTTTGTTGCGGCCTATATTGGGACGAGCCTACTATAATACGGATTATCACACGTAAAAACATTAACACTTAGAAACAGGTGCCCTGATGTCTCGTAATGGAGAAGATGGTAGAAAAAACTACGACAATGATCCTGAGAGTTCACCAAAGCTCATTGCCTTTACTGAGGTTTTTGAGGGTAAGTTTCTTGGTCTTACCGCGGAACAGGTGCGAGAGATTACCCATTTTTTTCAAGGCCAGCCATCTCAACACATTTGGCGAGCAGAGAAGACTTCGTTGGGCGATGAAACCCTGGGTCGAATTACAAATGGTGATTACAAAGGGAAAGAAGTTACCCTCAACGTAGCAGCACAAGATCATCCTAAAACTCCAACGATGACGCTGACAATTATCGATGAAAACTCTCGAAGAGACTTAGAGACTATTGCTTTTAATGTAGACAGCCGCGTGTACTGTGCCTATATGTCGGCTCGCGGCGAGCTGGTGGTCACACTCATGTATACGAATGCGTCTGGTTTACAGCAAGATATAGTACTGACACTGACTCGCTCACTGTAAGAAATCTCAAGGAAATCTCATTTTTTGAGACCATTTCTGCACATTTCGCCCTTGGCATATTGTCTTGGTTGGGTACAATAGCCGTTTACTCCGCGGGGGAAATGCAAAAAAGAGGGCAACATGTCATTAGGACCAGAACACCAAGCACGCATTGTTAAACCAGATACAAAAAATGCCATTTTTGCAGATTTTCTTGCTGCTTTTGGAAGAGATGATACTTGGTCTGGTCAGTGGAAGAGTGGGCATAAGTTACCGTTTCCAGTTGAAAATGTACAACTCAGTCTCAATCATGCGAGTCAAAATGCCTTGCGTTTGATGTGTGGTTTGGAGCATGAGTTGATTATTCCCAGAGATTCCTCGATTTTTATTTGGCCTGATGGCGATATCGTAACCATGAGCATTAGTGGTGTTTTTGATGGCGAATACAAAACGTTCTCCTATACCTTTACGAAAACTGGCGGAAATCGCTAAAGAAAGTACCAATGGAAAACTGGACAGATCACGGCGAGATGAGTCGCATTGTCGCTTTGCAGGTGGCTCTTGAGCTGGAAGATATTGAATCTGGTGAATGGGTGGTGGTGACCGACAGTCTAGGATCTGGCGTCATACATAAGGGTGATTTTAACCAACTATCCGTCGAAGTGTGGGGTAGCACACTTCAAGTCATGAATATGCGAAATGAGAAACCAGTTTTCAGTATTGATAGTAAGAGCTCTGTCTCCCTTTTAAAAAAAGAAAATGCAATACAGGTTGTAGTAACCAAAGATGGTAAATCAATAACCCACATTTTGTCGAAAAAAAATAAACACAGATAGTAAGGAATGCTATGAAATCACCTGAACAAGGAATCACAACGCCTCTAACGGCAGAAACTGTTAAGAACATTCGTGCGAGATTTGAAAAATTTGCGCAGGGTCATGTGGGGGTAACCATTTTTTCAGGGCCTGATTTAGGAAATATGCAGATTGAGGCGGAAGGTGAGATTTCTGTTCTTAACATGGAAAATGGCAAAATCCATATTAATTTTGTAGATCGTGCTGGAAACGATATTGATATTCCTTTACGAATAAAGTCTGGTTTGTATGCAAACGTTTCTATCTTTTCAGACTATCAAACAATTGTAGAGGTTATGTATCCTAAAAAAGTTCGTCGCTTTATTTTAACGACGGAAGGGTATGATCCAGCAACACCTGCAACTCGCTAAACAAAAAAAGGAGAAACAAATGGCTAACGGAAATGAAAAAGATGCGAAAAATGAAAATTCAGAAGGAATTTCGCAAGAAAGAATTTTGGATGTTTTCCCTAAGATTCAAGAATTAGCTCGCCGTAAATGGGACTATGTGTATGCCTCAACTGTTGACAGAAAACCAGAACCAGTCAATTACACCGGTGATGATGAGAAAAATATCAGCTTTGAAGTGAGTGTAATAGAAAACGGCTTCCGATTGTCTTTTGCCAATCGTGAAATCGAAGTAGTGGCTGGGTTACCCATGAATATCGATTTTAACGACTCTCGTATTTTGATCACCCAAGTAATTGAGGGTGGTGTAGAGACGCATAGTTTTTCGGCGCAAATTCGGTAGAAGAACAAGAGTAATGAACTAGATAAAGAGGTTGGTGGTTTTCATCAACCTCTTTTTTGAAGCTAAAAAAACTTCTCCTGCAAGAGAAAAAACAAACCGTATAATAGAGCATTCAGGAGAAACCTGCACAAGGGCCCAACCCTCACTTATAAGGACGTACAATAGACACACATGCCAATTCGTAATTTTTCGATCATCGCGCACATTGACCACGGCAAGACTACCTTGACCGACCGGTTGTTGCTGCGCACCGGCACGATTACTGAGCGCCAGTTCAAAGAGCGCTTGATGGACTCGAATCCGATCGAGCAGGAGCGCGGTATCACCATTAAACTAGCGCCAGTTCGCATGGAGTGGAAACACCCGCAAACGGGCGAAAAAGTACAGCTTAACTTAATTGATACACCTGGCCACGTGGACTTTAGTTATGAAGTTTCTCGCTCTTTAGCCGCGTGTGAAGGTGTATTGTTGGTAGTCGACGCTACGCAAGGTGTGCAGGCGCAAACCTTAGCCAACTACGAAAAAGCTAAAGCGCTCGGTTTGAAGATTATTCCGGTTTTGAACAAAATTGATTTGCCAGTGGCCGATGTTGAGTCGACCACACTCGAACTTATGGAGACGCTCGATTTTGAAGAAGAAGACATTGTGGCCGTGTCGGCGAAGACGGGTCAGAATATCGATGCCATTCTGGATACGATCGTCACTCGATTGCCCGTGGCGCCGGAACCAGCTGCTGAACCCCTCCGCGCACTTGTGTTTACCTCTTTGTATGACACGCACCAAGGCGTGATTGCCTACGTGCGAGTCATGGAAGGCGAGCTCAAGCGCGAAAGCTTAATGCTGATGGCGCAACACCAGCGCTTCACGCCAACGGAAATTGGCTTTTTTGGCCCGGATCGCCGTCCAGTAGAGTCTCTGAAAGCAGGCGAAGTAGGCTATATTGCTACCGGCATGAAAGATGTCGATTTGGTGAAAGTGGGTGACACGATTACCCAGGCGCATACCATTGACAAGGTAACGGCGTTACCCGGTTACAAAGAGCCTCAACCTATGGTCTATTTGGAATTTTACCCGATTGATGGCGACGACTTCATGCTTTTGACCGATGCTCTGAATAAATTAAAGCTCCACGATGCTGCTTTGCAGTACCAAGGCGTAAACTCTCACGCTCTCGGAAACGGGATGCGTGTAGGTTTTTTGGGTATTTTGCATGCAGAAATTGTTCAAGAACGTTTGGAGCGCGAATTTGGCCTGGAGATGGTGGCGACTTCGCCTTCCGTGCCATATGAAATTCAAGTGCGTGGTACTGGCGATGAACCCAGTCAACGCATTCGCGTCAACAACGCCAGCGAACTCCCGGATCCGGCCATGATCGAATCGATTTATGAACCAATGACGCGCACGACTATCTTTACACCCCGTCATTACTTAGGCGCGGTGATGCAGTTGTGCGAAGGCCGGCGCGGTAATTTATTGGAGGTGATTGATGTCGGCACGCGCGTACGGGCTGTCTACGACATGCCTTTAGCTGAACTGATTGTGAATTTTCATGACATGCTGAAATCGGTGACTTCTGGTTTTGCTTCTCTGGAATACGAGGTGACTGGCTATGAGTGGGTTGATGCTGTGAAGCTATCTATCATGGTGCAGCATGAAGAAATTGAGGCATTGTCACAAATTGTGGTGCGCGATCAGGCTGAGTCGATTGGCCGCGCGATTGCGAAAAAATTGAAGGAAGTGATTCCTCGTCAGCAGTTCGAGATGCCGATTCAGGCCACGATTGGGGGCCGGATTGTGGCTCGCGAAACGGTCAAGGCCTTCCGTAAGGACGTGACGGCGAAGCTGTATGGTGGTGACCAGACTCGGAAAGACAAGTTGCTGAAGAAACAGAAAAAAGGCAAGGCGCGGATGAAGGAAATTGGTCGAGTTTCTTTGCCGCAAGAGGCTTTTATGGCGGTTTTGGAGAGATAGCTGAGTCTGGGGAGACACCCCTAGGCCTATAACTCCAATACTATCAGCGCTTTTTTCATTTTTTCATCCTAACGAATCTGCCAATAACGCGCCCTCTTGAGATATACTAAAGAAAATAAAAAAGATATAGGCCTAGGGGTGTCTCCCCATGATCATTACTGGACTCTGGCTCCAACACTTCCGCAACATCTCCGACCACACCTGGTCGTTTGAGCCAGGCCTGAATGTTTTCACCGCCCCCAACGGCTCCGGTAAATCCAACCTCATCGAGTCTCTCGCCCTCCTGTCCACCGGCCAATCCTGGCGCGCCAAGCAAACCGATGAACTGATCGAGTGGGATGAAGAACTCGCTCGTGTCATGGCCAAATTCCAAGACGAAAAAAGGCGACGAAACCAAACTCGAACAACTCTTTACCCACGGTATTCTCCAAGGCAAAAAAAACGAATAAGCGTCTCTATCGCGTCAACGGTGTCAGTCGTCGAGCCAGCGATGCCACGGGGCAACTTCTTACGGTAGTGTTTACGCCAGAAGATATGGAGTTGTTTCAGAGTGGCGGCACTGCGCGCCGCCACTTGCTAGACACCTTACTCGACCAAGTTTCCATCGAGTACCGACGAGCGCGCAAAAACTACGACAAAGCCCTCCGGCGGCGGAATCGTCTTTTACGAGCACTGCGAGAAGGCGAAGCACAACGCCAAGATTTTTTCTATTGGGACCAGCTTCTCATCGACAATGGCGAAATACTCCACCAGGCCAGAGCAGAGTTCCTTCACTGGCTCGACCAGCAACCAGGTTTCAAAGAAGAGTACCAAGTTGAGTACGACCACTCCATCATTTCCGAAGAACGCATCAAAAAATACGAACGCGCCGAGCTGTCCACGGGTTACACCTTAGTCGGTCCCCACAAAGACGATGTCATCGTGAGAGTCAAACGCGGCAGCGAATGGCGCGATATTGAGCGCTACGGATCTCGCGGTGAACAACGCCTCGCGTTAGCCTGGTGGAAGTTATCCGAAGTGCAGTACATCGAACAAAAACGACAAGAGCTGCCAGTGCTTCTGCTCGACGACGTCTTTTCCGAGCTCGACGAAATGAACCAAGAACTCATTCAAGATGCCGCCACGCGTTCGCAAGCCATCATCACTACCGTCGAGGAAGGCTATCCTTCTTTATTTGAGTGACCATTTGCGAGACAATGGTCGCATGTCTACTCGCTCCACTATTCACGATTATATTCGCCAACTCCAGTTTCCCAGCTCCGATTCTCATAAGGGACAGAATGGCAAAGCGCTCATTATTGGTGGGAGTGATCTGTTTCACGCCGCGAGTCGCTGGAGTTTTTTAGCCGCTTCGCGCCTGGTCGATATGACCTTCTATAGCTCTGTAGCCGAGAATAATCAACTGCTCTACGACGCCAAGTTCTATGCTCATGACGGAGTGGTAGTGCCGCGCCGGGAACTTCCCGCGTACATCGCCGAAGCCGATAGCATTTTGATCGGACCTGGTATGCGTCGCGATTTTGCCAGTCGATTTACGGAAACGCAACTACATGATATTCGTCACGAAGACCTCTCCGACGCCGACTGGGAAAACGACACCATCGCTGTGACTCGTGTTTTGACTGCTCTCGGCACGGGCAAAAAATGGGTTATCGATGCCGGGGCGTTGCAAGTCATTCACCCCGAGTGGTTCCCTGAAAAACCCGTGCTGACACCACATCCCCAAGAATTTCTCCGCCTGTCGCATAAACTCCCTGATACGGCGAAAGAAACGATTCATCGTTTTCTGGATCATGACAGAGAGGTACTTTTGCAGCATGCCGCTCGTCTTTTCTCTCAATTCTCTCAATCGCCGACAGGTTTTTCTCGACCTCCAGAAATTATTCGTGAGGTGCCTCTTTCTCAAACTCAGTTGTCAGCTTTGTTCGAAGTATCCAGAGAGTGCCGGAACGCGACATTTTTAGTAAAAGGACCTACCGACATCATTTGGAATGAGAACGAACTGGTTCTTGTAAGCGGCGGCAATGCCAGCATGACCAAAGGTGGCACCGGCGATGTACTTGCCGGTAGCCTGGTTGGCTTTTTGGCAACTTCAGAACCGTTTGTCTCGACAGTGGTGGCCAGTTACTTGAATAAACTCGCTGGTCACATGCTTTATCAAGAGCACGGAACGATGTTTAACAGTTCCGACTTAGTCGAGATGGTGCCGCACGCGTGGCGTGAGGTGGAGAAAGGGACCGACCCTTAGGCCTAGAAAAAATATCTATTGGCCAAAACTCCAACCAAAACCCTAACCAAAAATCCGCCAAATCTCCACCACCGCACCCACTCATTATTGCAATCACTGCAAGAATTATGTTACAGTAAGTGTGCAGTATGAGCACGTTTCGTCCCAATTTTCAGATTTCTAACAATCTGCTGCAGTACATCGCGAGCATCGAGGCGTCGCGTGAAGTTATTAAAAATGCCCCCATCGTTCCCGCCTGGGAAGCCAAATTTCAAGAAGAAGCCATGGTCCGGACCGTGTACCACGGCACTCGCCTGGAAGGAAATGAACTCAGCCAAGAACAGGCGGAGCGAGTCCTCAGTATTCCAGGGACCGACCCAGAAAAAGTGGCCAGCGGCGCCGGTATTGTCGGCAAGGCCAGAGATATTCAAGAAATAATTAACTATCGTTCCGTGCTCGACTGGATAAACTCCTGGGGAGAAAGCCTGCAAGAAGGCGAGCGCCCGAAGTACACCGAAGATATGCTGAAAACGCTGCACTCAATTTCGGTGCATCGCATTATTGCTCCGGATCAGTGCGGCACGTATCGCGATCATAAAGTGATTGTTCGTGGTGTCGAGTCTGGGCAAGTTGTGCACCGACCGCCGGAACCAGAAGCGGTCCCTGGTCTAGTCAAGGAGTTTTTGGAGTGGCTCAATAGTGATGCTGCTCGTCGCCAGCACGTTGTGTTCCGAGCGGCTGTGACGCACTATCAACTCGTCAACATCCACCCGTTTATTGAAGGAAATGGCCGGACCGCTCGTGCGATGGCGTTGGCGCTCATGTACGCGGAAGACTTTGATGTCAAAAGATTTTTCTCTCTTGAACAGTATTTCGACAACGATATTGAAAACTACTATCTGGCCATTCGTTCGGTGCAAAATAGTAAAGACAATGACATGACTTATTGGCTGGAGTACTTTTCCTACGGTTTGGCGATTGAGCTGGATCGCATCAAGCAGCAAGTATTGAAATTGTCGCAAGATTTTCGCTTGCATCAAAAGTTGGGACATCAGGTTGCCCTGAGTGAGCGTCAGCTGATCGTGATGGAGTACTTGCAAGAACAGGGCAAAGCCACCAGTAGTGACTTGAATGAAATTTTGCCGATGATCTCAACGGACACCATTTTGCGCGACTTGAAAGACTTAATTGATAAGGGTCTCGTTAAAAAACATGGTGTGACGAAGGGCGTGCATTACACGTTGGAGTAGAACGGTGTTTCTTTTTGAGTTGGTGAGTTTTTTTGTCCGCCATTTTATTTTTCTAGGCCTAAGGGTCGGTCCCTCTACCAAGTCTGCTACACTAGACTAACCATGCAGTTCCACCAGTTCGCCGAAAAATACTTACAGCCGCTAGAAGACACCAGCAAAAAGCTCGCGCAGACCGAGTTGTTGGCTCAGATGTTCTCGGAAATCGCGGCAGAAGAAATCGACAAGTATCTCTATTTACTGCTCGGACAAATGGGTCCGAATTTTCGGAATCCGCAGTTTCAGTTTGGGGTGCAGTTTATGCTGTACTCGTTGGCCGAGTTGCAGCCACTGAAAGCGGAGTTAGCAGAGAATCTTTTTGGTGAAGCGGTAAATAATGTTGCTGTAGAAGATCAAAAAAAACTTTTGTCCAAGCGCTATAAACGGCTCGGTGATATCGGATTGCTGGCCGAAGAAGTGCTCAAAGAACTTGTAACTACGAGTCACAACTCCACTTTCGCCGACCTCACGGTGCCCGATGTGTTTGATCGCCTGTGGCAAATCACCGAAATCAGCGGTGAGGGCAGTCAAGAAGAGAAGATCCATGTGGTGGCAAAACTTTTGCGTCAGCTTCAGCCGCTGTCGGCTCGTTACGTGGCGCGTATCTTGTTGGGAGACATGCGTTTGGGTGTTTCCGACAAAACTATTCTCGATGCTCTGTCATGGTATATGGCAGGTGACAAATCGCAGCGGCATGCACTCGACGAAGTCTATCAGCGTCACCCAGATATTGGTGTGATTGCACAGCACGTTCGCTCTGGCGGTATCGAGGCTGCGCGAAAACTCGATGTTGCTCTTGGGACTCCTATTTTGCCGGCACTTTGTGATCGCTTAAAAACCACTGAAGAGATGATCGAAAAGATGGGAAAGGTGATTGCCGAACCCAAGTACGATGGTACGCGTGTCCAAATTCATTGGGATGCACGAACCGAAACAGTGAAAACTTTTACGCGAAATTTGGATGAAAACTCAGAAATGTTTCCAGAGTTGAAACAAGATTTGCTCGAACTCCCTGTAGAATCCGTTATATTTGATGCCGAAGCCGTAGGCTATGATCCCGAGACAGATCAGCTAGTGAATTTCCAGACGACCATCAAACGTAAACGCAAGCATGGAGTTGCGGAAATGGCGGAAACGATACCTTTGCGGTTTTTTGTATTCGACGTATTGTTCAAAGACGGCCAGTCGCAAATGCATATCCCACTCGATCAACGGAAAGAAATTATCGAACACATAATTTCTGCAAAAACAAATACAGTAGTTGTTGCACCATACATTACAACTTCCGACCCCATAGAGCTAAAAGTTTTTCATGAAGAACAATTGACAGCTGGGTTGGAAGGTGCAGTCATTAAAAAATCCCACGGTGAGTACTTGTCTGGTCGACAATCGTTCAATTGGGTGAAGCTCAAAGAAAAAGAAGGAAGCAAGGCCAAGCTTACCGATACGATTGATGCGATTGTTTTAGGATATTATTATGGCCGCGGTAAGCGAACTCAGTTTGGTATTGGCGCTTTTTTGGTTGGCATTCTCGACTCAAAAAATGATTCTGTTTTGACTCTCGCCAAGATTGGGACTGGCCTTACCGATGATCAGTGGAGAGAAATGAAAGTGCGTTGCGACTCTCTGCACGAAAAGCAATCAAAATCTATAAAAAATTATGATTTCCAAACTGTTATTCCTGATCAACTACAACCGGATGTGCTGGTTCCACTTGGTTTGGTGGTTGAGGTAGCAGCCGACGAAATTACGCAGTCGCCACTACATACAGCGAAGCTTGCGCTGCGTTTTCCGAGATTAGTCAAGTTCCGTGATGACAAGTCCGTTGAGCAGGCCACTACACTCGATGAACTCAAACAAATTCGGGTGGCGTAGGAATCTATGTCGCTTTCCATATCCGAAGACCAGATTCGCAACGAACTCAAAACGGTTCTTGATCCAGAAACGCACCTAAATATAGTCGAGATGGGATTTATTCGCAAAGTGCAGGTGATTCCGACTGACGATGCCTTCCAAATCCGCATTGTTTACACACTCACGACTCCAGGTTGCCCGTTGGCAGGAATGATTCAGCACCAAGTACAGCAAGCGCTCACCAGAATTATTCCCGATGAGCTGCTCGATTCCAAAAAAATCCAACCGGAAAAGGACATCATCACCGAACTCACTTTTGATCCACCCTGGAGGCTGCAGGACATGAGCGAAGAGGCCAGAGCGGAGTTGGGATTCTGATACCTGAGAATTACTGAGGTATTTGGTGAATAGCAATAAATTCTGTAGACTGAAGTCATGCAAAAGCCCACGAAAAAACACCTTGAACACCTCCATGCTACCGGCCAGGAAATGTCGTTGCATGGTGGGTTTGTCGCCGGCGATCTCTTGCGGGCGGCAGTATATGGTGCCAATGATGGAATCGTGACAACGTTTGCTGTCGTGGCAGGTGTTGCCGGAGCGCAGCTTTCGGCTGATGTCATTTTGATTTTGGGAATCGCAAACATGATTGCCGACGGACTTTCGATGGGTATTGGCGATTATTTAGGATCTGTGTCGGAGGAAAAATTCAAACAGCGTCAGCTTTCCATGGAAGCTTGGGAGTACAAAAAGATTCCAGAAATTGAGCAAGAAGAAATTTTTCAGATGTATCGAGAAAAAGGATACAGTGCGGATGATGCAAAAAAATTGGTTGAGATACACGCCAAGAACCCGGACCATATGGTTGAGCTTGGTTTCCAGTCAGAGATGGGAGCGGTTCCCGAGCGGGCTGAACACCTGTGGCGAACGGGTGTTGCCACGTTTGCAGCTTTTGTAGTGGCGGGTGCGCTGCCATTGTTGCCATACATGGTGGCTGCAGTGGGTGTGCCCGTGGCGGCTCGTATGCAGTTCCCCATTTCTATTGGCATGACTTTAGCGGCCCTCTTTTTAGTGGGCTCACTCCGGACCCGCCTCACTGGTGGATCTTGGTGGAAGAATGGTCTGGAAATTTTGGGAGTGGGGTCGATCGCCGCCGTTGCCGCGTATGTGTTGGGTGTTTTGGTGGAGCGGTTTATAGTATAGAGATAGAGAAATAGAGAGATAGAGAGATAGAGAGATAGAGAGATAGAGAGATAGAGAGATAGAGAGATAGAGAGATAGAGAGATAGAGAGATAGAGAGGGACCGACCCTTAGGCCTATAAAAAGACAACAAAAGAGAGAAAACACACCTATGCAAGTATTCCTCGGTGCCGATCATGGCGGTTTTGCCATCAAAGAAGCGCTTCGCCTCTGGCTGAAATCGCACGCAACAGAGCTTACCGTCTCATCAGTCACCGATTGCGGTGCGCACGAACTTGATCCAAGCGATGACTATCCGCAGTTTGGTGCAGCGGTGGCCAGAGAGATATCCACAGCAGTGGAAAACCAATCGGAATCTGAAGTAGCCAATCCAACAACAATCGGCATCTTAGTGTGTCGAACTGGTGGCGGGATGGCGATCATGGCCAATCGTTTTCCACAGGTGCGAGCAGTGGTGTGTCGCAACGAGGCAGATGTCATTCATGCACGGGAACACAACAATGCCAATGTTTTGGTTTTGGAGGGCGATCACGTCAAGGAAGCCGAAGCACAGCACTTGGTGCAAGTGTTTTTACAAACAGAGTTTGGTGCAGGGCGCCACTCGCGTCGTGTAGCGCAGCTGTCGTCACGCAACGATTTTTAGGTTTATAAGGTTTACAAGGTCTGAAAAGCCTATAACTCGCGTTTTTCCTCGAGTCCAAATATGCTACACTGACTCATATGAAATTTGTTCCCGCTATCCTCGACGACAGCCCACAATTTGTCCAGGAAGAACTCGATCGCTTTGCCACATTTCAACCGCAACCAGAACGGTGCCAGCTCGATATTATTGACGGTCAATTTGCCGATAATCTCACTGTTGAACCAGGTCTTGTGCACTCTTTGGAAACGCATGGTATCAAACTGGACCTCCATTTTATGGTGGTTGAACCACTCGAATGGCTGCGTGAAATCCGCGACAGTCAGACAGTTGATACCGTCATTGCCCAAGTGGAACGCATGACATCCATTCCGGCGTTTATCGACGAAGTAAAAAATGGGCTGCATTTTCGTGTGGGACTTTCTCTCGATTTATACACACCGTTTTCCACATTATCTCCAGAGGTTTTGAGTCATATCGACACTGTGCAAATCATGGGCAACAGAGCTGGTTTTCAAGGTCAGTCGCTGCACTCAACCGCTCTCAAATCCATCCAATCTGCTGCACAGGCAAAGGCCGAGCACGGGTATTCCTACGACATTTCTGTCGATATCGGAATGAACCCTGAAACCATTCCTGAAGTGGAGAGTGCTGGGGCTACGGTCGCCGTGGTTGGTTCATACTTTGCTGGCGCCGAAGGCGCCGAGCACTGGAGCAATTTACACGAATAGTGAGTTTTCAGAAAAGGAAAGAGGAGACAATGTCTGCATCTCAACACAGCAAACCCATTGTGAAAAATTCTACTGACAATACAACGGAACCAGTGTTTCAGGTTTTTCAAAATGTCGCCATTTTTGGTTCGGCCGATGTGAATGACTCTTCACCGGAGTATCAGCAAGCATATATTATTGCTCAACTCTTGGCGGATACTGGAGTGCGCATTGTAAACGGCGGTGGACCTGGAGTCATGAAGGCAGCGACTTTGGGAGCGCAGTCAAAAAATGGTCGAACGCTCACGGTAACTTTTGCCCCGAAAGACGCGCCATTTTTTGAAGGTCGTCTCTCTGATAATTTGCCTGATGACGAAATTAAAACTGATAACTATCCCGATCGCATGTTGCGCCTGATTCGCGAATCTGACGCCTTTGTGATTTTACGCGGTGGAACTGGAACTTTGAGCGAATGGGCAACCGCTTGGCTCATGGCGCATATTTACTACGGTCATCATAAACCTATTGTGTTAGTTGGTGACTTCTGGCATGAGGTGATTGATGTGGTGCAAAAACATTTTTTCATTGCCGAGCAAGAAGTGGCTGTGTACCGTATTGTCAGCGAGCCCGAAGAAGTTATCCCAGCCCTGCAAGAGCTGGAGCAGGATTTGATAGATCAAAAAACGGTCTTAAGCTAGATTCGGGAAACACCCCTAGGCCGGCATTTTAATTATCTAGGCCTAAGGGTCGGTCCCTCACATACCTCGCAGAGTCCCTCGCATGCTACACTAAAACCCATGTTCGACACCATTTCCATCGGCTCTGCCACACTCGATGTTTTTCTCAAGTCAGCTCAGTTTACGGTCAAAGAAGAATCAGATGGTGAAGAATACCTCCAACTCCTGCATGGTTCCAAAATGAATGCTGAAGACTTTGCTTTGCAGTCTGGCGGAGGCGCGACCAATACCGCCGTTGGACTTTCTCGGCTCGGTTTACGCAGCAGCGTAATAGCCGAACTCGGCACCGATCTCCCCGCCAAAGTGATCATCGCCGAACTCCAGGAAGAAAACGTCGATACCAGTTTGCTCATTCAAGAACCAGACGAAAACACCGCCATTTCTGCACTGTTAATTGACTCTTCTGGTGATCGCTCGGTCGTTACCGCTCGTGGCGCTGCCTATATGTTGACTCCAGACGACTTACCACTCGCCAAAATGAAAGCGCATTGGATTCACATTTCTTCCATTGGTAATACCGAAGTCGTCAAAACTATCGCGCAGCACTGCAAAAAACACCGTATTCGCTTTAGCTGGAATCCGGGCGGAAAAGAGCTAAAAGCCATTGAAAATGGTTCTCTTCACCTGACCGAAATCTATCCTGACACCCTCTTTTTAAATGAAGAAGAAGCCGAAATCATTCGTTCGGCAGGATACGATCTGGAAACTGGCGGGAGCCGGATTGTTATCACCGAAGGTGAGCGCGGTGGGCAGTATTACGAACATGGCACCTGGAACCGGTTTGATTCCCAACCCACCGAAATAGTACAAGCCACGGGCGCGGGTGATGCGTTTGCCACCGGGGTGATTGCCGCCACGCTGCATGATCGACTTTCCCCGGAAGCTATGCAATGGGGCGCGAAAAATGCCGCTTCGGTGGTGCGGTCGATGGGAGCGAAGACGGGGTTGCTGCGACAAAGCGACTTTCCCAAAATATAATTTTATAGGCCCAAGGGTGCTCCCTATTCGTATGTTAAAATACCTCCTATGGCAGTCTACACACTCAAAGCGCTCGAATTAAAAGATAAAAATGTTCTTCTCCGACTTGATCTCGATCTCCCCGAAAACCAAGATGGATTTGATACCACACGTTTGGAAGCGGGTGCACAAACGCTCAATTTCATTTTGAAGCGTGGCGCCGCCAAAGTGCACGTCATTGGGCACCGAGGTCGACCAGACGGAAAAGTTGTCAAAAAACTCTCACTCAAACCCATTACTGATCTTTTGATCGAAATGATTCCCGAAAACAAACGCGAAAGAGTTACCTTTGGCGATAACCTCCGTTTTGATCCAGGTGAAGAAGGCAACTCCAAAGCCTTCGCCAAAAAGCTGGCCAAAGGGTTCGACTTTTATGTGAACGACGGTTTTGCCACCGCCCACCGCGAACACGCGTCCATGGTGCAGCTGCCTCTCATTCTTCCGACCGTCATGGGCCGCACCTTCGAAAAGGAAATCAAAACCTTCCAAAAAGTCTACCGCAAACCCGATCGCCCTGTGACGCTCATCTTGGGTGGCGGTAAGTCCGATAAGGCTGAGTACCTGAAAACAATGTTCGATTTCGTGAACGTTTTTGTAGTAGGTGGAAAACTCGCTGCCGAAATGGACAAGGAAGAAGCCGAAAAAGAGCACCGCAAGCTCATCGTCTGTGAAGTCACTGAAGACGGTCTCGACATTACGAAGGACGCTTACGAACGCGCCGAGCGTTTCATTAAAGCTTCCGGTACCGTCATCTGGAATGGCCCGATGGGCAAGTACGAAGACGGCGAACACGGCAAAGGCACCGAGTACATTGCCGACACCCTCTCTCGCACCAAGACATTTTCAATCATCGGCGGCGGCGACACCGAAGCAGCAGTCGATCACTTTGAAGTCGATAAATCCAAATACTCCCACGTCTCTACTGGAGGAGGAGCCATGATGGAATTCTTTGCCAACGGTGGAACGTTACCCGCCTACGAGGCCATTGTCGAAGGCCAGCAGAAATTTTCTTGGGAAGACTTTTTAGAGTTTATTTTATAGCACTCTCATGAGGGACCGACCCTTAGGCCGTTAAAATTTTCTTAGAGGTTTTTAGTGGCAAATTTCCAACGCGTTCTCAATATTGACTTCCATTTCGGAGCATGCAATTCTTAGTGTACCTATGAAAATCAGTCAATTTTGTAAAAAAAAAATAAAAGCCTTATAGCAGGAGTGGCCTTTGTTTTCGTTTTATTGATCGGAGCTGCCGCTGCCTTCTTTTTATCCCAAAGTTCTCAAGATGTGCGCAACCAAGCTTCGGTAGAAGATGGCGCCATAGAAATTACCGCCAAATCTTCCGAGCAAATCATTGCTGGCAAGCCGGCAAAAATTGATCTTTTTGTAAACTCCAACAGCGCCAACATGGATGCCCTTCAACTGGAAGGCAATTTCACCGGAGTTGACGTGAGCGATATTACCGTCCAAGTTGCGAACGCCGAGCGCACGAATCTCAAAGCCCAAGTCAACAAAGTCAATGACGACGGCACCATCCAACTCGTATTTACACTGAATAATTCAAAAAAAGCCTTTTCCGCTTCTCAACCGACACAAATTGCTACCATCAGTTTTGTGCCGCAGTCTGAAGGAGATTTGTCGCTTACCTGGAACCCAGGTACCTCAAAAGCAACTCTCTTCCGTCAAACTGAAGACCAACTGAAGACACCAGTCGCCTTTTCTGGTCGGGTACTCGGATCCGATGACATCGTCAGTATTCAAAAGCCAGCCGGAAGCAACTGTGTGCAAGATTCACAGTGTGCTCCTGGTCTAGTGTGCTATCAGCCACCCATGCCAGAATGTCCGGAAGGTATGGCTTGTGCGCAAGTGATGCCAGCCAAAATCTGTGCTGAAGTAATCGATGGAGAAGTACAACCACTGCCCACGCCAATTGCAATGGTTGATCCGATCGAGAATCCACGCATGACGCCAACGCCTACTCCAACACCTTCTCCTATCGTGTCGGAAAACCCAGTTACTCCCGGCGATCCCACTCCATCACCCACGGCTGCACCCACCCCAACACCAGCTCCGGGATCAGAAGGACAGTACTGTTCTGTAAATGCGGATTGCCAACCAGGCCTGTTTTGTTACCAGCCACCCATGCCAGAATGTCCTGATGGCTTGGCTTGTGCTCAAGTAATGCCAGCCCAAATCTGTGCTCTTACTGGGTCGGTGTCTCCAACTCCTCAGCCAACTCCGCCAAGTACCACAATTAGTGATAACTCTATCCGTTTGCGACCGACTCCGCCAGTCGGACTAGTTCCGACAAATCCAGATGGCTCGATTCCAGTTGCCACCACGCGTCCTATTCCGATGATCACCCAAAATACTCCGACGTGTGAGTACACCTACACGCAGTGGTCTGCTTGTAAGTCTGGCATCCAGACTCGTAAAGCCACCGCCAACAGTAACTACTGTCTCGGTACACCGGAGCCAGTTGTACAGAGCTGTGTGTCAGAAACGCCAGAGCCACCTTTCAGAGCTAACTATGACGCGAACCGTGACCGCAAAGTGAATACTATCGACTTGTCATACATCCGTCGTCGTCTCTTGACCACCGATGCCCAAGCTGACATCAACCAAGACGGCACCGTCGATATCATCGACTACGCCCTCGTATTGAACAGACTGAGAAAGTAAGTAAGGGAGCCCATGCAGATCACATCTTGGATGCAAAAAACAGCCCGCCTGACCACGGCCACAGGTGTTGTCGCCAGCGTACTGGCTCTCACCGCCATGCCGGCGTTCGCTGCGTCCTTCACCCTCGAAGAAAACTTGCTCGTGGATGAAGTTTCCGAAGTTATCGTCTCCGTCAATTCTGACGAAGCGATCGATGGTCTGGAACTTGTTGGCACCGTGACCGGCGTGCCGGTGACGGACTGGGAAGTGGAAGTATTTAGTGACGCCAATCTTCAAGTTGTCAGTCAAACGTTTTCTGGCGACGCCTTCAGCGTTGTGTTGGCACCGACTGAGTTAGCTGAGTCCGTGACTCTGCAACCCGAAATGCCCGTCGTGGCGTTTCGTTTTGTCCCGGAAGCCACTGGCGAGATGGTTGTCACCCTCGATCCTGAAAACACGATTGTGGCCGGTACCGATTCCGAAGGTAACATCTACACCGGTCAAAACGAGTACGCATTTCTGGTCCCCGAAGCAGTGCTGACCGATGATAGTGGCATGATGGCCGACGACTCTCTCAACGACCAAGTCCTCGAAAACGTCACCTCACCCGCACTCTTCCATCCCGGAACGCTGTTGATTGGCGTCTTAGCCGCCCTGGTAGCGGTTGTGGCCGGATTGGCCTGGTGGAGAAATAGCCGCCGCGCTGGATCAGCTGTTCCAGACGAAACTCTGACCGCCGCTCCCGATCTACCCAACACGAGCCAGATGACAGCAACACCCACGCCGACCGCGACCCCAACGTCTCCGACTCAGAGCACGCCTCAGGATATAGAAACGCCTCAAGTATAAATCGGCGCTCCACTGAAAATGGAAAGCCCTCCGGTTGGAGGGCTTTTTGGAAGTCAAGAAGAGGAGTAGTTGGACTTCACACCCACCAACCCCACCTGCTACACTGAACCCATGACAAAATTTGCGATCAATGGATTTGGACGAATTGGAAGAACGGCCCTGCGGGTCTGGTGGGAAAATTTTCGCGAGCAAGCGGATTTAGCTGTCGTCAACACTTCGGGCTCCATGGACATCGAGGGCTGGGCGCATCTCCTCAAGTACGACTCCAACTACGGCGTCTGGCCGCACGAAATAACGGTCGAGCGCTGGCAAGGTCGCGAAGAAGTGACCGATGAACAGCCAGAACTCGGTTTGATCAAAATTGACGGCCGCCCGGTCTTGGTGACCGCGCAACGCGATCCTAAGAAAATCCCCTGGGACAAATACGAAGTAGCGGTGGTGATCGAGTCAACTGGTATCTTTACCACCGCCGAAAAAGCGAAGTACCACATTGAAGCCGGCGCGAGTCGAGTGGTCTTATCCGCCCCAGCCAAAAGCGATGGTTTTGAAACCACCGTGCTCGGAGTGGAGAACGTCAACCAAGTCACCGGCGAACTCATCTCCAACGCCTCCTGTACCACCAACTGTGTCGCGCCAGTCGCGCAAATTATGCACACTACATTCGGTGTGGAAAAAGCCATGCTGACCACCATCCACGCCTACACCGACGACCAAAATATTCAGGATAACTCGCATAAGGACTTGCGCCGCGCCCGCGGCGCGGCGCAAAACATCGTGCCAACGTCCACCGGTGCCGCTAAGGCCACCGCGCTCGTTATTCCCGAGCTCAAAGGCATTTTTGACGGTTTGGCCGTGCGCGTGCCAGTTTCTACCGGCTCGCTGTCCGATCTCACCTTCATCACCAAGCGCGACGTCACCGTCGAGGAAGTCAACCAAGCCTTCACCGACGCCAGCCAACAACCCCGCTGGCAAGGCAAGCTGGCCGTCACCAACGACCCCATCGTCTCCAGCGACATCGTAGGCCGCCCCGAGTCCTCCATAGTCGATCTCAGCCTCACCCAAGTCATGGGCGGCAACATGGTCAAAGTCATTGCCTGGTACGACAACGAGTGGGGATATTGTAATCGGTTGGTGGAGCTGGTGAGCGGGATGTAGAACCACCTGGCTCCATGCACACATTTTCCACCCAGTTTCCTGACTGATCTGCTTGTACTTCCAGTCACTTTTTGTCACACTGCGTACATGCGCACAAATGTGATTTACGCGATTGGATTTCTGGTTTTGCTCGTTCTCGGAATAAGCATTGGCTATGGTGTGCAGTATTTTCTCTCCAGTAATTCGCCGCGTTCTTCGGTTCAGCTCGATCCGTACGGATTTTCACTTGGATCAGAAACGAGTACGCCATCGCAACAGCAAGCGGATCAGCCCTTGCAACCACCACTGGAAGTAAACCGTCTGCCTGTTTTTACGCCCAATGCAGCTGCTGTGGCCTGGGAAGACGTTCAGACTCCATTTTTCTCGAGTGATCTCTGTTTCCTTGACACTGCCGAGACCTGTATCCCGATCTTTTTGGAGTGGACTCCGGAGTACATAGTGCTCCAAAACACTCGTCGCGAGGCCGCCGAGCACACCTGGTACCGTTGGTTATATGGCCGCGTTGCCGCCCAGACGAATTCTGGTTTGTACCAGTTTTATTTGCCATACTCCGAAGTAGTCCGTCCAGAAGGACATGCCAACCAGTTGGCTGATTCCCATAAATTTATATTCAATACCGCACTGACGCATGGTCTTAACCCGATCTGGTTGTATACCATTGTCGACGCCGCGTACTCTGTGGCACAAGAAGAAGAAGCCGACCTTGGTCAACCGAATGAACTGACCACTTTCCCCGTCTATGACTTCGCGCAAAGTTACCGCAAGTACCGCCAAAATGGCGTATCTGCGCAACAACGAACACAGTTACCAGATGAAATTGCTACTTCTCCGGAGGCGGCGGCTTTGGCTGTTGCGCTGGCAGAACAGGTGAGTCCAGTACTTGTGGAAGGAATCCTCGCTGATGCTGGTGCATTGGAAAGCAAATATTTGGCCGTAGCTGGCAATAATATGACGCGAATTTCCACCACATACACCACCAATGCGCTAGACCAATCCATGTTTTATAATTCGGAACGCGATGGATCGAACCAGTGGTTACACTGTCGAAACACTCAGGCGTATGTCTGTAGTCTTGAGGTGGAGGGGAGTGTGCAGTGCCAGCCGCTCACTTTCTTATCTGACTGGTGCAGCCGATATTTCCTAAACTTATAGGATTTGCCTATTGTTTTTTCAAATACTCACACCTATAATGAGGATTTAGCGGAAAGGCGTCGCCTTTCAGCCACGCTAAAAACACCTGGAGACGCGCTATGTCACGTCAGGACAACGAACAATCTACATTTTCCCAAAAACTGAGTGAGTTTTTGAGTCCCGAAGCAAAAAAACGTTTTGCTCGTTATTTCTTTGCATTTCTTGCCCTTACGGGTGGACTTGGTATCGTATCTGCTCAAGAAACGGAAGATCCGAATGGAAGCGGTGAAGCTCCAACTACGCAAGTTTACGATTCTCAAGAAGAATTTAATAGTATCGCAGAAGGCACGCGCGTGCAAGTGACTATTGTTGACGGAAACTTCTCCGTACGAACTGTCCCCAGCACAAGCAACAATGCCCCCTTGGGTACTCTCCGAGGTCTCGAGGGTACTGTTCTTGAGGGAGTCGTAGTTGACGGTGAAGATGGTAACACATGGGTGGAGTTATTTTTCGAAGGCACAAATTTAGAAGGAGTGTTTACTGATCCATCTGGTACTCCTATAAATACTGTCAACATTGCACTTCTTTTCGGAAAGGTAGATGTACAACCGCTACCAGAACCAACTTCAGAAGCCGCCCCAGAACCAAACTCCGACGGCACCGAACCAGCTCCAGCCACCGAAAACCCAAATGAGACTGAGCCGGCTGCTACGGAGTGGGCTACTCCTACTCCAGATGTGATAACTCCACAGATGCAGGCGACTGAAGAAAACTTTGATTCTCTTTATGAGTCTCTTTACCACGGTGTGACAGAAACTCCAGCCCATATTGTTCAAGAAGAATGGATTGGTGACACTGTTATTGGTGAGCGAGTAGCTCTTTCTGGAATCAGCCCGATTCGTGTCCTTCAAACTGATAAGTCTATTGAAGCTTTCGGCATGATGATGTGGAATGATGCACCAAACTCGACCATGGAGTTGGCTTTTTCCACAGGTCGTGAAGCTCTGAGTGCTCAAGATGCTTGGGTTTTAGAAATGTATAACGTTTTATACTACTCGATTCCAGAAGAACAACGACCGCCCTTCGAAGAATTTATGCGAAATTTCCGGCCAGGAAAGTATACTGGCAGTATCTACGCTCGTTACTTCAACAGAGAGACTGGTGAGTGGGAAACTGGGAATACGAATATTGATTTAGGTGCTGCAACTGTGACTCTTGTATTTGAAGGGGTATGGGATGAAGACTGGGGCGAAAACGAGAGTTTGCGGGCTAGAGAAACTACTAGTCAGGGTTTTAGAACTTCCAGACAATACGTTTCAGGGGCTGTGGTTGATGAGCAAGGTAATTTAACTATAAGGTTGTTTTTCACAGAAGATGGTTTAGCAGACGCACTTTCTGCTGAAGACAGTATAAAAGATTATCCTGAATATAGTTTTGCTGGTGTAGACATGGCTGTTCACTATTTAATGCAAGTTGGTTTATTATTACCACTAGCCGATTCTGCTAATACAGATAATGGATTTGTGGATGAAACCGATTTCTGGGATGTAATCGAAGATGGCTATGATGGTACCGATGACTATGTGGAAGCTTACCAAGAAGGAGTTTTGCCAGCACTTATTGTCTCTGCTATAGGTATTGGTACACATCCAAACTCTGGAGAACCAATTTCACGATGGCTTGAGCCACAGCACCATCCATTTCAAATGATTCAAGCTTCAACCTAATCAGTTCTGTTTATTTTTCAATGTAAACAAGTGATTATTTTGGTATATGGAAGTACAAAACTATCTCCTTTCTTATTGTATGTGTAGGAGTCATTTAGTATGCTACTTAAGTGCAGGTTATTTCTTTCAGACGTATTTTTTTTGTTTTATTAATTGCTAGTATAGCTGTTGTGAGCATTGGTTGGTTGTTTTTACAAAAATACAAAAATGCACCAAACATTCAATTTATAAGTGACACCAATTATGATATTACAATTGATAAGTCAATTTTTCATTCAAATTTGTATTCGTTTAACATTTTTTCGAACGGAATACTGACTTATAGAGAGAGTTCTTCCGCTGAGGCTAATGAGGTAGCGATTTCTAAAGTAGTTTTTGAGCTAGTATCAGATCCACAAGAGAATAATAAAATTTTGTAAGGAATAGATGCAGTTGAAGTTAGTTCTTTAAGTTCGGAAAATAATGACCAGATACTTTTTGTGAAATGGTATGTAAACAATGGTTATGTTCAAAATTTACCAGAACAAGAAAAAAATTCTTTAATTTCAACTCTTTTACTACAAAATTTGTATTATCTAGAGCATAAACCAATTGTGGTTGCTAGCAGTGAGTATCAGCAATTTATCAAAGCAGCTGATTCTTTTAGAAAAGAAACAAGATTATTTTTTACGATATGGAGAAAAAAAATCTTTTTTTGATAGATTTGTATCTTTATTAGTTACACCTGTATATGCACAAGATTGTTCAGGTTCGGCTACTGTTGGAAATTTAACAACACGAAGAGAATGTAATAGTGGTCCAAAAGCAGGAGAGAGTTGTTCTCGAGATGAAGACTGTCTAGACCCTCTGGCAACTTGTGATTTAACAACCACCTGCGCCAACACCTTCTCCTGTGATTGCAACAGCATCGGGCTTACCTGTTCAAATCAAAGTGGGACTTGTGGAACTCACGACTGTATTGCGGCTAACAGCTGCTCCGTAGACACCACCGACGACCGTTGTCCCTCGGGGCAGATTTTTTGTGGGGATTGTATTGGTGGGTGTCGATCTAATACGCAGACGTGTTCGGCTTGGATTAGTCAAGAGTGCGGAGGCGGCGGTGGTGGCGGCGGAGGCGGCGGTAGCTGTCCGGCTTGTTTCTCTGGCATAGATAACTGTGGTGTTGTGGGTCGGCCGTCTGGTTCGGGATCCTGTGGGGCGGGAGAGATCTGTTGTGGTGATATTGTTTGTAATCCGAGTTGTCCGAGTGGCCCGGAATGCGGTGGCAGTAATGGCTGTGGCGGAACGTGTAGTAGTGCTGATAACGGTGCGCCGCCTCGCCCAACAATCAATACGCCGACCGATGGTGGTATTGCTTTGATGAATACGAGTACTGGTCAGGTACGAATCAACTGGACGAATACCGATAAAGCTGACCGTTGGCAATATGAACTTTTCCCACAAGGTGTTGTTTCGTGTAGTGATCCGGATGCTCGTTGTGGCACGGTAAATATTTCTCGTTTGGATTTCACGCCGACGGCATTGAATTATCAGTTCCGAGTCCGGGCGCTCAATATCGATTGTGGCACCGATTATTCTTCCTGGACTTCCTATATCACCTTCACTGTGCACGCGCCGGTGACTGGCACGGTGTATCTTGATAGCAACAACACCGCCTCGCTCACGGGTGGGGTGTGTACTACTGGCGATTCTTTGCCTCCGCTCCAGGCGGGTGCTTCGGCAGTGGGGATCGAGCAAAATGGCGAAGAGTACGCCGCCGGAAGTGTAGCCGCAGATGGCACCTACCAAGCTTCAGCGCCTTACTGGGATCCAGGAAATAACTTGCTTCAGCTCAACATTGGTGACTCGCACCTGTACACCTGTACCTGTCCGGCCGGCTGTGTGTACAGCGGGATTAGTTCGCCGCAGGCGGGTGTGAATTTCTTCTTGATCGAGGCGCGGGATCCGTGGTTCCAGGCTGCGGGAGGGCCGGTGACGGCGCTGCAGGAGACGGGTACCGCGATCCGAAACTACATCCCTGATTCTTGTACGACTGACGCCGGTTGTCAGCCATACCTGATTACGCAAGCGGCTGATACCGAAAATACTTCTGGATACTTGATGACCGGTGGCGGCGTGGTTGATCTGCGCCAGGAGGCGGGGAATCAGACGGCGTCGGTTGACCAAGATGGTCGCAATATCGTCGGCACCGTGGATCGCAAAGTCGTCCAGGAGCGCTACGAGTACTTCCTGCGCTTGTACAAATTCCCCGAAACGCCAGAAGACGACTTCACTACCAGCGCCAACGACGCCCAAAAGCCAACGCTGACTCCGCAAAATGACGACATCAACGCCTACTACCATTCTGGCGATTTACGCATTGAGGACGACTGGTCCGTGGCCAGCGGTGAAGAGATTGTGGTTTTTGTGGACGGCAACGTCACGATTGCGGGCGAAATCCAAACTGCGGTTGGCGGCTTTACGGCGATTATTGCCAGCGGCGACATTACGATTGATCCAGCAGTCGAGCATGCTGATTTGACGGCTACCGACGGCCTGGTGGAGGGTGTCTTTATTGCCAACGGACAAATTCTTCTGCCAAGTCGCGGCCCCGAAAACGGCGGCGACGGCAAATTTGTCGGCGAAGGCACGTTTGTGGGCTGGAGCGGCATCGTCATGGAACGCGACTACGATGACTACGCCGGCCGCAAAGTGGAGAACAACCTAACTCCAACCGAGTTATTTAAATACCGCGCTGATTTCTTGCTGAATACTCCCGAGGAAATGAAGGTGCCGCGGTATATTTGGCGCGAGGTGGCGCCGTAGGGGGCTTTTGTTTTTTATAGGCCTAGGGGTGTCTCCCGATTGTTCTCGATTGTAGTACAATGACTTTATGCCCAACTCCCTCGTCGACGAAGTTTCGCAAAAGCTTCTAGCAGCCGACCGAATGCTGCTCGAGAAGACCAAACTTCCCATAGTGACCATTTCTGCCTCATACAGAGATCTCTTAGAAGACCAGTATCGTTTGGACGACGAATTTGACCACCAGGAGGTGGTGTTTTCGCGAGCGCACTATTCGATGGCCTTGGCCGCAGGCATTGTCGCCTGGGATGGGGACTCGCCGCAGCCGGAGAAAGCCTGGATGGTCGATCCCACCAACTATGTCCAGCATAGTGACTGGAAGCGCGTCGCCATGAGTGAAACACTTGGCCGGTTGATGGCGCGGCACTCACTTCTCGAGTGGGTGAAGAAAAATGTGCTTGATACGATTGGTCGGCAGAAATTCCCCTTAGCAGACGAAATCACGCCACCACTTTTGCATTTGTTTGAAAATGTCCGTCAGCCAGTTTTGTCCTTTCACATTGTGACCGGTAATATTTTGGCGCAAGCGGGCAAGACTGTTGTGCAGGTGGTCACCGATCCGCATGTGCGTCCGGATTACGTTCAGAATGCCCACCTTTCCAACATCACCTTTTGTGTTTTTGACGAACAAACGCGCTATGAATTTTTTGAGGTCGCTTCGGCCCATGGCAAAAAAGTCGACCCCGAACGCGTTATTGTTACCGGTCCACCCATTGACCCACGTGTTTTGGCCGCCGCCAAGCACAAACGAACCGACTCCTGGCGTCGCCGGCCGCTGCGAATTTTGTTGACCACGGGTGGACTCGGTACAAACAAGCGAGAGCTGGAGTCTATCTTGAAACAGTTGGTGCCCCTGACGCGACGGCGACAGCACAACAAAGTGCAGCTTATATATTATGCTGGCACAAATTTGGATCATGTTGCCATGGTGGAAAAGGTTGTGGAAAAGTTCCACGGCGTGAGTATTTCTGAAGACGTGAGCGACAAAAATGCCGCTCTGCGCGTGATTTCTTCCGAGGATATTGTGGATGCGAATAACTTGCTGTTAGCGTATGGTTTTCCATGGGCGGATGTGGTCTTTACCAAGCCATCTGGCGACATGGCGTATGACGCCGTGGGTGCCGGTTGTGCGGTACTTTTGTTGAAGCCGTGGGGCGAGTGGGAGGTGAATATCCAGGCGATGTTCACGCAGAGCGGTGTGGCGCGGGTTGTGGATTCTGGTGACGGCAAAGTCGAGGAACAACTCGAGCACATTATGGATCGCTCGCTGGAAAAGCCGTGGCTGGAGTCGGCTTTGGAAAAGGCTCGCTTGATGCCGCCGGAGTTTTATCGCGGGGCGCGGGAAATTGTGCGTACGATGAAGTAGGGAGACACCCCTAGGCCGCGGTTTTTTTGTTCTAGGCCTAAGGGTCGGTCCCTTGCTCCGTCACCCGCCACCAAAAATCCATGTTACAATATCACGTACTTCTCGCCGGGTTACCCAAGCGGTCAACGGGGGCAGACTGTAAATCTGCTGGCGTACGCCTTCGTAGGTTCGAATCCTTCACCCGGCACTTTCTTCAAAATAAGATCCCATTCGGGATCTTTTTTTGCTTGAGTGAATGTGGTTTAAAACTGAGGTTTGCGACGAGGTCTAGGGGTCGAGCATATTGATTGTTTGCGCTCTTTTTTCTCCGTCAGGTATACTACCGTCATGGCAAAGCAAACTCTCTCTCCTAAGTCTGCTGAGGCAATGTCTCAAGAAGTTTCCGGTCACGTCCGCACCTTTTGGCAGGATTTTCGTGAGTTTGCTCTGCAAGGCAACGTTATCGATCTGACGGTCGGTGTGGTAATTGGAACAGCATTTAAGCAGCTGACGACGTCTCTGGTAGAAGATATCGTGATGCCTCCGATCGGCTTGCTGCTCGGCAATGCTGATTTTACAGAGCTTTACCTTAACTTGTCAGGCGGGCAGTACTCTACTTTGGCCGATGCGCAAGCGGCGGGCGCTGCCACGCTGAACTACGGATTATTTATTACCAATCTGATTGACTTTTTCCTAGTAGCTCTGTCGGTATACATTGTGTTGCGATTCGTATTGCGTCACAATATGAAGAGCGAATAGCATAGACATATATATAGGGTCAGACCCTCTGTTATAAGGACGTAAGCAATGAAAAAAAAACTCAAAAACAAAGTGTTCAACGTGCCGTGGACGCCGAGCACTTTCGGCAAGAAGGCTCGGCGGCGAGTTCGTCAGCTCAGTCAGGCTGTGTGGTCACCGAAAAACCGTCGCCGAAAATGGCTGCAGCGGTCGTTGATCGCCGCCACGCTAGTAGTCGCCATATTTTCCTACATCACGAATCCGTTTGTACGGTTTTCAATTGTGGTTGATCCGTACCAAGAGGTGGTCTACGAAAATGGTATGTTTACACTCGAGGAAAATGACAACTTATTTGTGCGCGAGAGTCCGTTTTTTAGTCAGCTAGCCAAGGTGAAGGCGGGGTGGCACATTGTTTCCAGCAAGTTTACGGGCGGGCAGAAAGCGCAAGAGCGTAAAGTTGATGAAATCATCCGGGAAATTCATGCTGATCGGTTTGATCCCGCTGAACCATTTTTGATTTCAGGCGATCATTTCAGTGTTTTATATCCACGTTCTTTGGGAATTTTCTACCATTCTTTGTTGGATCGGCGCACCGCGCTGGATGATCTCGACTGGAAAAATCGCCAGCATATTTACCTGAAAACTACGGCCTATGCGCTGCAGGTGTACAGCAAATCAGATCGCCTCTCGACCACAATTGTGCCGGTTGGTCCGCGCTCGGTTGCTCTGCTGAACATTTACGATTTGCCGTCCGATACCTTGTACAGCCTGGTTTTTGCTTTACAGGTGATGCAGGATGAAGAAACGTTAGTTGACTTGTATCCTTATAACGGAAGGATAGACCCTGCGAAAGAGCTGGTCATGCTCGAAACCGCCACCGCCGCCGCGCAGCTCGAAGCCACCTACGCCGACAGCCTTCGCCGTCACTGGCAGACCTACTATGACTACGCCTACGATGAGCAGACAGGCTTTATTCGCAAGGACATCCGCCTGTCCGGCACGAAAGACATTGTGCACCGCGAAAGTGCGCTCTACGACAACATCGTCTTTTGGCGGACTGCTCAACTGCTCCAACAGCTCGAAGTCATAGAGCAAGATCCCGCCTTTTTAGACAACTACAAGCAACGCATTCTCGACGCCTATTGGTTGCCCGAAGACGGCTTTTTCCGAGAGGATTTGAGTGATGAATCACTTGAAAACAAATATTACTCATCTGACTGGATGATTGCGTATCAGACAGGCTTTCTTGATCCAGAAAATCCAGAAGATTTGCCTTACCTGGAGCGCTCGGTAGCCTATATCCAAAGAAACGCCATCGACCAACCGTTTGGCCTGCAGTACCACCCTGATTTGCGCTCGTGGCAGCTCTATTTGCCGGTTCGACTGATCGCGCCGACCTATGCCTCGACCGCCATCTGGAGTCACTGGGGAATGGAGTACACCAAGCTCTTAGCCCACTTGGCGCAAGTGACCGGCGATGAAATCTACATCCAGCAAGCCCAAGACCAGATTGAGGCCTACACCTACAACATCAAGCGCTACCGCGGATATCCTGAAGTTTACAACGATCAAGGCGACTTTTTCCGCCAGGGACTCTACAAGAGCATTCGCCAAACCGGCTGGGTGGTGAACTATGAGCAGGCGCGCGATATGGTGCAGTGGACACGTTTGCGTTTTTAAGAAGTTTTTTTCTGGATTCTGTTGTTATCAATCTGATATTGGGCCTTCAGAAAAGCAAGAAATTCTTGCACGTCTTCTGGGATTGTGGATAATTTGTTGATCCCCTTGATCTCATAGGCCAGGTAAACAAAAGTCATCAATCGAGCTTCGTGACCGATTGGAAATCCGGCAAGTTCATTACTTACCACCACCTTTATCAGACTGCTTTCAAAAGAGGCCTGACCCGTTTCTGGTGTTACTTTTGAAGCCTCTTTGAGCAAGGGCAAAATTTTTTCTTTCCAGGTGCGGTTCAGATCTCTTCTTTTTTGGGGAAAATTATGGAATGAAGGTTGTGTGTAGAGAAGTTCTGTCATTGTTTGACTGAGAATATCCATGAGTTGGTCTGTTACTGTGAACAGTTCTGCATACTGTTCTCGAGCCTTTAGGATAGGTTCGGCACTCTGTGCGTTTTTTTCTGGAAAATAGTAGGCATTGAAAAAATAGGCCCAGGCTTGTAGATAGCGTTTTGAAGGGAGATTGTTGTCTTTTAGGCTGCGTAGGCGCATTCCTGTTTTTTGCTCATTCTTCATAATTGCTGCAAAGACAGAGATAATTGCTTGTTCATTTTCTAAAACAATCTTTTTGAGATCAGGAAGAACTTTTGAATGTATCTCATCGTAAGCAAATTTCCGATATTCGTGCTGCTGACAAAATCGACCGAGGCGTACTCGCGGCAGATTGGGATTCAAAATATCGGGATCAGGTGCAAGTATCTGTACGAGTTCTTCAGCCAGAATATCTCTCTGTTTTTCTGGATTGGTTTCCCGTGATTTCCAAAACCGCATTTTTTAAGTATACCAAGCAAATTAAGTGAAACACTAAAAACATTTTTGTTTGTCCTGAAACAAACTCTTTGTGTTGCGGTCAAGAGAACACCCGTGTTTTGTCTGAAACTCTCACTTGCGTGTTACAATACGGATCACGACTTCCGCGTCGAGTGCCCGGCCAAATGATTGCAGTACTGTGACTGCTGCCACACTCCTGCGAAGCCAAAGGCTCATGATGTAACGGTAGCATGAGGGTCTCCAAAACCCTTCGTCTAGGTTCAAATCCTAGTGGGCCTGCCAGTAAAAAATCCGCCATCGGCGGTTTTTTTATTGGCTGGTGCGCAGAGGTTGGGAGCTACAAGGTTCCGACGGGGTGAGCATACCGAAATAGAAGAAATGCGAAACAACCCTAGTGCATGCGGAGTTCGCGGGAGCGAACGGAGTCGTGAAATCCTAGTGGGCCTGCAATATTTTTGCAACCATCTGCTTTTTTTACCATAAAGAAAACTGACATTTTTTTGCGTTTGTTCTATACTCGTCCTTAATGTCCCACTACCTCACCGTCGCCCTCGAAGTTGCCCAAAGAGCCAAAACAATTCTGCTGGCTAGTCAGCAGCAATTTAAGTCTCTCGAGGTGAAGCCGAATAACTCGGTGGTTACCGAACTGGATCGGCAGATTGAGGAAGAGGCGAAGAGCATCATTCATGAACACTTTCCGGATCACGGGTTTTATGGCGAAGAAACGGCTCGCGAAGCTCTCGAAGCCGAGTATGTCTGGATTGTCGATCCCATTGACGGCACGCGCGAGTTTACGCGTGGTCTGCCATTTTTCTCGACTCTGGTGGCGCTGAAAAGAGGCGAAGAATTTATTGTCGGTGTTTCCATGAGCCCGAGAGTTGGTGAACTGATTTATGCCGAAAAAGGAGCCGGCGCTTGGCGCAATGGCGAAAGAATACAGGTTTCCTCGCGCAGCGATCTCCGCACTTCTTTTGTGGTTGGTCCGGCATACAAATACCTCCAGCGTACAAACTCTTTTTCTATGATGGCGGCTTTGGCCGAAGACGTGCAGGGCACGCGAAACGTGGGTGCTTATCCGGGATATAGCTGGGTGGCCGCTGGTCATGCCGAGGCAATGATTGAAGTTGACACCTTTATTTACGACGTGGCGCCGTTCATTACCATTATCACTGAGGCCGGTGGCAAAGTGACTGATCTGCAGGGTAATCCCCTCAGCCTCGATTCGACGCATATTTTGGCATCGAATGGCGTGTTGCATGAGGAGATTTTGGAGTATTTTGCTGGGTTTTGAGGATGAAGCGAGTAAGTAATCCCCGTACAATGCAACCATGCCCACTTTCTTTTCCCCCCGCGTTCTCAACCAAATAAAGTTCAGCGTTGTTTTTGGACTGTTTTTTTCGGTGGCGTTGACCACCGGAATTCACTTGTTGCTCCAGGAGTTTCGCACAGTAGCGCAGGATCCGGTGGTTCTCGAGACAACGCTTACCGCGTCGCGCTATCTCAATAGTGCCGTGATTGGTGGAACGGCGACGGTTTTGGCGCTGTTATTAAACTTGCTCAGTATTGGGTACACCACCGAAAAAAAGCTCGATAGGGAGTTTTATTTGCAGATGCAGGGCATTGCGTTGTTGTCTTCGGTGGCGCTTGTGCTGGCTGTGTGTGCGCTGTTATTTACTTCGTTCCCAATCGTGGAAAGCCAAGAGCTTCCGCGCAACTATTTCCCGCGCATTTACTGGAGCTTTGTAGGGCTGGAAACCGTGATTGTTGGTTTCCTCATTGCCCAAATTTCCGTCTTACTGCAGGCCATGGCGCGGATTATCCGGACAGTGCGGCCGGAGTATGACGAAAATCCGCAGTAATTCTGAGGAGAAGAGTTTCGTTTTTTTGCATTTTTCGTTATAGTGAAGACAAATAAGGAGATTTTTCATGACCGCACAAGAATTATCTGCGCAAACTGTAGCAGAATTACTGCATCAACAAGAAACAGAAGATCAGCAAAAAGGAGTGGCCGATTTACTCCAACGGACACTGGAAGAAACCTTTGATCCTCTCGAACAAGACCACTTTTCTGCCGAGACTTTAGAGATTTCTGACGCCGATGAGCTTTTGTCCTGGCTGCAAGAGACAACAGGCTTAGATGCCGGTGAATTAACGGTGCAAGCTGCGGAAACCAGCTCCAGCACGCCGAGCGGACAAGATGTCTACGGGCAACAATACTCCATTAGTCTACGTTCACAGCGCACTGGACAAGTGAGTCGAATTCTTGTGGCACGGCCTGGTTGGTCTCAGTACGAACAGGGCAACAGGCTCACGCAAGAAGTCAGTCAAGAGCAACAAAAAACCGTTATAACGCAGCAAGAAATCATCGCAGCTCTTTCCGTTGAAAATATTTCGGCCACTGATCTCCAAGAAATAGCTCGAGAAAAAGTTGATCAACTTGATGCCTCGACCACTTTTCTGGGAACACTCTCAGAATTGCGTACCATGTTGTCAAAGACATTTTCACCAGACATTATGCAACGACTTATCTTAACAGGTCGCTCTGAGTCCACGAATACTGGCGAGCAGTGTACGTTATCGGTACGTGTCCGGGAAGCTGTGGGAGCAGAAAGCCCTGCGTTCATGACGGTAAAGGCCGAGTATGGTTCTGGAACTGATCCCGAGCGAGCGACGTATGCCTTGGATACGCAAGAACTGTTGGGACGCTTAATCCGCCTCGGAAAAGAGCGCAAAAATGGGCCAACGATAGTTGGAAAAACGGCGCAGGAAGTGAAGGCTCAGCTTGAGATGATGCATATTTGGAGCGATCTCCCGGTTCAAGAAATACCAGGAGGCAGTCTCTTAGTCCGGGAATCAGAAGAAACTTTGATTTTTGAGTACTCGTCTCAGTATGGAAAAGAGAAAACGGTGTATTCTGTTCCGAAAGATGCGCAAACTGGTAATTACACCTGCAATTGGCAGGATTTGGAGGCCGGTGTGCGCGCACGGATTTCTGAGCTGACATCGAGTTCATAGGTTTTCTTAGGAGTGGAAACTCAGAATGCTCCGTTTCTTACTCAACCCTCACACCCCTTTTATAGGCTTGTAATGTTTTTTTGCCATAGTAAGCATAGAAAACACAGGCAACTTGAAAGGAGGCCCGTATGAACTTTGCAGAAAAAATTCGCAGTGCCACGCTCCTCACAGTGTTGACTTTCGTGAGTGTGATGTTTGTGGGTGCTGTCGCGCCCGTTCAAGCAAATCAAGCGACTGAGATTTTCTATACCAGTGGACCAATGAGTATGACCGATTACGTCCAACCTGGCGGAACATCACGTATTCAAGCTACGGTGCAGAATATGAGCTCTCGGCACATTACCACACCACTGTGCGCCCGCGATGTAACGACAGGACGACATTTAGGGTGTGTTCCTGAAGTTGGTTTAAGCCAAGGTGAAAGCTTTCAGTTTTCCATTCCTGGTATGTACTACCAAGAGGGGGAACACAACGTCCGCATTTCCTATCGTGACCCCGAAGGCATGTGGCACGAAGTGAAAGACTACGCTCCTGTGACAGATCGCGCGCAGGTCGTGGTGTACTAAACTCATTGCTGCAGTGAAATATCGCAAAAAGTGGTCCTCAGAGAGGGCCATTTTTTTACCATCTGACCTCGTGTATTATGTGACTATGTCCGAATCAGCACTTTTTCACACACTGCGCACACATATTCAGCCACTTCTGGGACGACGCGAGTTGACCACCGATGTCTCTGTAGCCAAGGTGGCCTGTGCGGTGCAGACATCGCAAGGAAATATCTACACCGGTATCAATATGAGCACTTCCTGTGATCTGGGTTTTTGTGCAGAGGTTTCCGCTTTAGCGCAGATGATTCAAGCTGGTGAAACGCGGGTGTCGCACGTGGTGGGCATGAACGACCAAGGAGAGATAATCCCACCTTGCGGGCGATGTCGCGAACTCCTGTTCCAAATTGACCGCGCTAATATTGACGCTCAAATTTTTTTAGGTGCTGGAGAAACACTCACACTGCGCGAGATGTTGCCGCACCGCTGGCAAGAGTTTTGGAGTAATCGCGAAGATGTGCCGCAGCAGGACACGGTGGTGTAAAAAAGGAGATATATACCAGAGAAGAGCTCTTTACCGAAGTTTTGAACAATATTGACCTGGTAATAAAAGATCGATCCCAATTACTCTAGGTACGCCTGAAGTTGCCGAAATGCCTTTGGCCGCATCTTATAACGGTCTTTTTCTGCTTCGGTCATCTCGGCAAACGTCTTTTCAGATCCTTCCGGGACAAAAATAGGATCCCAGCCAAAACCGCTTTCGCCGCGAGGGGCGACAATTGTGCCTGGCACAGAAACTGTGAAATACTTGATTTCGCCGTTTTCTTGGAAGAGTCCTAATGTGCAAGTGGCGGTGGCACGGGGATTTTCTGCGGCGAGGTGGGCTACTCGCTCGGTTCCTAGAGATTTCAGAAACCATTTGATGAATGGTCCGGGCAGTCCCCCAAGGGCGTCAAATGAGAGCGACGTGTCGTCAACCACGATCATGCCTTCGCAGTGTTGGGCCGCTTGGAGCAGCTTGTGTTTTACCACATCTTCAGGCTTTAAGCTCTGAATTTCTTCTAAGTCGATATCGAGCTGGTGGAGTTCGGGAATATGCTTTTTTGCTTCGGCATATTTACCGGCGTTTCCGGTGACAAAAGTAATCATGTTGGTAGCGTAGTACGGTTATGGCTTGAGGGCAAGCGTAACTAGACTATTTAAAGATTGTGATTATACTATTTGTCATTATGAGACAAGCAGAAGTTTTCCTTTTTTCTCGAGAGCTACGGGAACTCAGTCAAACAGTATATACACGTGAGTCAGTCAAGAGTTTTGCTGAAAAGTACGACGTGCCTGAGAACTCAATTTGGTATCTTTTACTTGGTAAGTCAGTAGAAATCTTTCTGGCTGATGGATGGCGCTGGCAAGTACCGGCCAATGAAGTTCAAATTTGGCAAGATGAACAAGTGATTCAGAAGCAGTTGAACGAAGAATTCCCTTTTGAAAAGTGATTTTTTTGCTACACTGCTGTTATGACTGAAGAGAAAAAATATCGGACTGCCCTCATCGTCGGACGGTTTCAGCCGTTTCACAAAGGCCACTTGTACTTACTCCGCGAAGTGGCGGCGATGGCTGATCATGTGGTCTTGGCGATTGGTTCTGCGGGCGAGTCAGGCACAATCGATAACCCCCTGTCTTTTGCGGTTCGCCAGCAGATTTTGGAAAAAGTGATTGCCACTGAAGGTCTTTCAGAGAAAGTACTCAAGATCGTGCCGTCATATGATTTCCCGAGTGACCAAGAATGGGTTGACAAGCTCATTGCTGCAGTCGGCGATTTCGATGTGGTGGTCGGCAATAACGAGTGGACAAACTCTGTGCTTGAAGCAGCGGGATACCAAGCGAAAACCATTCCACTGGCCAATCGCGAAGAATGGCAAGGTATGGTGATTCGTGAGTTGATGCGAAATGGGCGAGAAGAGTGGAAAAATCACGTGCCTTTCTCCTTAATCGCTGAAATTTCCGATCTTTTCTGATATACTCCACACTCCAAAAGGCAGGAGAAACAAATGAAAAAACCTAGAGAAGTAGAAAAATATATTGTTGCTGACGGCGAAAAAAAATATGTTTTTTGTCTGAACACAATAACCAATCAGTACGCCATGTGTGAAGATGGAAACGTACCTCCTTTTTGTACAGTTATTGAGAAACCACCTCACGTTACCGTAATATGCAACAGCCGGGGTTTCCAGATTACTGGTAAACCAAAAAATTTTTGCGCTAATTTTGTTTCTACGCCCGATCAGCCGTATACACCATCGCAATCGCCTGACGAAGAGCAATGACGATGAGTGCGTAGACCAGCATCGCCACTAAAATCGACCAGTCAAAGACATATTGCCCCGTTTGCGCGACCGGAAAAATAAACTGAAATGGCGCCATCAAGACGTCACTGATGCCTAAAACAAACTGGACAAATCCGGTGGCCCGATTCGCGCCAGCCATTTTGAGTAAGAAGCTGAGTAGTAAAAAACCTTCAATCAAGAACAATCCGAAGTCTAAAAATTGGTGCATGACCAAGTAGGGTTTGTCCTGGTTGTCGACGGGTTGGTTGGGACAGTCGGTAGTGCGTGTAGCCATAGGTTCCTTTGTTGTTTCTGACTCTAGTATCAGGAAGAGGTGTAAGATGGTCAGTAGAAAAGTGTAAGAATGTTGTAAGATTTGGGTGGTATTCTTGTGCTGGGGTCGAAAAGTGATATCGTACCTGTATGACCACCGCCGAAATCTACGATCGTTTCCAAATCCCCCGCAATCTCCGCCGACACATGTACCGAGTGGCAGCGGTCGGTGACGCCATTGTCCGCGGCGCTGAATTTCCCGAGGAACTCAATCACGACGCTATTGTCGCCACCCTCCTCCTGCACGACCTCGGCAACATTCTCAAGTTTGACTGGAAACAAGCCGAGCACCTTTTTGATCCCGATGAACGCGACATGGAGCACTGGAAAGACGTCCAGCGTCAGATTCGTTCCGCGTACGGACCAGCAGTTCACGGCGCTACGCTCGCCATGGCCCAAGAAATTGGTGCGAGCTCAATGGTACTGGACCTCCTCAAGAATATGGGCAACTCGCAACTGCTGAACTCTGCCAACGGCGAGAATTGGAATCTCAAAATCTGCCTCTACTGCGACGCCCGCGTGACTCCGCATGGTTTCACCACAATTTCTGAACGCATCGCCGACATTCTCGAGCGCTACCAAACACGTTTTACGCCAGAAAAAGTAGCCGAAATGAAAGCAGTCGAGCAAGCCTTACTAGACATGGAACAGCAGTTCAATGATCGATACGCGCTCTCACTGCCGGAATTATCTGAACCAGCTCTGCAGCAACGCATGGAAACTCTGTCCGATTTTTCGCACTTTGCGTAAATCTACTCGCGATTCGATGCTGATTCTGTCGAGTTTGCGGCGGAATGTGTGTGTGATTTGCTCCGTAGGTACGAGCGCACTCCCCAGAGAAGACCTCCCGTAAGAATAATCACCGCGATCAATGAAATCGGCACAGCAAGAAATCCACGTTCGACAACAACCGGTCCACCTTCGTTATTGCGCAGCGTTACGCGGACGGTATACGGTCCAATGGCAAACAGCGGATCAAAGCGGAACGGCACGGGCTCGTAGGAGCGCGGGTCATCGGTGCGCTGTTGTCCGGCAGTGATTTCTCGTGTACTTTTGGCGAGAACTCGGTCTGGCAGGCCCGTTTCTTCGTAGACAATGTTGCCGCGCCAATCGAGCACCAGTACTGATACGTCTGGCACGGCCAGCGAGGTACTGTCGTTCGTGACCAAAGGACGGAAGGTTACGCTTTGCAAGCTATCCAAAATTTTGGGGACCCCGTGGAGTTCGACACTCCAGTCGGTTGGTAAATACTCGGTCGGCGTGATACGGATCAGGACATTTGTGCCGATTGTACCGGTGGTTTCGGCGCGGGAGCCAATCAAGTTTGGATCAGCCACCGAGCGAGTTTCGGCCAGGAGCATGAAGTACCAGTCGCGAGTTTCGGCTGTGATGGGAATATCGAAAGCGGCCACGATTTGTTGACTGCTGTCGGCTGGCAAGAGGAACGGTTCGTTGAAGCGGATGTCAGCGTTTTGTAGCTCGGCATAGGGAAAGGTATTGGTTTCAAGAAGTACAGGTGTACCCGAGAGATTATCACTGGTAAAGTCGCGCAGAGACAGCGTAACTTCTAAATCTCGCGTGCCGCCGTTGGCAATTTCAAAGGCTTGCGTGATGCGTTTGCCCGGTTGAATGCTGAGTTCCATGACTGATGGCTGGATGGTGACGTCAAACTCTGTTTGTGTCTGGGCTTGGGCGAGAGGAGGAGACAGCAAGAGCGTTCCGGCTATGACGAGTAAGGACAAATATGTGCGTTTTTTGTTCTTTTTATGTGCTAGTTTGTGGGTGGTGGAGGTGGTGGTTTTCTCATCGTGTCCCTCCCCATTCGCCACCCGCGAAAAGTGCAAAAATGCCCCGAGGCCAACGGCAATCAGCAGCAGCGAAAACCACTGGCTCACTGTCAGTGTTCCCCAGGTTTGTGCCAGGTCCCAGCGTAAAAAGTCGAGCGAAAATCGCACAATGCCATACCAAATGGCGTACATGCCGACATACAAGCCTGTTCCCAAGCCCAAGAAAGGTATGTCTTTTTGTGTGCGTTGCCAACGCCACAGCGCAAACAAGCCAAGTCCCAATATGGCATTCGGCAAAGCTTCATAGAAAAACAGGGGGTGGAAATGTGTGCTGCTTGCAAACGCATCCGGACGGAAGGCAGGTTCAATAAATATTCCCCAAGGCAGTGTGGTTGGCAAGCCGAACAGTTCTTGATTCAAAAAGTTGCCAATACGGCCAATTGCCTGGCCAACAGGTAAGGCAATGGCAATAGCATCGAGTAATTTCCACCAACTCACTTGTTTCACAAAAAAATGTTTCCACACGATTACGCCAATCGCGCCACCGACAATGCCGCCATAAATCCCCAGACCACCATTCCAAGTTGCCAGAGCGCGCCAAACAGGTTCGCCGGCGTACAGATACCAATCTGTGGCTAAGTGATAGGCGCGGGCGCCAATAATTCCGGGTATAGCGATGAGGGCAGCGCCGACGATCCATTTCCAGTCAGCAATTGGGTGCTGGGGGTATTCTTTTTTGAGTATGGTTTCCACGATCCAGGCCGCGATGGTAAACCCAAGTCCAATCAAAAATCCATACCAAGAAAAACCAATGCCAGTGAAGATGTCCATTATATGACTAGTATACCTAAGCTCAGCAGAACCGCGTACAAACAGAATCCCCACAGCAGCGTGGTTGTCTGGGAGTCACCCATCTCTTGGGTCCGGAAATATGCCTGCCATAGGGTCTGATTTCCTTGCAGCATCCACCATGCTTCCATGGCATACCACAGCGAAATACCCCACAAAAATCCGAGGCCGATTGGTGCGCGGCTCGAAGTAATCACAAATACGCCTAAAATGGGCAAGACCACAAATAAAATACCAGTTCTGAGTGGTGAAGATTGTCCTGGCAACTGGAGCGAAAACCGATTCACCAAAAACGGCTTCCAGCGGGATTCCATGAGAAACGTAAAGGGAGCAATGAGCACACCTATCACAAACATGACGAGTGATACCGCGAACTGGACCCACGCACCGGCTGTCACTCCTGGAAACGGCAAGATATAGCGTCCGATTCCCAATGCCAGACCAGCAATCAGCAGATACGTAAACATGCGCCTTTGAGCGCGAACAATTTGGCGGATCGAATCAAACGCCGAAGACGAGGAGGAAGAAGGAGCTTCAGAAGGATTATTCATGGTGCTCAGATGCGTGCGCATCATCGCTGTTACTACGAACAGAAATGGAAGGAAGGTCAACGGTGGAGTGTCCGGCTTCCACTCCAGCCTGATAGCGACGGGAAGCAAATCCGAGACCAATAAAGCCAGCGCCGGCAATCAAGATAGCCATGAAGACTTCAAAGGTTCCAGATACAGGTTGTTGTTGTGTTTGTGCAGGTTGCCCTTTGGTTGCGGAGCTGGTGCTGGTGGTTGTCGTGCTTGTTGTGGCGGTAGAAGTTGTGCTTGCGGCAACGACAACGGTTCCACTTAAAGAAGGAGTGTACTGCGAAGTGTAGCTGTAGGTGCCAGCGTTGGCAACGACAACTGATTTGTTTTCTCCAGGACCAATATTACCTGTATTAAATCCGTCAGTATCCGTGGTTTTTGCGCTTTGCGTGGCGGCAGTCGTGTTGATAAAGCGAATCGTATCTCCTACAGAAACATTGAGCGTGGAAGGAATAAACTGCGTATTGGTAATGCTGACACTGTACGTGTCAGCCCACGCAATCGATGGCAGAGCCATGGCTGCTAAGGCGAAAACTGCAAGAGAAATAAAAAGAGTACGAAGTGTTTGCACAGTATACGTAGAGTAGAGTATTTTTCTTGGGGATACAACCCAAACAATAACCGTATCGCCTCCGGTTGCGGCCATGAGAGCACTATTCCCAGGGAAGAGCTGTCTGTTGTGGTTCTTTTTTCTTCTTTTCTGCTGACTTTTCCTGTTTCTCTTTTTCCAGTTCCTTTATTTTCCACAGAAAAAGCGCGACTTTGTTTTTGGCTTTGGCGTCTTTGATGTAGCTGAGTGCTTGTTCAAGAAGCGCGCGCGGTTTTCTTTTGGCCAAGCCCATGCACATACTGATGGTTTCGCGATCGTTGGGATTGGTGAGTTCCATGGCCATGCGGTACCCAAAGTCCTGAAATTCGTGGGCAATGTATTTCGGATCATCTTGATTTTTGACTGAGTAGTTTTGCAACAATTGTTGCAGCGATGATGAATCACTCATATGGATACTACAGTTTGAGTTTTTTGACTTCTTTGGTGAAGAGTAAGCTCATCATACCGGCTCCAAAGAAACTGGCAAAGAGGAGTATCCAGTTCCAGTGCAGGAAGAGGAGTGCCATGCTCAGCAACAATAAAACGCTCCACAAGAGACTGATCGCGACTTGGCGATTTACAAAAAATCGATAGACATGTTTGCCCCGCGCGCAAAAGAGCATGGACGCATAAAACAGTGTTGAATAGACGCTGTGTGTGAGTCGATCAATGGCGTCGTTTAGCACCAACACTACTGGCGAACCAGCAAAAATGAGTCGCGGAATCCACAAAAAGCTGAGGAGAATACCGCTCATTTTTTGAATGCTGCCGATACGTTTTTTTCTTGTGATCGAAAACCCAACCGGACAAGTAAATAAACAGTAAAGACAGAAAAGAAGCGGTCGACAAAATATACCCCACTGACTCCACGTTGCCGAAAGTAATAAACAAAAATATGGGCCAAAAGACGATGACGCCAAGTTCTTCCCAAGTGTACGCAGCTAAGGCCAAGGTGGTTCGACGCAGGTCACGGTCAGTGAGCCACTGCCAGAAATCACTCCACTGCCAAGAATATTTGGACTGTAGTTTCGGTAAGTGCAGTAAGAAAGCAATGGCAACTCCATAGAGCACGATACCGGTCCACAAGGAAACGGCGAATCCAAATGTGCCGGCAATAAGTGCTCCAAGAAGTGGGGTCAACACCTGAGCCAAACGAGACATAAACTCAATGCCGCCCACTTCACTGCCAATTTTCGAACTTTTTGCTTCCAGAGTGAAGTAAGTGTGGTATCCAATCCAGAAGAACTGCACACCAAGGGCCGCCAAGAGCATTGCTAACGGCCATAAACTCGGGACGCGCAAAAAGAAGTCAAACAGCGCAGTGCGGGCGGATAAAAATAAGAGTCCTAACACCATACTGGTATGGAATCCGATGCGGGGAATCCAGCGTGCAATCGGTTGGGTGAGCAGGAGAATCCACAACCGTTCCAAAAGATAGGACGCAAACACAAAAAAAAGACCTTTTGACACTGTGTTCAAAGGCACATTTTGCAGCCAGGGAAAGTTTTGGCCGATCGTAAAAAGGAACAGTGGGCCGGTCAAAGAAATCAAACCGGCACCTAAACGGTAGAAAAAAATACCAAAGAAAAAATGCCGCAGCTCCTGTGGCAGGGCGTGATGCCGAGAAAATTCGTGAAAGCTACTGCGCCAAGACATGCTTTTTACTGTAGCACGACGTAGGGGAGTTCTTCAGCCAGTATTTTGGCGGTTTGGCGTAATTTCTGGCGTTCTTCTGGTTGCATTTTTTGCAGGACATACGCCTTGCCAGGCATGGAACGATCTCCCTCGCGGGAGTCTATGCCAATGCGCGCCGACCAAAACTGATTGGTATGTAACACTTCCGTCACGCTGTTGTAACCGTTGTGCACTCGTGGCCCAGAAGCAAATTTGAGTTTGTATTCTCCTGTGACGATATCGAGATCGTCGTGCAGGACAACAACATTGCGCAGCGGTGTTTGGTCACGAGTCGTTGGGTCAATGTCGAAAAACCATTTGACGGCCGCCAAAGCAGCTCGACCGGACTCATTCATGTAGGTATCCGGTTTGACGCACATGATTTCGTGTTGTCCATGTGTCAGCTTGAGTACCTCGCCGTAAATTTTTTTTCTCATACCGCCACGCGGCCGGAATGGCCGGATCTTGCCACAGTTTGATTAGCTCATCGAGCACGAGCCAACCAGCGTTATGCCGTGTGTTGGCGTATTGGTCACCAGGATTTCCGAGGCCGATGAAGATGAATTTGGACATGTTTACGCTATATTCTCAATTTCTGATGGATCGATTTCTTCGACAGTAGCGGTCTGTGGATGGAGTTGTCGAGCTAAATCGTAGGCTTTTTCGTAATGAGGAATGGCTTCTTCTGGACGATACTGTTGAGCGCGTTGGTATGCGGCTTTTCTCTTTTCTGCAATGTCATCATGCAGACACTGCTGCATTGCTTGTGCGAGCAGAGTAACTGATTCGGATACGCTCTCAGTATCTGGAACAAGATATCCAGTATCGTCAATAAGTTCGGTATTGGCCCGGTAGGCGTGAGCAATGACCGGCAGACCATGGGCCATGGCTTCTAAAGTCGTGTAGCCAAACGTTTCAAAGCGGCTTGCCGTAATGAATACATCACTCATGTGATACAAGTGTTCGTCAATGAGTTCCTGATGTGGTATTTTGCCATGCCAGCGTACGGAGCGAGCAATACCAAGATCAAAAGCGAGATTCACCAGCTCTTCACGATCCGGCCCATCACCCACTATTTGCAGTTCTACATTTCTGTCTGGATTGGTTTTTAAGACCTCAGCAAAACTCTGCAGGAGTATGTGGACTCGTTTCTCTGGACTTAAGCGACCCACAAACAAGAAAGAGCGGACATCTCCTTTTCGGCGTGGGTGTGGGGCAAAATAGTGATTGGGCAGAATATTCGGACAGTACACAACAGCGCCCGGTACATTGCGATTGAGTAAGTCATTTTCCACATAATGACTCGGCGCGGTCGTGACGCTGAATAGACGAGACATTAGCTTCATGAGTTTCCAGCCACCGTTCGTAAAGAGATTGGCGAGTCGCTGATTCTGGATTCCAAATAAACGCATGTACTCTTGGTCCATGAAGTAAGTGTGAAAAGTTTGCACCAACGGAAGCTTCAGTCGTTTCGCGACGAGTATGCCTTCTAGTCCAATGCTGAGCGGCGTATGAACATGAATAATATCTGGGTTAAATTCTTTTACCGTATCGATAAAGATTGGCATCTTTGTGCCGATCCGAAAATCAGGATAGATAAAAACTTCACTCGATCGAACATAGTTTACGGTGATGTTCGGATGCATCCAACTCGTATCGACATCCCCTTTTGGCCGTGGAGCCTGAATAAATATACTATGACCTTGTTTGGCAAGTTCTTCAGCTAGGGCGAGTACAGCAGTGCTGACTCCTCCTGCATAAGGGTAAAACCCGTCCGTGTACATCGCAATACGCATATCTCAGGATTGTAGCACAGGGCGAAGATTGGACGGTGAGTTTACTTATTCTTTTCTACCTGATCGACGGTGTATTGATACACTTCTCTATTTACAGTAGTCGGAATAGTAATACCAGTGGTATTTATACCTACTGGTCTGAAACCCCTTGTTTCAAGAGAGGTCTTAAACAAAGGACGCAGTTCTTTTTCGAGATTTATTTGACGGGTGCCGTCGGGAAGAGTTGTCGCAGTATCAAAAGCAGCGAGCATTCGTTCTTTGAAAGGGAGGACTTGTTGTGTTTCCATAATGTTTGAAATATAAACTGAAAGAATTCCCAAAGTCAAGTTTTTATCCCACGGTATACTACACTCATGAAAGTTCATGAGACGCAGACACAAGTTCCCATCTTGCAACGCCAAATACACGGCAAAAAACTCGTCTATCTCGACAACGCCGCCACCACGCAAAAACCAGAGAGTGTGATCACCGCAATCAGCGACTACTACCGCACCCACAACGCCAACGTTCATCGTGGCGTACACACTTTAAGTGACGAGAGCACCGAGCGCTACGAGCAAGCTCGTCAGAAAATCGCAGCTTTTTTTGGTGCTCGTGCCGACCAATTGATTTCTACCCGCAACTCCACCGAGGCCATGAACCTCCTCGTCCAGATGTGGGAAAAGTTTTTACGACCAGGCGACGTCATCGTCGTTACCATGCAAGAGCACCACAGCACGCTCGTGCCTTGGCAGATGGTGTCGCAGCGCACTGGTTGCGAGTTTATTGTGCTCCCTATGGATGACCAATCTACCTGGCCGATAAACGCATTTGCTGAGTTGCTGCAAGAAAAAAAAGATCGTTTGCGGGTGGTCGCCACGGCGGCGGTGTCTAATGTGACTGGCGTGGTGGCGCCTCTCGAGAAAATTGATGCCCAACTGCGCAAGTGGGGTGTGCGCAAAAACGTGCTGGTGGCGGTTGATGCCGCTCAGTCGGCTGCGCATATGCCGAGTCGTTTGGATCGCTGGCCGGTTGACGCCCTGACTTTCTCTGGGCACAAAATGTATGGTCCGATGGGAATCGGCGGTTTGGTGGTGAGCGAACGCCTGGCTCAAGAGATTGCGCCGGTGTTGTACGGTGGCGGCATGATCGCCGAGGTCCGTACCCAAGAAACGAGTTTTCATGAAGATTTTGCTGAGCGCTTTACCGCCGGAACTCCAGATGTAGCTAGTTTGGTTGGGTTGCAAGCGGCGATCGAGTTTTTAGAAGAGATTGGGTGGTCCGAGTTGCAAGCGCATGAGCACGATTTGGTGCAGTATGCCTATGAGCAGCTCCAGCAGGTGCCGCAGGTGCGGTTGATTGGTCCGGAGCCGGGTGCAGAGTTTGCCTCGCGAGTTGGTTCTGTGACCTGGACGTACGAAGGCGTCCACGCGCACGATGTGGCGCAAATTTTAGATCGCTCTGGAGTGGCCGTTCGCTCTGGCCATCACTGCACGATGCCACTGCATACCGAGCAAGACTGGGTCGCCACCACGCGCGCTAGTTTTGCGGTGTATAACACGCGCGAAGATATTGATCAGTTAATTGCGGCTTTAGAACAAGTACAAACCATTTTTGGCGTCTAGTCGAGGAGCTTCCGTGGACGATTTATACCGCGAACACATCTTGGAACACGCGCAACATCCTCGCAATTGGGGCGAGTTGCCTGATGCTACTTTTGTTATGCGAGCGGCGAATGCGAGTTGTGGTGATTCCCTGGAAATTTTTTTGAAAATTGATGAAGCAGGAATTATAAAAGCGGTTACTTGGCAAGGCGATGGCTGCGCAGTGAGCACTGCGGCGGCGAGTTTGCTGAGCGAAAAATTAGTTGGTTCATCAATACAAAAATGGGAAAGTATGTCAGCGGAGGATGTACTGAGAGAACTGGAGTTGCTGCATATTTCACCAAGTCGACAAAAGTGTGCGTTGTTATTTTGGCAAGGGCTGCGCAGTGGCGAGGACTGGGCAGTAGTACAAGGGAGTGCAGAAAGGGAGCAGCAATGAAGATAGGCGTGGGAAGTACCAATCCAGTAAAAGTGGCGGCCGTGCAGTCGGCGGTGGAGTTTGTGTTTTCCAGACGGGGAGAGTCTGTTGAGTATGAAGTCCAGGGATACTCAGTCGAGAGTGGCGTCAGCGATCAGCCGTACTCCGATGACGAAACGCGCCAAGGTGCCCGCAATCGCGCACTGGCTGTTCTGGAAGCAGACCCGAGCGTGGACATGGCTTTCGGACTCGAGGGCGGTTTGATGTCTGTTGGTGAAGAGTTACAGTCGATTGTCTGGGTACATATTGAGGATCGCGCGGGCAAACAACAAAGCCTGGCTGGAAACCGCTTCGCTCTGCCGCAGTATATTGTCGATGGACTCGCCTCCGGCGAAGAGCTCGGGAAAGTAATGGACAAGATTGAAGGGAAAACGAACACCAATCAACAGGGCGGTATGTTTGGGTACCTGACTGAGGGCGTGATTCCGCGGGAAGAAGCGTATGCGTATTTAGTGCGATTTGCGCTGGCGCTGTGGCTAAGCGGGAGAAAGCAGGTGAGGGACCGACCCTCAGGCCTATAACAATCATTTTTAAAGCAATCTGTGACTGAAATTTGTATGTATCCAAGTGTGTACTTGTAAGCTACTCGAAGGGCAAGACGGAACGTATGATGCAAATTCCTGCTTTTGGCCTATTGTAAAAGCTTATAAGAAATTATTAAAAGCTTGAGGGTCGGTCCCTCACCTATTCCCTCGGCTTCATCGTCGGGAACAAAATAACATCTCGAATCTTAGTCTGGTTCGTAAGCAACATAACCATGCGGTCCAGTCCCATGCCCAAACCACCAGTTGGCGGCATGCCGTATTCCAGAGTCTCGATAAAGTCTTCGTCGAGGGGATGTGCTTCATCATCGTCGTCACGTTCTTCTTCCCAGAATTGGCGTTGCAGAACGGGATCATTCAACTCGGTGTAAGCGTTGCCAACTTCCCAGCCGGCAATGTAGGGTTCAAAACGCTCAATCAAAGAAGCATCTTCGCGGTGTGGTTTACACAGAGAAGTGGTTTCGCGGGGCATATCAGTAATAAAGACCGGCTGAATCAAGTGTTCTTCCACCGCTTCAAAGAGCGTGGCGATGCCGAGGCCGCGAATCCATTCGCCTTCGTACTCGAGTTTGTGGTCTTTGATGGCGGCGCGGAGTTCGTCGTCGCTGAGTTCATCAACATCGATTCCCAAGTACTCGCGGATGGCGTCTTTCATGGGTAAGCGGCGCCAAGGACCGCGGAAATCAATTTTCATTCCTTGGTATTCCACTTCGGTAGTGCCGTGAATGGCGATAGCGGCGTTCTCGTAGACTTTTTCGGTCAGGGTCATCATGTCGTTGTAGTCCCAGTAGGCGGCGTAGCATTCCATCATGGTGAATTCTGGATTGTGCGTGCGGTCGACGCCTTCGTTGCGGAAGTCTTTGTCGATCTCGTAGACGCGCTCGAAGCCGCCGACGATGAGGCGTTTCAAATACAACTCGTCAGAAATCTTCAGGTATTGCGGAATGTCCCAGGCGTTAATGTGAGTCACAAACGGGCGAGCGTTGGCGCCGCCGTACATGGGTTGCAGGGTGGGGGTTTCGACTTCTAAGAAATTGTGCTCATCCAAAGTTTGGCGAACGGACTGAATAATCTTGCTGCGTTGGCGAAAAACTTCAGCCACATCTGGATTCATGATTAAGTCGACCGGACGACGGCGATAGCGTTCCTCTTCGTCAGAAAAGCCGTACCAGGAATCTGGCAACGGGCGGAGCGCTTTGGAAAGCATGTCGAACTCGCGCGCCAGCAAGCTGGCTTCGCCGGCGTTGGTGGTAAAGCGCTCGCCGGTGACGCGAATGAAGTCGCCGGTGTGGAAGTTTTTGATGGCGGCAAAATCAGCGGTTTCGTCTTGTTTGAAGACGACTTGTATTTTGGTGAACTCGTCATGGACGTCAACAAAACGGATTTTTCCGTGTCCGCGCATGGCTCGCACGCGGCCGGCGATGGTGGCCTTCTTACCATCAGCGAGATCAAGTGCTTGCTGGTTGGTGTGGGTGCGATGCCCCTCTTGCGGGTACGGATTCGTGCCATTTTGGAGCATGTCCTCACGTACATCGCGTCGAGCTTGCATCATTTCTTCTAAACGGGACGCCATAGTGGGGTGATTGTAACACGATTAAGCCAGGAGATGGGGAGAATTTGCAACTGCTCCTCTTTTTACCGGAGCTCTAGTGATTGATGTTCATTCCTACTATGATTTTCTGCAAAATGAGAAAGCAAGAGGGTAGCAAAGTACGCATGCTCACGGAAACTCAGTTTGTTTTCTTCTTTATGACAATCGGAACAGAGTGCCGCTGCGTTGTGTGGAGAAGCAACCATGTATTCCGGGATATGCGGATACTGAGTTCTTGCCACGGATTTTGGGAGCAGATGATGAACTTCAAGTTCTTTGGTTTTTTTACCGCACTTTTGGCAGCACCAGTTTGCTTCGATACGAACACGATCTCTAGTCTCAGCGGAAAAATTTCCTCGTCTGACTCCCATTAGCGTGTAATTCTCCGCATGTCTATTTTGAGGCGAGGCGCTTTCCGGTCAGAAAAGATATTGATGCCACGAGTTCCTGGGTAGGAGCGTATCAGCTGGGCTACTTTTGTGGGATCATCGGTGTGGAGTGGCAAAATTGCTTTCGGTTTCAAAGTCGGAATTTGTGCCAGCACTCCGGTGCTATGAGGATCATTCTCTGGCTCTAAAAGCGGTGCGTGGCCTAACGCCCGTACGCCGCGAGAAACGTATCTCCAGTCTCGTTGTTCAGCGTATGATTTCTGGTAGCGTTCTACTTCAGGAGATGTGCCGGCGGAGTTAATCCAGACGAGATTGGGCCCAATACCATCCATTTTCTGAGGGGCTTCTTCTTCACGAATGAGCAGATAGTGTTGTGGATCAGCGTTAATATCTTGCGGTTGAATGGGTTTAAAAATTTGAAAAATATGTTTTTCTTCTGATGTGTAAGTGTCTTTTTCTGACTGCCATGAGCGGATCAAGGGATCATCAATAGGGATAACGGGAATATCTTGATAGTGAGACTGAAAAACATCTTTGACATTCATTTGTAACTTTAGGTACTGCGACAAGATTTTGGGAGAAATAATCACCGTGCGCCCGCGGGCTTGCGCAATTGTAAGAATACTGTGCAGACGCTTAAAGTCACGACTGGTGATGTTGATAGCAATTGCATTGCTTCCAGCGTTCGCAATTTCCTGGTCTAATTGCACTTCAACCAGTTCTTCTGTAGGAATAGGTTTGCCTTTATATTGCTCCTTTGGCAAATGCGTGCCTTCCATAATCAGTAAGTCGGTACCTCCAAGTTCACGTACTTTCTGGTAGAAACGGGTATCTCGCATGTCTCCGCCATAGGAAATGCGGTGAATAGTGCGTCCGTTGTGTTTTACTTCAATATGGAAACCCATACTTCCGGGAATGTGATCAACCGCAATAGCGGTAAGAAAAATATCGGGTGATACTTCGTAGGTTTGTCCATCGTTTAGTGGAACATGAGGATATTCGAGGACTGGATAGCTGTTGCCCACTTTGGGCATTTTTCGGAGGCGTTGGACTGCAGTGCTTTGGCCTACCCAATCATACGAAAGGGTATGGTCCGCGCGCAAGAAAGCCCAGGTGATTGGGGAGCTCAGGCGAACGATTTCAGGACGATGAAGCGCACTGGTTTTTGTGTGGTCTCCATGGGCATGCGTGAGTGCTATCCCATCATAGAGAGTTTTGCGTTTGCCATAGATGGTAGCTTCTTTTTCCTCGAGATAGCGAAGCAGGTGGTCAATTTCTCCGCTTTTGATGAGTTGGTAGGTGAGGTTACGAGCTTGTTCACGCAATATTTGGATCAGGCCATCTTTTTGAAAACGGTGGTAGATTTCAAGCAGGAGATACTCATCGACACTCTTGTATTTATATTCATCGGTGCGAGAGTGAACAAGTTTCATGACCCGAGTGAGCACACCCGTATTGATGGAATTGATGAGTGCTTCAGAGTTGTAGAGGCGAGGAATAAGGTCAAGGAGTTTTTTTTCAAGAAAAGGAGCGATGCCTTCCTTATAGGAGTGATTCGCTCCTCCTGGAGCCCAGATTGGAATGTTTAGGGGCCAACTTGCGTCGAGAAGAAGGGCATTGGCATTTTTTGAGTCACGATGCGCTACCATGGTTGTTTGCCCGTTCCAGAGACCAGGACCGTTTGGTTCGTAGAGATGGAGCTCTACGATAGGTGGTGTTGACGAGCGAATATCAAGACCATAGTCACGAGAGCGTTTTCTGGTCTGACTCCCTACTACATGGGCAATCTCGGTTTCGGTTGGAATGGGTGAGCCGAGTTCTTGCCATTTTTGCAGAAGTCGTTCGTCGACGGTCAAGATGCTTGGATGAGTTGCCAGATGAGGTTGTAGCGTGGGATTAAACCTGCGCAGCTCACCACTGGCTAAACGCATGAACGTTTTTCGATCCGATAGGTCAGCGGTATTGGGCACGATACCAATTCCCCCAACACCTCCATAGATAGTGACTTCGGTTGGGAGTTGGCCTTTGTCTGCTGCCGCTTTCCAACCAATGAGCGGGACAGGAGTGAGTGAAACCGTATCTTTTTCTGCTTCAACAAACAGAAAATCCGCCATCGGAAATCGATTTACCACGAATTCAGAACCATTTTCGGTATTTCGGTTTTGGTGCGGAATAAGCTGCGCGGTGTCGAGCACCTCGATACCATAAGGCTGGAAAAAGCGTGATAAATAGTGCCGAACTTCTTCCCTCAGGCGGAGACGCTCAGTTTGCCACTCTGATTCCAGAAATGCCGGATGCTGTCGAGAAACACCCCGTGTTTTTTCAGTAAACTGTTGCAAAAGAGGAAGCACACTGGCTTTTCCTGGTGGGAAGAAAACTCCTTTTTCCCCCGTAGCTTCATAGAATTCAGTTTCGAGTGTTTTTTGCCAGCGTTTTTGAGTACGTTCGTTATCTTGTGGTAATACGAATCCGGCCAGCTGCTCACCATTTTCGAGAGGAATCGTTCCGGGTGTTGCGGCTGGATTCATAAAAAAAAGGCCACGGGCCTTGTCTCCATTTTTCCCAAAGTTGATGTCTAAATAATAGTGGTAATGCTCCAAAATATACTTGAAACCCTCTATTTCCGATGGCTTGAGATCATGCATAGAAGTGAAAATTTCCCATATGAGGGATTGCGTAATCTCCAGGAGTAAGAGGCGGTTAAAAATTGGCAGTTGCCACTCAGGGTTGATTGTTTGCACTTCACTTTGCAGTTCGGTGTGATTCTGATGAATAGCAGTAGCATTTTGTTGTGAGTCTGAGCTGGCGCCCACGAAAAAACCGATACATTGAGTAAGAGTTCTGGCATCGATAGCTTGAATTGTGCCGAGTTCATTGTAAAACAGGGCGTAGAGATTTCCGTTTTTTAATGGGAAAATGGTAATCTGGAGACCTGCTAAGGCAAAGATTTGGTCTATTGTCTCCATTTCTTCAGGTCGTAGCCGAGTGAGGGCGTGAAACGAATCGGACTCGAGAAATGGCTGTCCATCTCTTGTTTCAGCGGGCGGCATGGATGGAACAGAGAGAGATTGTTTTTTGACTCATATGACTAGGTAAAATTGCAGTGAAATTTCTGAAGCTTATAGTTTTTTTTTGACTGCATCAGCTCGATAATAAGAAAAACCTATAGTGAAAACAACTCTGTCTTTGCACTACATGTGGTGCTATACTTACATCTTCACCACTCAGTGTAGTGCATTATGTGTTGATTCATCAATATTTCTCATCCGAGTAGATTCTTGACTTCGAGAAACGTGAGAACTTGCTATACTGTCCACTATGACAAATACCCCTGCCGCCGCCACAGTTGCCCCGCGTATCCAGACGTTTTCGGCGCGTTTGTCCGAAAAGCAGATCTATAACGACATCTACACGTTGTACCACTTTGAGCTTTCAGCGCCGCCGCGAATTGCGTTTACGGCCGGACAGTATGTTTTACTGACGGTTCCTGGTACTCCGTATCGTCGCAGTTACTCCATTGCTTCAGAACCAGATTTGGAGCACGCCATTGAGTTGCTCGTTGATTTACGGCCGCAAGGTGAAGCGACACGATATTTGGGCGGTCTGGAACTTGGCGCAGAAATTGAGTTTATGGGGCCGGTGGGAAGCTTTACAGTGCCTCGACTAGATAGCGTGTTGGGTCAGGAAGAATCAGAATTGTGGTTTGTGGCCACTGGCTCAGGTATCGCGCCATTTCGCAGCATGATTGAAGATTTGTTAGTGGATGACGCTGACACGCGCCCAATCACTTTAGTCTGGGGTCTCCGCCATGCCGAGCACCAGTTCTGGTATGACGAATTTACGCAGCTTGCCGAGCAGCACGCTAACTTTACGTTTCGACCCATGCTGTCTCAGCCGCCCGCCAATTGGCCACTCGATAGTGGTCGGGTGACCGATGTCTTGCTGGCTCACGAATTTGCCGACATATCGAAAACTGGCTTTTTCTTATGCGGCGGTTCGAGTATGATTGAAGACTCCAAGGCCATTCTGCTGAAGAGAGGTGTAGAAGAGAAACATATTCATTTAGAAAAGTTTTTTTAAAAAATCGAATGAAGGGTTGGTCCCTTACTTATAAGGACGTAACCCAGAAAGAAAGGAAACGAATGCAAAATGTAAAACTCCTTATCGCCACACTTGTGGGAACACTCGTCTTAATTTTTGGAATTGGCTTTTTCCTTTCGCAAGACTTTAGCGGTGCCACGCAAGAAGTGAGTGATCAGTCGCAGTTGGTGACCGAGACTCCCCACCTCAAAGGCGCCACCGAAAGTGCCCGTTTCACGCTGGTAGAATTTTCTGACTTTCAGTGTCCAGCTTGTGCTGCAACGGAGCCACAAATTGCAAGTATTCTCGAAGAGTATCCTGACGTGGCGTTTGTATATCGACACTACCCGCTGCGCACTATTCACCCAAATGCCGAAAGTTCAGCCTGGGCCAGCGAGGCCGCCGCCATGCAAGGCAAGTTCTGGGAAATGCACGATGCCTTGTTTGCTCGCCAAGCCGAGTGGTCTGAGTTGACTGATGCGAGTGAGTACTATTTAGGACTTGCTGTAGAGCTTGGTTTAGATGGAGAGCAGTTTGAAGACGATTATGTCGGTCAAGCCGTAAAAGAGCGTGTAGCAGAAGACTTGCGGGCTGCTGAACAGCTTCGTTTGAACTCGACACCAACGTTCTTTTTGGATGGCCAAAAGATGTCGATTACTCAAGTACGCAATACCCTGCAACAAAATTATTAAGGTCGTTAGTCAGGTATTGAAAAAAATTCCCTCTTGCCCTTGAGATGAACCTCGAGTATGGTAAAACAAGATACCTCAAGAGAGGGAAAACAAAAGAAAGGACCGAGAATGGCGTTCTCATACACCAACTCTAAGGGTCAGACCTATTTCTTACACAAGAAGATGGTCACTCTTAAAAACGGTATTACCCGCCCCATCTTCTTCTTCGCTCGTGATGAGCGTGAAGGTGCTATTGACGAAGTACCAGAAGGCTACGAGGTCGTAGAGACCAAGCGCACTGGTATGCCAGTCCTCCGTAAAGCTGCTAAGGCCGCATAAGCCTGTAGCGTACGGATTGTACGAATGTAAAGAAAAGGAGCTCCGGAGAGGAGCTTCTTTTTTATACAGTTCAGGATTCTCCTTCTTGAGGAAGTTGTGAAAGAGGAGAATCCCAGACCAGACTAGTATTGCTTCAAATCCCGCGCCGTCTGCCGCTCCAAATCGCGGCGACGAATCTGTTCGCGGCGGTCGCGGACGTTTTTACCGCGGGCAATCGCTACTTCAACTTTAATAAATCGGCCATCTAAACCAATCATGGTTGGAACCAAAGTAATTCCCTTTGTTTTAGTAACAGCAGCTAATTGTTCCAATTCTTTTTTCTTGAGCAAAAGTTTGCGGGACTGTTTCGGATCGTAGTCTTCGTTGCGAGCGTAGGGGTAAGGTGGGATTTGCGCGTTAATGAGCCAAGCCTCACCGCTAATCAAGCGGACGAAACTGCCTTGTAAGCTTCCCTTGGAATTGCGGAGCATTTTGACTTCGCCGCCCGTCAAAACCACCCCGGCAGTCAGGGTTTCGATGAACTCGTACTCAAAGCGAGCTTTCTTGTTGACCAGAAGTGGCTTCATGCTCGTATTATACGAGAAGACCCTCGACTTCACCAGGCAAAAACGCTACGGCGCAATATCAGTGACACATTGTTTGTTGTCGATACATTTCTTTTGATCCTCCCCAGGAACCTGTATACTGAAACAGAAGCCTGCCTATGCCGTCGTTGATATCGTCACTGCCATTTTTGTCTTCGGGGAAGAAAGCGGGACTGCAGATCCCGAGTCTGAACCTGTATCCCGAAGATCCGTTTTACGCCACGCCGATTGGAAAAATTTTGCGGTGGGCGGTGTCGATTGGTCGACATATTGTTATTTTTACCGAAGTCATTGTGATCGTGAGCTTTTTTTCGCGCTTTACGCTTGACCGTCAACTCACTGACCTCAACCGCAGCATTATTCAAAAGCAGGCCATTGTCGAGTCGTACGACACGCTCGAGGCAGACGTGCGCGAAGTCCAAGAGCAAACTGACGATATTGCCGCCATTTTGGATCAGCAGGGGCGGTACGAAGTGATGGCCATTTTACAGCGAGTCACGCCGTCTGACGTGGTGTATGACCAGATATCGTTGCGGCGCGAAAAGTTGAATATTAGTGGCACCATTCGATCCAACCGGAGTTTAGAAGTGTTTGTTGATCGCTTGAAACAGGTGCCGGAATTCGAGTCGGTGAGCATTACGAACATCCAGAGTGGAGACGTGCGCGATCCCGGAATCACGTTTGGAGTTTCACTCACATACTCACGCGGATTAGCAGAAGTCTTGCAGGAAGAATAAGAAATCATGGCTGAACAAGAACAAAAACGCAACCTCGTCTCTGGCTCGACCATACGTGATCAGCTCGAGAAGTTTTACGAAAAACCCGTTACGCGAGTATCGTTTGAGTTAGTGATGTCCTTACTGGGTGTGATGTTTTTCGCCCTTTTTGCGTTGCGACCCACATTGAACACGATGTCTTCCTTACTGCAGGAAATAGAGGAGAAGGAGGAAGTCGATTTAGCGTTAGGCCGTAAAATTTCCGCTTTGGCCACGGCACAGACCGAGTATCTCACCTACAGCGAACGTTTTAGCATTTTGGATGAAGCCATCCATACGAACATTTCTTTGGAAACGGCCCTCATTTATATGGAGTACTTAGTGGCCCGCGAAAATCTCTCATTGGCTGGGTTGCAGATCCAAGAGTTTCCGCTAGTGCTGACAGCACCAGAAGATGCCAGTCAACAATTGTCGCTCGGTGATCGCGAAATTCAAGCGTATGCGTTTCAGATTTCGTTTACTGGTTCGTATGATGACGTGATGCAGTTTTTTGCCGCGATTGAATCGGTGAAGCCTTTATTCGCGGTGCAGGAATTTACATTTACGGTTGAAGAAAACCGTGAGGAAGAGCGTACATTACGCACTACCGCTACCATCTTGATGTATGGCTATCAATCTGAAGTTCGAAGGAGTCGCTCATGAAACGGTTGAGTTACGCCGGGATTTTGCGTCAGCGCCTCGTGGTGGCTGGTCTAACACTCGGCTTGATTGCGGTCATGATTGGTGTGGGAATAGATATTTATCTCTCGAACACTCGCACGACGATCCCCTCGACCACGCGTGCCTTAACCGAGCCGCTCAATCCGCAGCTCGACGTGGAAACGGTTCTCACGCTCGAGTCCTATGAGACTGTCACTACCGAAGGTGCTCGTACCTACGTGCGCGAAATTCTTTTGCGCCAACAACAAGAAGCGGCCGCAGAAGAAGCCGCCGTACAGGAATCGCTGGGAGAGTTAGGTTTGGTTGAAGCCACCGAATCAGCAGAAACCACAACGCCATCCTCCACACCAGAAGAATCAGCCGAAAATGTTTCGCCATTCCAAGAAACGAATCAGGAAAATGAGACTGAAAGTGAAACTTCCACTGTGACGACTGAGCCGAACAATCCGTTTCTCGATGGTCAATAAGAAAGTCAAAATCATGCGACGCGTATTGCAAGGCGAGAAACAAATCAGTACTATGGAGACGGTATGCCTGCTTCCTCTTTTTTAAGCCGGTGGTTTGGACCAAAGCAACGGTCTCCACGCGGTAGCCTGCTCCAGCAGAGGATTCCCACGCTTCTCGGCTTGGGTATTTTGGTCGTGGGTGTTGTCGCCGGATTAAGTTTAGTGCAGTCCGACACCGCTTCGAACTTTTTACCGCGCGCTTCCGAAGACGCCGTTCCCCGCCAAGTTCGCATTACCAATATTACTGATACCAGCTTTACCGTTTCTTTTTTGACTGACTTATCTGCTCCCGGATACCTTAAGTACGGAACAGATCAAAATCGCATCAACGTGCAAGTTCGTGACGACCGCGACAAATTGGCGAATGCCGTTGGCTCCTACCAGTCACATCACGTGACGGTGCAAGGGTTGGACCCTTCCACGCAGTACTATTTTGTTCTCGGGACCGGTGAGCGTTCGGAATTTGATAACAACGGCGCGCCCTTTGCCGTGCGCACCGCACGCGCTATTTCTTCCGACAGCGAAACCCGCACCGCCTACGGAAACGTGTTGAACGAAGTTGGTAACCCGGCTGAGGGATCAATAGTCTATTTGTCCATTGAAGGTGCTTCGCCATTGTCCGCCTTGGTCAAAGCCAATGGGAGTTGGGCCGTGCAGCTCACCGATTTGCGCACTGCCGACTTATCGGCTCTCTACACGTATGAGCCCACTGATCCAGTTACTGTGCAAGTCCAGGGAACCCAGCGCAATGAAACGGTGAATGTCGACACTACCGTGAGTGCACTCTCACCGATGACCGATATCACCTTCGGTGCCGAAAACGAAGCTCCCATAGTCGTTGACGAAGCAGAAACACCTCCGCCTTCGCCAACAGCTGTTCCCGATACCACATCAACAGATGATTCCGGTGGCGCCTTTGGCAGCATGGTCGACGAGCAAACCGAAACGACCACGACCACCACCGTGACGACCGGTCCAGTCGAAATCGAACTCGAAAACAACGAGCAGATCTCGACCCAACGACCCGAATTTCTCGGCACCGCTCCGGCAAACGGATTTGTCCAAATCGAAGTCCACTCCAATCAACCAATTTTCGACGTGGCTACCGTGGACTCCACTGGTAACTGGGCCTGGACGCCGCCGGAAGATCTTGAACCTGGCGAGCACACCATTACCGTCACCTACACCGATGACCAAGGGAACCAGCAAAAGATCAATCGAACCTTCTTAGTGTTGGCCAATGGCGAGTCAAACTTACCCGCTTTCACGTCCTCTCCATCTGGAACTTTAGCGACGCCAACCCCAACACCCACTCCTGTCGCTACGTCAACCCCAACGCCTACTCCCACACCAGTAGCCTCCGCTACTCCAACGGCTTCTCCTCGGGTCAGTACGCCGGCTACCCATTCGGCACAGCCAGTCTCAGGGAGCTCGGATATGACGGTCTTTCTGGTTGGGGTCGGTCTGATCTTCTTTGCGGGCGGCATTTTTGTTACGCGCCAAAGTATGCGATCAGCGTAGTGTAAAGAGAAGAGAGAAATACGCAGGTACCAGAATACTGTCTATGAATGCCAATATGTCGACTCACAAATCACTTGATGAGCTCCTCAAAGAAATTCAAGAGGAGTCGAGTCATTTCCCAGAGATTTCGAGCGCTGGTGGTACCGGTGCTACGCGACCTGTCTCGGCTGGAATGGCCCATATCTCCGCTCATGTCGCTCCCGCACCAGTAGCCACGCCGCAACCAGATGAACGGGCTGGCGCGACCGAGATTTGGGAGAATAATTTGTCCCCACGACAACGCGTTTTACCGAAATTAGATTTACGTGTTCTCGGTGGCATGGTGGCGGTATTTGTATTGGCACTTGGTATTGGTTCGACGACGATGCTCGTGCAGCAGTCGCAAGACTTGCGCCAGATGGCGTACGAACAGACGTTACCAGAGCTTGAGGGTCCGTCGGCGACTGAAAAAGTTAGGGATCACGATGCTGGAATGGAGCAAGCAGCGACTTTAGAAGAAATTGTCGACAAGCATGAGTCAGTGACGCAGCGACTCACCTTTTTGGGCGCTGTTATTTTGGGGTTAGGCGCTTTTGGATTAGTGGCGTTTCTCGCCTGGCTCTTTTTTGCTTGAGGTTATACAATACCTCCTACGTCCGTATAAGTAAGGGTTGGATCCTTTTTTCAATCTACCAAGAGTGGACACGGGCGCGCATAGCTCAATTGGCTAGAGCACGAAGCTTATACCTTCGCGGTTCCAGGTTCGAGTCCTGGTGCGCGCACATAAAAAACTGGCAAAGCCAGTTTTTTTTTGTGTGTACAGCGGAGAGGAAAAGCTGCGGTTCGCGACGGGGTGAGCATACCGAAATAGAAGAAATGCGAAACAACCCTAGTGCATGCGGAGCGAATGGGAATGAGCGCAGTCGTGAGTCCTGGTGCGCGCACCATTTTTGTCTGTACTGGTTTTTTATCAGCCATTCTTACGGAATCTTTACTTTTCTTTGGGTAATCTTTGTATTGTATCCGCCTCATGGTTCTGACATACTCTTAACTATGGCCGAAGATATGAACACAAATAGTGTGCCTTCATCTGGAAATACCGCAACTGGAGCGACTTCACCGTCGAGCAATTCGTTTTACCAGCCGGTTGGTGGCGCCCCAACTCAACCACCAGTAGCCAATCAACCTCCTTCTCGCTTTTCCCAAATGCCATCGCAACCAGGCATGAATTCAAACGTGGGAGCAGCTTCTCCCCAGACTCCAGCTGCTCAGCAGTCCCAGTTTGTGCAAACTGCTCCGCCACAACAAACTCCTCCCGCTGCTGCGGCTCCCAAAGCTGCCGAAGCCCCAAAAAGCGGATTTTTGCAAAGCCTCAGTAATCCCCAAAAATTAGTGGTCGGAAGTCTCCTTGGTGGTGCCTTGGCCGTACTGATGGGCTTTGTGGTGTATACACAGCTGCAAACTTCGCAGGATGTGCGGTCGGAGGCGAGTCAGAATGCAAATAATCCGTCCACTACACAAGAAGTCCCTGTGACTTTCAATAGTGATCCAACAGAGTCGGTAGGAAACGCCGATGATCCAGAGGTGGTGAAAAACGTTGTTTTAGGTGATAGTGATTTTTACAGACTTGATAAATTTTCGGAAACTCCGGAAGGTTTTGTAATGTATTCCTATGATGAAATTGCTGGAGAAGGTGCTATCAGGGCTTGGATTGAGGACCCTGATCGTACTTTTGTAATTTGGGCTCAGTTTGCCGGTCAGGAAAACGTGTACCTAGATCCAGCTATTTCAGAAGTTGTTAATGGAGTTTCTTATATGACGCTTCCTTTTGTTGGTGATGAGAACGCTTTCGATAAGATAATCATTACTGTGGAAGAAACTCAGAATCCTCTTATTCCTTCTACCAACGTATTATATGAAAAAGAAATTTAATAAATGAAAAAAGTATTTTTTGCCCTAATCATTTTCTTAACAGCAAGTGTTGTTGCTCTTTCTCAGTACGCAGCCCCAAAAGCATATGCGGGTATTGCAACGTGTGGAACTTCTTGTAATGGCGTTAGTTGTGGATCAGGATATGAGTGTTACGAAGTAACATATAATGCAAATGCAAATACATGTGTAAGTCGTTGTCGGGTGAAATCAAGTTCGAGTAATAACAACTCAAATAACAACAACAATAATAATAACAATAACAATAACAATAATTCTAACAATAATAATTCGAGTAATTCATGCTCGTACAATGGAAGTGCTTGTTCCAATAAATGTGCGTCAAATAAGAATTCCATAAATGGTGGTTCAGTTAGTGGTCGTAAACTCTGTGGTAAGGGCGATTACGGAGTTGCTAATTGTGAGTGTACTTGTTCTGGTCAGTGGAAGAATGGCGGCAATACCTGTGATGGTGGCCAAAAAAATAACGAGTGTTCAGATGGCCAAACCGGTACTCGTGATGGCGTAAAATACACTTGTAAAAATGGGTCATGGGTTGAGCAATCAGGCTCAAATAACAACAATAATAATAATTCCAATAACAATTCGAGCACGTCTAATCCAAATAGTAATAATGCTGCGGACCCCAATTGTTCTAGCCAAAGTCCAACGGCCAGTGTCTGCAGAGGAAAGCCTGTTGGAACTATTATTACCAATGCCGGAGAACGATTAGTCTGTAACAGAACTACTGGAAACTTATGTTCCGCTATCCCGGCTACTACGGCTGGAGTAGGTGATGATTTGGATGGTGACGGTGTAGTAGATGGATCCATTGAACCCGGTAATCTCGCCAATGGCGGTTGTCAGTATGTCATTACTTGTAACTGTGGCGGCAAAGTAAAGCAAACCTGTTCTTTCTCCGATACTTGGGGTGCAAGCAGTGTGGCTCAACAGTGCCAAAACAATATTTGTCCTGATGTCGGAACAAATGGCAAAGAGTGTGAGCCAGGCACGATTAAATGTACCTCTGGCACAAAAGGTCAAATCTGTAACGGTTCAGGTACTGGCTACGTTGCTGGTGAAGTCAATGCCCACTACTGTGGCGCTACTGGCGGGCAATACACCTTGTACTGTAAGACAACAGCAAACGGAGTACAGGGAACATGTTACAACTCAAAATCTCAGTGTGAGGCGAATACGAATTCACTGTACACCGACTGTACTTCCAAAGTTGAATCGTATGATCCTTCTAGCTCAACAATTACCAGCTGTGGCTCCAATGACTACTTCCGCAAATTCACCGGCTGTGGTGATCCTATTTCTAACGGCGGACGCCAGAACTGTTACAACACCTGTAAATACGGCGTAATTGGCAAAGAATGTTTTGCTGAACCAGGCCTGTCTTGTGGTGCGAACTCTACACCAACTCAGAGTAGTCCAGAGCCTTCAACGCCTCCAGCGCAGCAGACGCCAAATCCCACCCCGAACCCAACTCCCAACCCAACTCCCACGCCAGCTCCCGCTGTCTGTGGTGAGCCATGTGGCTCGGCTGCGAATGGAAAGACTTGTATGGGTAGTGGTATCTCTTGTATCGAAGGTGTCTGCCGCTCGAACCAGTGTGCGCCAGAAGAGCAGAACGACCAGTGTGTCTGTGAAGAGAATCCGGTGGCACCAATTTGTGTCGACATCTTTGCCTCCAAAGCTGATCCTCAGCTCGGCGATGAAGTCACCTTCACCTGTGCCGAAGTAACCAATGCAACCAGCTATGAATTCCGCTGGGGCTACACCACTTCTCGTGATGACACGACTGGTATTGAACTCTTTGAGTTGGCTCCACAGACCGCCACCTCTCGCACTTCTCAGCCAATTACGATCGACAAAATTGGTCGCTATATTGCCCAGTGTCGTCCCTGTGCCGGCGACGGACTCTGTTCCGAGTGGGAACCAGTAGCTGGGCAAATGGGGGCACCTGAGCTCGAACCCGCTCGCCAAGAATCTGCCACCTTCAACAATGATGCCATGCAAAACGGCACCGAAGCGAATGATTCAGCTGAGAATGACACCGCGGAGCAATCACAGCAAACACTCGATTCCAACGTCGCCCCAGATCTGCGATTTACGCAGAATGGTGAAGAAATGACCGTGTCGCAGTCGGTTTCCTATGACGAATCAGTCTGCTGGCTGAGTGCCCGCCTCATGTCACCAGACACGAGTAGTGATTACAATAACTTGACCACGTTTGCTCAGCTCGAAGCCGTGCAACCCCTGCGCTTGCAGTGGAGTGATGGCTGCCAAGGGAAACTTCGACCAGGTATCACCTGTTCACAAGCCTTGGTTGATCTGCCCAAGGACCAAATCCAACAGTGGCTCGCTTGGTTCGCTGCTGGTAAGCCGAGTGTCGCTGGCTGTTCAGCGGCCACTGGTGACCCAGACCTCAATGAGTCCACCGGTATGCAAGTCAATCTGCAAGGATCAGTGGTGACTATTCAAGCGGCTGCCACGTATTCTCCAGACACTTGTTGGTCGTCAGTTCAGCAGCTGAACACCGAGGATCAGCAACCCAACTTTGATTTGATCACCAATACTTCTGGTCCCTACACGCTGCAGTGGCCCAATTCTTGCCGAGGCGCGAAACCAAGTGCTACTCAGGCATGTGGTCAAGCACTCACTCCGGTGACCCAATCTGAGGCAGAGCAGTGGTATGCCTGGAAACTGGCCGGAGCACCTACCATATCAGGATGTATAACAACCGGTTCAAGCACGCCTTCGTCAACACTGTAAATAAGACAAGAATGAGAAACATACAATGACACGCGCACAACTCAAACTCTGGCTCAAGAAATATCGGACACTTGTTTCGGCAGGTGCTATTGGTGTCTTTACCGTTCTGGTCTTGGGCGTCATTTTCTTCATTCAGCAAGTGCGCGGGCCAATTGCGCCAACCGCTCCCACGTCTAGACCGCAAGCGGCCGAAAATATTTGTTCCTTGGAATTTGAGTTGGAAAATGTTTGTCAGTCAATTCAGCCATCTGCAACACTGGCCCAGGGTGAAACTGTCACTTTCCGGTGTGTTGGTCTTGCCGGTACTGATCGATACATTTTTGAATATCGCAACGCTCAGGGCGAAGAATACACGGTTTTTGCCGACAGTGCCTCTGATGTCTCTCCCGAGATAGAGGTTGGTACTTATCTCGATGTTCGTTGTACTCCTTGCGCCGGTGACTACTGTGCCGATAGCGTTTCGGTGGCAAATAATTGTGAATTGGCCTATGCGGTGCAGGCAACCCCAACACCCACGCCGACACCCACGCCAACTCCTACCCCAACGCCAACCCCTGCGCCTGAGTGTAACGACAGCTGCAGTGAGGACTCCGACTGTCCAAGCAGTATGGTCTGTAGCAATGGCGCCTGTCGCAACCCATCTTGTGTCGAGTCGAGCAGCTGTGTGTGTCCCACACCTACGCCAACTCCTACTCCGACACCAACCCCAACGCCAGCAGCGACCCCAACTCCGACACCGGCTCCACAGTGCAATGACGCCTGTGTCAGCAACGCCGACTGTCCATCGAGCATGGTCTGCAGCAACGGCGCCTGTCGCAACCCATCTTGTACAGATCAGAATACCTGTGTCTGTCCAACCGCCACGCCAGTTCCAACGGCGAGTGCCACACCACGACCAAATATCGTAGTGCAGGCTACCCCCACACCAACCCCAACTCCTCAGCCAGAGTTGCCAGAAGCCGGTTCTACCGCGCAAACCTGGGCCCTCATGGTAGTTGGAATGGGAGTCGTAGTTCTGGGTGGACTCCGCTTCTGGTCAACTCGCAGCAGCGAATAACCTCCTGAAAACTGAGTGCGAACGCAAGCAACCTCTGCTTGCGTTCGCATCACAATCTTGCCATACTAATGAGGTATGAGCTCCGTTTCAAATTTCAAATCACTTGTCTATTATGGTTCCGAGAATATAACGGTGCTGAAGTCCAGTTCTAAAGGTTGGAAAGAGCTCGGCACATATGCCAAAGGTGGAACTTTGCCTGCTGCCGCGCAAAAAGCTCTTGCTGATTCTGTCTTGGTTCTCGTGAGTGATTCATATTTAGGTCATTTGCAGTTGTTGTTAGACAACAAGAAGAGTGTTTTGTCAGACGAAAATATTGCCCAAATCCTTGCCGACGATTATGAGATCGACACCAGCGTATACGAATTTGCTTCACAAAAGTTCACACTGAGTCGTGAGCAGGTGCAGTTGAGCATTTCTGGTATCGAGCGCGAGGCGTTTGACGAAATAGAGCAGTGGATTACCGCTTTTGCTCCTAAGAAAGCCTGGCTGATGCCTTTTGGATGGTTTGTTTCGGCGTTGAAATCGGTAGAACCAGTACTTCTAGCGATTGCTTTGTCGGAAGACGAAATACTTGTCTCCCATCACTACCTGGGCGTCGACGATGCTCGCGAAGTTTCACTCGATGATCTCGTCGCGTACATCAAATCGCGCAAAGCCGAACGCAAAGAGACACATTTACTGTATTTCCAGGCTGAAGACGCGTTACAAGAAAAAATTGTCAGTGAAGTTGGTGAGACAGTTGCCACGCATCCACTTTCGGAAGATAAGAAAGAAACGGTATTAGCGACTATAGCTGATGCTGTCTGGGAAAAGGGCGAAGAAGCTCTTGCTGATTTATTGCATTTTGAAATTTCTTTCGAGAATACCAAAGCCGCAGTACCAGTTGAAACGAAGAGAGAAGCTGAGTCAGAATCACCTGAATCAGAAGAAATTGACTCCCAAGTTACTGCCGATTTGCCGAAACCACAACCACCACAGCTGGAGAATGAACCAGAAGAGATAGAAATTGTAGAATCATCTGTCAGTACTCAAAAATCTGAAGAAGAGAGTAGTAACGTAGATACTGTTGAACCGGAATCAATCGCTGGAGAACCGCCTGTCAAAGCAGCTATTGCCGCTGCAGCTCCTGCGGTCGTGGCCAGTGCTGCTCCGAGCATAACTGAAAAGACAGCCGCTGCTGCTGAAGTTGAAGAACCCGTTCTGCCAGCTCCCAAAGAGGCAGTAACACCAGTAACCAAGCCAGTGGAAACGCAGACCGAGGATCCAGAAACCACCGAGACTGTTCCGGTAGCTGCTCCAGATGAAAAAGCAGCTGTTACGAATAGCAAAGAGATCCCGCCATCGTTTGTTGATCTCACTCCAGCCGGAGTAGCTCGAGCCAGTGAATCTCGATACCGTGAAGTGCCTAGAAAATCTTCATGGAAACTCGCTTTTGCCGTATTTTTGGGAGTGGTGCTTTTGACCTCAATTATTGGGGGAGCGATTTTTTGGTCGCAGCAAACAGTAGAGACCGCAACACCACTGTTACCAACTACCACGCCGTCGCCATCGCCAGTAATTGCTGCTGAGCCAGAAGCGACGGAATCAGCCGATACCGTTGATGCTGGAGAATTGCTAACCGAAGAAGAAAAAGCCGAGTTGTCTGTATTAGTACTCAATGCCCTCGGTACACCTGGTCTAGCGGGTGACACGCAAGACGAGATTGAATCTGCTGGGTGGAGTGAAGTGTCTGTTGGTAATGCTACCGGTAGTTATGATGACGCTATTTTTGTGTATACCGAAAACGAAAAGGTTATCGCCACCCTGGAAAATGATCTCGACATCGAAATAACTGCCGCTACGGATATCAATGAATCCCGCAGCGACGACTACGATGTAGTGTTTATCATTGCCGACGAAGTACCTTGGCAATGAGCAATGCAAAAACCGATATTTATGATCGGCTGGGAGTTTCCCCCGCACAATAGCGGGGGACTTGGTGTTGCTTGTGCCGGCTTAACCCGTGGGCTCGCCTCTCTTGGTCATCAAATTGTTTTTACATTGCCGCAATCGATGCCGGCAGGCGTTTCTCACCAGTCAATGAGCTTTGTCCATGCGGACGGTCAAAAGATGAAGATGATTCACGTTAATTCGTTCTTACAGCCCTATTTGCAAAAGCAGCGTACGTGGGAAAAGCAGTTTGAGAATCATGTCCAGCAGTACTATAGCGACATGGTAGAGGAGGCCGAGAAATACGGTGATACGGTTTCTGAGTTAGCCGGTGAACACGAACACCAGGTTATCCATGCCCACGATTGGATGAGTATTCCGGCGGGAATCAAGTCCAAACAGAAAAGTGGGCGACCATTGGTGGTCCATATTCATAGCACCGAGTACGATCGTTCAGGTGGTTTTCGCCCACAATCCAATATTGCGGATATTGAGTACCGTGGCATGGACGCCGCTGATCGAGTCGTAACCGTGAGTCACTACACCAAGCGAATGCTCGAGCAGTACTACAGTATTCCAAGTGAGAAAATCGACGTGGTACACAACGGCATCGATCCCAATCCCGATTTCCACCAACAAGTACTCACAGAGTATTTGCAGGATCGGCCCTTAATTGTATTTGTGGGTCGTTTGACGATCCAGAAAGGTCCCGAATACTTTTTATCCGTGGCCAAAGAAGTCATTGCTCTCTCGCCGCGGGCTGTTTTTGTATTGGCTGGTCATGGCGATATGTATCAGAGTCTATTGGTCTCAGCTGCGGAGCAAGGGCTTTCTGGTTCAGTGCTGTTTGCGGGCTTTTTGCGCGGGAAAGAGAAGACGCAGCTGTTCCGTCGGGCCAATGTGTTTGTGATGCCGTCGGTTTCGGAGCCGTTCGGTATTGTGGCGCTGGAAGCAGCGCTGGAGCGGACGCCGGTAGTGGTTTCCAAAACCTCTGGGGTCAGCGAAGTCTTGCCGCATGCAGTACCGATTGATTTCTGGGACGTGCACAAAATGCGCGACGCGATTGTCGACCTGATTAGCGATCCGGCCACGCATGCTCAACACGTCGCCGCCGGCCTCAATCATGCCAACGCGTTGACCTGGGACAAAGCCGCCCGCGAAATTGACCAAGTATACCGACGAGTAGTGGGGGCGTAGCTGTGGCGCAAGTGTGTTGGTACTTTCAGATTCATCAGCCGTGGCGACTCAAGCCGTACTCAGTTTTTGATGTTGGCCGTGATGATGCCTATTTTGATATTCCTGAGGAATACGATTTTGCCAACAGTCGAGTGCTGCGCAAAGTGGCCGACAAGTCATACCGCCCTATGCTGCAACTTTTGTGGCAACTGCTGCAAGATCATCCGAGTTTTACGTTTACGCTTTCGTTGTCTGGCGTGGTTCTCGAACAGTTTCAGGAATTTGCGCCGGATTTGATTGCGCTGCTGCAAGATATTGTCGCCACCGGAAGAGTAGAGATTTTAGGAGAAACCTACTATCACTCCCTGGCCAGTATTTTTGATCCGGAGGAGTTTGCTGTTCAGGTGCAGATGCACAGTGATTTGGTGGCCGAGTTGTTTGGTGTTTCGCCGCGGGTATTTCGAAATACCGAGCTGATTTTTTCCAATGATGTAGCGCGGCAGGTGGCGGACCTTGGTTTTGAAGCCATTTTGACCGAAGGAGCTGACCACGTACTGCACGGCAGGACGCCGACACGTTTGTATCGGTCAGTCGGAGAAGAAGCGCTTCCTATTTTGTTGAAACACTACCAGTTGTCCGATGACGTGGCCTTTCGTTTTTCGCAGCAGAGTTGGGCGGCTTGGCCATTGCGAGCTGAAACCTATACGCATTGGCTTACCGCGCCATTCGGAGCTGATGACATTATTAACTTATTTATGGATTTTGAAACCTTTGGAGAGCACCAGTGGGAAGATACGGGCATCTTTTCGTTTTTTGAGCACGTCACTCGCTGGATTGAGCACACTGAGCAGGCTCGGTTTGTGACACCCTCGCAAGTTTTGATGGCGCATACGCCGCAGGATGTTTTTGAAACCGCTTGGCCAATTTCTTGGGCAGATGTCGATCGCGATCTTACCGCCTGGCTAGGAAATGCGTTTCAGAACGATACGACGCAAAAAATCTATGCCGTCAAAGAGGCGCTTTTCGCCACGGGCGATGATCGTCTGATTGAAAACTGGCGCCGCCTGCAAACGAGTGACCACTTTTACTACATGTGTACCAAGTGGTTTGCGGACGGCGATGTGCATGCCTACTTTAGTCCGTACGGCAGCCCGTATAACGCGTATGTCAATTACAGTACCGTGTTGGCAGATTTCTTTGGACGTGTGCCGCTTTCTTCAGCCGAAGAGGACCAAGTGCACCAAGAGCCGATCCTCTACGAGAAAGAATCCCAAACGCAAACAGAGGAGGACGGAGGCACCATTTCCGTTGTGGCGCCAAGTCTAGTACAATAAAACACAGGCCTGCCTATGCCGCGATCAATTGTTTTAAGTAATAGCTATCTTAGTGTCACGCTCGATGAAGACGGGTACGTGCGCGATATGTTTTATCCCCACGTGGGTTTAGAGAATCACGTTAATGGCCACAAGCACCGGATTGGAATTTCTATTGATGGATATTTTTCTTGGCTCGATTCTCCCGAGTGGGAAGTAAAAGCGCGGTATCACGAAGAAACCATGATTGGTGAAGTGCGGTACTTTCACCGCGAGATGGGTGTGGAGATAATTTCCGAAGATGCGGTGTACAACGAACTCCCCATTTTCTTGCGCCGGTTTGAAATTCATAATCCTGGCTTGAAATACACTGACATCAAAATGTTCTTTTCCCAAGAGTTTTCGATTGGGGAGGTGCGCCTGCGCAATACAGCATTTTACGATCCCACGAAAAACGCCATTGTGCACTACAAAGGTCGCCGGGTATTTTTAGTCAATGGTCGCAGTGATCACCAAGGGATGGATGACTATACGGTGGGTGTTTTCAAGTTTGCTGGCAAGGAAGGCTCGTTCCGCGATGCCGAAGACGGTGAGCTGAGTAAAAACGCGGTCGAGCACGGACCGGTAGACTCAGTGTTCCGTGTGTGCGCGTCCTGCGAGAAAAAAGAAGTGGTGGAGGTTCACTACTGGATCTGTGCTGCTGAAAGTATTGACGACGTTTACACGCTCAACGATATTGTCCAGGCTAAGTCCGTGCCCGCTATGCTGCGCTCCACGAGTTGTTTCTGGAATGCCTGGTCCCACACGTACATGATCGATTTCTTAGATCTGCCGACCAAAGTGCAGCAGCTGTACTATAACTCGCTCTTAATTTTGCGCTGCCACGTAGACCACGATGGCGGTATTATTGCTTCCTTAGATTCAGAAATGCTTCTCTATGGCAAAGATTCCTACGCCTATGTCTGGCCGCGTGATGGAGCGTATGTTTCGGTTGTTTTGGACAAAGCTGGCTACACGCACGTGACCAAACCGTTCTTTGAGTTTTGCCGTGACGTTCTGCACCCCGATGGCTACCTGCACCACAAGTTCCAGAGCGATAAGAGTTTGGGTTCGACCTGGCAGTCGAGTATCAAACAGAATGACTGGCTCAAAGATCGCATTTTGCAGTTGCCGATCCAGGAAGACGAAACCGCCAGCGTGTTACACGCGCTGTGGATTCACTTCACAAAGAATCGCGATATCGAGTTTATTGAAGAACTCTATAAGAGTTTCATTGAAAAAGCAGCCGATTTCCTCGTGGCTTTCCGCGATGAGAAAACTGGTTTGCCCATCCATTCCTATGACCTCTGGGAAGAAGTCACTGGTGTGAGCACCTACACCTGTGCGTCAGTGTACGGTGGTCTGCAAGCAGCAGCCAACTTCTGTGAACTGCTTGGCAAGACGAGTCATGCCAAACGCTATCGCACCGCTGCTGACGAAATTGTCACAGTGATGAAGCAATACTTGTTCAACAAAGAGATGAACTCGTTTATTCGCTACGCTACGAATAACGATGGTCACGTGGAGCAGCACAAAGTAGTTGATATTTCTTCCCTGTATGGTTTGTGGTATTACGACGTCTTGCAACCAGGCGATCCGATGCTCGAAGGTACTATCCAAGCTGTCTATGACCGTTTGGCAGTTCCTGGTGGGATTGGCGGTTTTGTGCGTTACGAAAACGACAGTTATCACTCTGATCCAGATACGTTCCCGAACCCATGGATCATTACCACTCTCTGGGAAGTGCAGCGTCGCCTGAAGTATGCAGAATCTTTGGAAGAACTCCAAACCATTATGCAGGAAATCACTTGGGTGACCGACCGCATGGGCGACTCACCAGTGCTGGCCGAGCAGTACCATCCGTATACCGGCGAAGCGCGTTCGGTGTCGCCACTGGCATGGAGCCATGCCGTATTCGTGGAAACGGTGTTGATGTATCTGGAGCGGATGGAAGAGTTCGGCGTGAAGACGAGTTCGGACTTGCGCGCGGCGGCGCCACTAAAAGGATCCAACCCTCAGCTGTAGAAGTAACATTTTGTTCATTTTTCCTGGTTCGGAGAATAAAAAAATAGGTTCCAATCCTTACGCAACCCTTCTGCAGATCTCTCCTATGCTACGATGAAAGCATATGCAGCATATTTCTGACAATTTCACGTATTTGATTGGTATTGACTCGGGAGGCACGAAGTCAGAGTTGATGGTTTGGCGAAAGGCTGATCTCGCCCCAGAAAATCAGGTGTCAGATGAGCAACTCGTCGCTCAGGCGGTAGCAACAGTTCGCCATGACGGCATGAATCTCGATGGCATTTCCGACCAAGAAGCCACCTCGCGATTGCTGTTTATGCTCGAGGAGGCGGCCCGAACGCTCGAGATGTCAGTGTCCGAATTAGCGAAGCAAAGCTTTTTGGTTCTGGGTATGGCTGGTCTCGATACTGATCTCGACACCGACAACGCTGAGCGCTGGATTACGCAAAGCCTAACGCAGCATGATTTGAATCTATCTTACGCACTGATTTCTGACGTTGAGCTCGGCTTGTGGGCTGGAACTCGCACCGGCCAGGGCATTGTGCTCATCGCTGGCACCGGATCGAACTGTTTTGGTCGTAATTCGCAGGGCGAGATACGCAAAGCGGGGGGACTCTCGCATTTTTTCTCGGATGAGGGCGGCGGATTTATGCTTGGCTGGGAAGCACTCCATTTTGTCGGCAAGATGTTTGATGGACGTGAGGCGAAAACGCCGCTCTACGAAATTGTCTTGGATGAGCTGGGCGTATCATCG
>JAJOJK010000011.1 GCA_021208605.1 Candidatus Woesebacteria bacterium | reverse complement strand
GGATTATTCAAACAAATGAAGTCAAAACACGCCTGAAGCGCCTATTGTTATAGGCCTAGGGGTGTCTCCTCACTGCGATTCAAATTCCTGTTGCAACCGCTCCAAAGTAAACTCAATCTTACGGCGCATGACTTCCGCCACATCAATATCCATCTCAATACCAAGCAAGAGAAGAGAACCAAGTACATCAGCAAATTCATCTTCCAAATGATGCTGCTCAAACGCATCGACTTTCGCCTGACGCTGCAAACCCATCTTGGACAAAATTTCATTCGACAACTCACCGAGCTCTTCCATCAGCTTCATGGTGCGGGCAAAGACGCGCTCGTTGTCGGACTCGATCGGCCACTGCGCATTCAGCATCATATGAATGTCGCGGTAGTCACTGATCAATTCCTCAAGCGTCACATTCTCGGAAATACTGATTGCGGATGGTTTTTTGGCGGTAGAAGTCTGGTCGGCCATAGGGGAGTATTGTATCATTCTTGTTTTTCGATCGCGGTCACGATAGGTTGGCCTTTTACATTTGAAACGGTAATCAACACAACCTCGTTCGGTTGCAAATCTGGTAACTCACTCGAAAGGGCTTCCATGTAAAACATTCTTCCATTAATTTCGTACCTAACACCCGTCCACGCTCCATCTTCATCTGGAAGTACCTCTACAATTCGAGCTGACCAGGTGCCATAGTTATTGAGCATTTCTGCCGATTCGATTTGCGATATTTGCTGCTGTACAACTTGCAGATTCCTCTTGGCTTTTTTTTTGAATAGAACGGCGACGAACATATTCTCGAATCCGCATTCCTCGTAAAGATTCTTCTATTGGGTACTCGGTCATTGCCTCCAAATACGCCGAAAACGCCCGCATAAACTCTCTGTGTGAAAATATTTGTGGATAGTATTCTTTTACTAACGGAAAAAACTTCTGTCGAAAATCATAGAGTTTTTCGTACTCCCAATTTTCCCGACTGACTCTCCAGACAACATCCGTTAAAAAGCGATGTATGACCTGTGTATTCATATCATCATCTTGTACTTGAGGAATACTCTCATAAATAGACGTTAAAAAGTCAATTTTGCTCATTCGTGTCGTGAATAGTTGGCTCACGAAGCGCAGAATCTTTCTGTCAGAATCAACAATATGGGCTCCGTTTTTTTCGTGGCGATAAATCGGCATACATATATTCTAGCTGAAAACCAAACCTGTGAGCGCTACAATGCCACTATGCCCGCGTCCGTATCTCCACTCAGACAGGTCCTTCATGGCGAGGACGAACTTCAGCGCTCGCGTTTCGAGCAAACCATCCTCACCGCAGCACAAGAACAGGGCAAAGACATTGTCACCATCGACCTCAACAGCATTAGCGCAGGTGAGTTCACCGAGCTCCTCGGTACCACGAGCCTGTTTGGAGCCGCGCGTCTGTTACGCATCAACAATCTGGAAAAAATCCGCAGCAGCAAAACGCTGACCGTGTACCTAGAACAAGTTCTCAACTCCGCCGACGATGTGCTCGTTATCATCCAGGGTAAACTCACTCCCGCCAAAAAGAAGCTCTTTTCCAAACCATGGCAAGTGCGCGAGTTTAGCTTGCCCGCCGTTTTATTCGACTTCCTGGAAGCCATAAAAGTCAAACCCATTCATGAGACATTTGCGCTCTATCGCCAGGCTCTAGAAGACGGTTCAGAGTGGGGACTTCATTCACTCGTGGCCCGACAATTCCGCCTCCTCCTCGCCGCGAAAACGGGAGCCAAAGTAGCTGCCCCGCCATTTGCCCAGAACAAGCTTCGTTCTCAAGCACAAAAGTTCACAGTTGCAGAAATCACGCAAAACCTTCATACTTTGTATGATATTGAACGAGCCATCAAGAGCGGCAGCACGCCGCTGTCTTGGTCCCAGCAGTTTGATATTCTGTTAACACGGTTGTACCAACAACCATAAATCGGAAAAAAGGAGATCTATGTATCAGATCGTTTCAAGTATCAATCCGAGTATTTTCCGCGGATACGATATTCGGGGAGTCGCCGACAAAGACCTCAACGAAGACGTTTACTACACGCTTGGTCGCGCATATGCCACTTACCTGAGTCAGCGCCGAATTCAAGAAGCCACCGTCGGTCATGACAACCGTTTGACCAGCGAACAGTACACCGCCGCCTTTATTCAAGGCCTCAACGACGGTGGAGTAGACACATATGAACTCGGTCTTTCCCTGAGTCAGATTGTGTACTTCTCAGTGTATGAAATGAAAACCAAAGGCAGTGCCATGGTCACCGCCTCTCATAATCCAAAAGAGTACAACGGACTAAAACTCGGCACTGGCTACTCAGAAACCATGGTCACTGAAGAAATTCAATACATGCGCGAACTGGTAGAGCAAGGTGAATTTTCAGAAGGAGAAGGGAAAAACACCAAACAGGATGTTTTCCCAGCCTACAAAGCCGATCTCCTCAAACACTTCAATTTACAGAAACCATGGAAGATCGTCGTTGACGCCTGTAACACCGGATCTGGAGTCTTTTATCCAGAACTCCTACGCGCCGCTGGTTGCGAAGTTATTGAACAAAACACCGAACCAGATGGAAACTTCCCCATGGGCACCCCAGACCCCACCGAAACGGAAGTGCTCGAGCGCCTCGCCGAAGCAGTAAAGGAAGCCGGTGCCGATCTCGGTTTTGCCTACGACACTGATGGCGACCGCATGGCCGTCGTGGACGAAGACGGCCAAGTTCTCTGGATGGACTCCATCGTGGCCTTGTTCGCTAAAGATGTGCTGGACTATATTCCTGGCGCTCCAATTGTGTACAACACCCTCTGTTCTCGCCAGGTCACAGAAGCCATTGAGGAAGCGGGTGGAGAACCAGTCATGTGGACTACCGGACACTCCTTTATTAAAGCCAAAATTAAAGAAATTCACGCTCCGTTTGGCGGAGAACTTTCCGGTCACATCTTCTTTATGGATAACTTCTATGGTCACGATGACGGGGCTTACGCCAGCTTGCGCTTACTCGCTTATCTGGAGCGCAAAGACCAAAAACTGAGTGAAGCTGTCGCCGAGTTGGCCAAGTACGTCAGTAGCCCAGAAATCAAATTTGGTTTAGCTGATGACATCAAGTTCCAATTCGTGAACGAAACCATCCAGGCCGAGTTCCGCAAGCGCTGGCCAGACGCACAGTACGTCGACATCGACGGTATCCGCATGGACTTAGAAGATCGCATGGCAATTATTCGCGCTTCTCAAAATGGTCCATACATCACCGTGAAGTTTGAAGCCAAAACTCGCGAAGATTATGATGACCTCAAAGCCACACTGCGAGAAATCCTCGAAGCCCACGAGGAAGTAGACTGGTCTCAAGGCGTGAACATCCACGCTCTGGACTAAGTAGAAAACAAGAAATATGTTGGCGGCGCGAGAAATTCTCGCGCCGCCCCCCAAGAAAGGACTCCATGCCCAATACCTCCATTTTGGACAACCTCGAAGAAATCAAAAAACTCGACAAAAGTAACGTTCTCGGCTCAGTGCAGTCGCTGGCCGACCAAGTCAAAGACGCCTGGGAACAGGTCTCTTCACTCGAAGTGAATGTCGACACCAACCGAGTCAAAAATATCATAGTGGCCGGGATGGGTGGTTCTCAGCTGGGGCCAGACGTCATCAAGCGCGTCTTTAAGAGTGAACTCGAAGTCCCGCTGGAGATCTACAACGACTACCACCTACCAGCCTACGCCGGCAAAGATTCTTTGATCTTACTTTCCAGCTACTCCGGCACCACCGAAGAAGTGCTTTCAGCCGCCGAAGAAGCAAAAAACTCTGGCGCCCAAATCCTGGTGATCACCACCGGGGGCAAACTCCAGGAAATGGCCCAGGAAAACAACTGGCCAGTCTACGTCATCAACCCGCAGCATAATCCGTCCAACCAGCCACGCATGGCCATTGGCTACAGCGTCTTTGGCACGATCGCCATGTTTATCAAAGCTGGCGTGCTGAAGGTAGACGAAGTATTGGTCAACAAAGTCGTCGAGCGTATTCAAGAAACGAGTGGCGGCATCAATGTCGATGTCCCCCAAGATCGCAATCCCGCCAAACAAATGGCCTTCAATATGTTTGGTCGCATTCCAGTTTTGATCGGCGCGGAGCACTTGGAAGGTGCGCTGCACGTTTTCGACAATCAGCTCAATGAAAACGCCAAAACCTACAGCGAGTACCGCATCGTGCCAGAGCTCAACCATCACCTGATGGAAGGTCTGCGCTATCCAGCCGAAAACGACAAGCTCTTGTACTTTGTCTTGTTCCAATCGCCGCTGTACCACGATCGCACGCAACGCCGCATTGAGGTCACTCAAGATGTGATCGACAAAGCCGGCATCGATACGACCACCGTTCTGATCGATAGCGTCACCCGTCTCGAACAAGCCTTCGAAGTGATTGCCTTTGGCGCCTTTGTGAACTTCTACCTGGCTATGCTGGAGCAAATTGATCCAGCCCCAATCGAGACAGTCGACTACTTCAAAGAACAACTGAAAAAATAAGACAGTACGCACAGAAAATGAACTCGCAACTGACTTCACAAATTGTGGTGTTTGCGCGGCCAGACTTTGATCTGGCCGCGCTGGCCGCGCACCTCGAAGTCTCGCCAGATACCATCTGGGCACTCACCGATGAGAAATCCATCAAGATCGACAGCATCCGTCGCCTGCAACAAGAACTCAGCACCGCGCCTGCTACCAAAGGCATTCGCCACGTGGCCATCTTTCCGGCGGAGCGGATCACGCAACAAGCCCAGCAAGCTTTGTTGAAACTCATCGAAGAACCGCCCGCGCGTACGCAAATCACACTCGCGACGAGCGCGGTAACACAAGTTTTGCCCACGATTCAGTCCCGCTGCGTTGTTCGCCTTGCCAAAGCAGCAACCGAGTCCACCAATACCGAAACATCTCTTTTTGAAAAAACTTTCCCACTGCACTTCCTGGAAAGAAGTCGTCACGCTGAGCCAAGAGCTGCCCAGCAAGAGAGAAGAGCTGCGACCAGTTTTGCAGAGTGAACTCTCTGCCCACATCCCTCCTAGCCAAGCGGGAGTACAGTACCAAGAAACGCTCTTAGAAGTGTTGGATGCGCTCAATAATAACGTCCAACCTGCCTTGTGCGCCGAAAAATTACTGTTTTCGGTGTATACAAAAAATCTTTCTCAACAACAAAAAAACACGCCCTCCTGACTCCCCATTGATTCGCCCCCAGGAATAGGGTAAAGTAAAGACTCTCAATTATGGCAAAATCGGCTCCCAACTCCAACGACTATACAGGCAAGCACATTCGCGTTTTAGAAGGCTTAGAACCGGTCCGTAAACGGCCGGGTATGTATATTGGTTCAACCGACAGCCGTGGTTTGCACCACTGTGTCAAAGAAATCGTCGATAACTCGGTGGACGAAGGTATCGTCGGCTATGCCAGCGAAGTTTCTTTATTCTTGCGCGAAGATGGCTACGTGACCGTGACCGATAATGGTCGTGGTATTCCCGTCGACAAGCATCCTTCTGGCGTCTCCGCTTTAGAAGTCGCCATGACCAAACTCCACGCCGGTGGTAAGTTTGACGAAATGGCCTACCAGGCATCTGGTGGTCTGCACGGTGTCGGTGCCTCAGCAGTGAACGCTTTGTCCAACCACATGCAAGTCATCGTCAACCGTGGCGAGATTTACTACTACCAGGAATACCACCGCGGTACTCCGGTCGCTGACGTCGTGACTATCGACGAGAAAAAAGTCCTTGAACTGTTCCCTATGGAAGGCCCAGACTTTGTGAAGTATCCTTCCGGAACGTTGAGCAGCTTTGTCCCAGACGACACCATTTTCTCCACCACTAAGTACAACATGAGTGTCCTGCGCGACTTCATCCGCGAACGCGCCTACCTCATGGCCGGCCTCTACTTCCGCCTCTTTGACGGCAGCACCGGCATCCGTGAAGACTACTACTTTGAGGGCGGTATTCGCTCCATGGTTCGCCACATGAACCAAAACAAGAAGATTATTCATCCGGTGGTGCACACCGCTGGCGAGTACCAATCCGAGAAGTTCAAGGTGCAGGTCGAAGTGGCCATGCAGTACAACGACACCTACAGCGAAAACGTCGAAATGTTCGCCAACACCATTAAAACTCCAGACGGTGGTACCCACCTGACTGGTTTCCGTATGGCCCTCAACAAAGTGCTGCGCGACTACGCCGTCAACAACAATCTCTTCAAGAGTGACAAAGAATCCTTCACTGCCGACGACCTCAAAGAAGGTCTTACCGCCGTCATTTTCGTGAAGATGCCGTCTGACGACCTCCAGTTCGAAAGCCAAACCAAAGCCAAACTCAACAACTCCGAAGCCCAATCCGCTGTCTACCAAGTCATGAAAGACGGCATGGAAGAGTTCCTCGAGGAACATCCTTCTGAAGCCAAAGCGATTATCGAAAAAGTCTTGTTGGCTGCCCGTGCTCGTTTAGCCGCCCGCGCCGCCAAGAACGCCGTTATCCGCAAAGGCGCGCTGGAAGGCATGTCTCTGCCAGGTAAACTGGCTGACTGTCAGTCCCGAAAACCAGAGGAATCTGAAGTCTTTATTGTTGAGGGTGACTCCGCCGGTGGCTCTGCCAAGCAGGGTAGAGACCGTAAATTCCAGGCTATTTTCCCATTGCGCGGAAAAATCCTGAATACCGAACGCGCCCGTCTCGACAAAATCATTAGCTTTGAAGAGCTCAAGAACCTGATCATTGCTTTGGGAACTGGTATCGGCGAAACCTTTGATATTAGCAACTTGCGCTACCATCGCATAGTTCTCATGAATGACGCGGACGTCGACGGTGAGCACATTACCACGCTTGGTTTGACGTTCTTCTTCCGCCACATGCCGGATATTATCGAACAAGGCCATCTGTACATCGCGATGCCGCCTCTGTACAAAATCGAGAACAAAAAAGAATCTCTCTACGCCTTCAGCGACGCCGAAAAGGACGAAAAAGTCAAAGAACTCAAAGAGAAGTACGCCAACATGAACATCAAGATCCAACGCTACAAAGGTCTTGGTGAAATGAACCCTGAGCAACTCTGGGAAACTACCATGAAGCCAGAAACCCGCGTGCTCAAGCAGGTCACCATCGAAGACGCCCAAAAGGCCGACAAGATCTTCACCACGCTCATGGGTTCACTGGTGCCACCACGCAAAAAATTCATACAAACCCACGCAAAACTGGCGACGTTGGATTTGTAGGATACAGTAGTACGTATCAATAACTACACAAGAAGGAAGCGCATGCAGGGAATAAGAAGAAGAATTGACGAATTCAGAAATAGAGCTGAGGACACTATTGAAATCCCAAAGGATTTGATAAAGCAGCTTACAGAAGCAATTACCGAGGCAGATCCAGAAAATGAATCCAGTGTGGTCCAGTCTCTCACAGATGTCCTCGCTCATCAGGATTTTCTCTTTTTGCGTCAACATTTTGACAAAGCTGCTTTCTGGAATGAGGTGGAAAAAAATATTGCATCTGCGACTCTAGAAATTGAAAGAAAACAAGATCAAGTTTTCGCTCAAATCGAACAAGCAGGAAGATTCTTTGACCTAGCAAATACACTTGCTGTCCTGATTGTTCGCAGAAACGATATGCTCCTTCCAAGGCAATTTGCTGACCAGCACCAAACTTTTTTTAGAGTTAAACTGCAAGCCTTATCAGGAGTAATGAATCAGAAGATCGATTCTCAAATTATTTGGGATGCCCTGGAACAAAACTTGGTCTCGCTCGTTACAATTCAAGTTAACGAAAGAAACAAGTTTGCAAAAGCGGAGCAACGTAAAAAGTCTCAAACCCCACTATCATCTCTACTCCTAGTCGAAGAGAATGAAAAACATTACGCCCGACAAGTACTCAGACATCTTAAATCAATGATAGTTCAAGAATAAGAAAGGCCCACATGTCCCTCGACCCACAAAAATTCATCGTCCACATTGAAATTCCCGCTGGCTCCAACATCAAGTATGAAGTTGATGAAGAGACTGGCAACATCATGGTGGACCGCCTCATGCCAACCATGATGAGCTACCCAGAAAACTACGGTCTCATTGAAGACACCAAAGGCAAAGACGGCGATGCCCTCGACGTTTTGGTCTTCACTTCCGTGCCCCTCATGCCCAACACCTACATCAAATGTAAACTCATCGGCATGCTCGAGATGGAAGACGAAGAAGGTATCGACCACAAACTCTTAGCTGTTCCAGTCGAGAAAGTTGACTTCATCTGCGGCAAGTGGCAATCTATGGATGACGTGCCTCAGCACCGCCTGGATCGCATGAAGCACTTCTTCGAGCACTACAAGGACCTCGAGTCTGGAAAATGGGTCAAGCTCAATGAATTCCAAGGCTACGACGAAGCCGTCAAGGTTTTCGAAGAAGGCCAAGAATAAGCGTCCACTTTCCTGCCTACCAGCAAATCGTGAAGAAATAAGAAAAGACACATGGCTTTTGACAAAAAAATCAAACCCGCAACCGAAAACACCGACTCTTCAGAACAGAACGAAGAATTGGAAGAACTGCTCGACAGAGCAGAGCAGAACGTAGCGGAAGAAGTAAAAACCGACTCTGAATCGGTCGATACTTCTGGCAGCATGGAAGCCTATGACGCCGACGATTCTTCTGACGATTCTGGCGATAATGACAACAGCGACAACAGTGACGACGACAACCGCAACGAAGATGACAGCGCCGACGACGCCTTCACCAACGAAGAAGGCGAAGCCTACGAAACGGTCAAAACCGATTACGGTTTAATCCTCAAGAAACCAATCGTCGACGAAATGCGTAAGTCCTATCTGGACTATGCCATGAGTGTGATCGTTTCTCGTGCTTTACCGGACGTGCGTGATGGTTTGAAACCAGTTCACCGCCGTATTCTCTTTGCCATGCACGGCATGGGCATCCGCTGGAACTCTTCCTACAAGAAATCCGCTCGTATTGTCGGTGAAGTGCTCGGTAAGTATCACCCGCACGGTGACTCCGCTGTGTATGACGCCTTGGTACGTTTAGCGCAAGACTTTTCGATGCGCTATCCACTCGTGGACGGACAGGGTAACTTTGGTTCCATCGATGGTGACTCACCAGCTGCCATGCGTTATACCGAAGCCCGAATGGCCCGAATTTCAGAAGAACTGTTGGCTGACATCGACAAAGAAACGGTCGAGTTTGCCGACAACTTCGACGGTTCACAACAGGAACCGGTCGTCATGCCAGCCCGCATGCCAAACTTACTCTTAATGGGTGCCGAGGGTATTGCTGTCGGTATGGCAACCAAAATCCCACCGCATAACTTGCGCGAAATCGCCGCTGCTATCGACACCGTCATCACCAAAGGACACTCCAAACGAGTCCCGGCAGAGGCTCTCGAAGGCCAGGACGCCGCCGACATTCCTGCCGAAACATTGTCCGGACACTTTGACTCTGAAGCCACCCTCGAAGACATTCTTGATCACGTCAACGGTCCCGACTTCCCAACCGGCGGCTATATCTACGACTGGGACGCCATCAAAAACGCCTACGCCACCGGTCGCGGTCGCATCACCATGCGCGCCAAAGCCGAGATTGTAGAGCATGGCCGTGGTCACCAGATTGTGATCACCGAGATCCCATACCAAGTCAACAAGGCCAAGCTCATCGTCAAGATTGCTGACCTCGTCAAAAACAAAAAAGTCGAGGGTATCTCTGATATCCGTGACGAGTCCGACGCCAAGGTCTGACCATCGCGATCGACCTCAAACGCGGCTCCCGTCCAAAGTCTGTCTTGAACAATCTCTTCAAGTACACCGACTTGCAAAGTAACTTCTCCATGAACATGGTGGCCCTCAACTCCGACGGCACGCCGCAACTCATGACCATCCGACACGTCATGATGGAGTTCATTCGCCACCGCCAATTGGTGACGGTACGCCGTCTGCAGTATGAACTGCGCGGCCTGCGCGATCGCGCCCACAATCTTGGAAGGTTTGTTGAAAGCCCTCGACATTCTCGACGAAGTCATCGCCACCATACGCTCGTCTGCCGACACCGAAACCGCCAAGAACAGCTTGATGGAGAAGTACGGCTTCACCGAAGTCCAAGCTGTGGCCATTCTCGATATGCAGCTGCGCAAACTGGCCGCCCTCGAGCGCCAAAAACTGCAAGATGAGTACACCCAAATCAAGGCTCGCATCGAAGAAATTGAAGACATTTTGATGCACCCACAAAAAATCCTCGATATCATTCGCCAAGAAACCAAAGAACTTGCCGACACCTATGGCGACGATCGCAAGACCGTCCTCGTGAAAGGGAAAGTCGGAGAAATCAACGAAGAAGACCTCGTCCCAGACGAGTCCACCATCGTGGTCTACACCGAAGGCGGCTACATCAAGCGTCTCAGCGCCGACACCTACCGCACGCAACGTCGGGGCGGCAAGGGCGTCATGGGCATGAAGACAAAGGAAGAAGACCCCATCAAGGAAATTATTTCCGCCCGTACGCATGACACGCTGCTCATGTTCACCAACACAGGTCGCGTCTACTCGAGCCGAGTGTTCGACATTCCGGAAGGCAGTCGCCAGTCCAAGGGCACCGCGTTGGTCAATGTCATCAACTTAGACTCCGACGAAACCATCCAGAACATGCTTATCCTGCCGAAAGACGCCAAAGACCAAACTGGCTTCGTACTCTTCGCTACTCGTGGCGGAAAGGTCAAAAAGACCCCTCTGAGTGAGTATGAGAACATTCGCTCCACCGGTATCATTGCCATCACATTGAAGGACGATGACGAAGTGGTGTACACCCGTTTCACCGACGGTGACTGCCATGTCATGCTCGTCACACACGAAGGCAAGTGTATTCGCTTCCACGAAGACGAAGTCAAGGAAAGCTCCCGTGACACGCAAGGCGTCATGGGTATCAAGCTCAAGAAAAGTGACTTTGTTGTCGGTGGCCAGGCCTTCCCAGCCAACCCAACCCCGCCAGAAGACAAGCGTCGCCGCTTCTTCTTCCAGTTGATGGTCATCACTGAGCGCGGCATGGGCAAACGCACCGAACTCGACGAGTACCCAGTGCAAAAACGCGGTGGACAAGGCGTCAAAGTCTCATCCATCTCGAGCAAAACTGGAAAAGTCGCGGCAGCATTGATTGTCACGCATGAGCATGAAGATATCATCATGAGCACGCATGAAGCGCAAGTTATCAAACTTCCACTCAAGAACATTCCGGTTCTCAAGCGACCAACCCAAGGCGTCATCCTCATGCGCATGCCAAAGAGTGACAGCATTGTCACCGCCACGGCCACCAAGCATGATTTGGATGAGGAAGAAGAGTAGAGTAGAAAAAAATCCATGGCGATTTTTAGAGAAGCTCGCGAACAACTGCAATCTCGTTGGAAACTTTTCAACCTGAACGAAGCAGAGCGACAAACGCTGCAAAGTGTCAATCCGATTGATTTGATAGGAAAAAAGCAACCGGATATTGATTGGAATACACTTTTTTATATCCCAAGAAGCACTGCATTGCTTCATGCCGCTCAAAATGAATTCGGAATACCTGAATCCGACTTCCTTCCTGCACCCCAGATCTCTTGGTCGCAAACTTCACAAAAAAGGGAAACTTTCTCTATACGGCGAATAAGTACTCTCTCAAGCCAGGAAATAATTTCGCCACAAACACTCGCAACACTCCAAGAAAAACCTGAAGTTTACAAGGAATGCATACCGTTAAGTTATATCTACACAATGGAAGATACTTCTGACGAGCTCCAATCACTCTCAACAGATACTCTTGAACCTTGGAGTATATTCCTTCAAGGGTATGATCTTCAAAAAAAAGCATTTCGCAGAGTCAGCATCATCTATATCCCTTTTTTTGCTCCCCAAATACATGTTCATCTTCCTCAGGTACTCAGTGAAATACGTGAACGATATGGGGCCTCGTATGAAGCACTCCTCAACTCAGCAAAAATACGACTTGGCACAACTGACTTCACCCTAAATTATCTCGAAAACGCATGCCTGCTTATATCTGAGCTAGAAATTCCTAATATCCGAAAACCAAAAGCAGATCAGAAACGTTCAATTGCTCTTCCTCCAGAGACTGCTGGTTTTCAACTCGGATGGGGTAATACAACTCGCTAAGATTCTTTAACTTTGGCTGTGAAACTTCTCGTGTACCTTTTTTAATTCTGGCCGAGTCACGTGCGTATAAATTTGCGTCGTGGAAATATTCTTGTGTCCGAGCATTTCTTGCACATCACGCAGGCCAGCTCCATTGCGCAGTAAATCTGTAGCAAACGAGTGTCGAATGCTGTGCGGTGTAATTTTCACTGGAATATGGGCCATTTTTCGATACTTCTCTACTGATCGTTGCACCGAGCGAGCAGAGAGGCGCATGTTTTCGCCGTCTTCGGTAACATCAATACCGCGCGAGTGGCGAATAAAAACGGGCGACCAATCATCCGTCCGCAACGCCAGGTACTGCTCCAGCCAGTGAGCCGCGCGGTCCGAAAGAAACACCACCCGAACTTTGCGACCTTTCCCGAGTACACCGAACTCTTTGCGCTGGGTGTCCACTTGCTCGCGATCGAGCGAGACCAGCTCAGAAACACGTAAACCAGTAGAGAAGAGGACCTCCAAAATCGCCCTATCTCGTAGTCCGTGGTCGGTACTAATATCTGGCTGAGCCATCAGGCGTTCCATTTGTTCTGGCTTCACAAACGTGACCTCAGCCTGTTCCACTTTGGGCAAATCAATTTTTTCTGGAGGAATAACCTTCACATCCATCTTAATGAGCCATTTCAAAAAAGAGCGGAGCGCAATAATGTAGTACGACTGCGTACGCACCGACAAGCTCTCCCCTTGTTCGGTCGTGTACCGAGAGAGGTAGAGGCGGTACTTCTTAATTGTCTGCAAATCAACCGCCTGCATGTTTTTAATGTCTTTGCGTTTGGCCCACTGCACGAAACGATCTAAGTACAAAGAATAGTCGCGCAGTGTTAATGACGACAAATTCCGTTCGACTTCAATGTGTTCGAGGTACTCGTAGACTTGTTGTTGCAATGCAAGGTGCTGCACGTTCGATGATTTCGCCATAGACTGCACTCACTGTAGCATCTGTCACCACGAAACAAAAGATTCTGCGACATCGCACACGTCAAATAGATCAAAAAACATCTTTCCATGCTAAAACATATCACACCACCAGGCTAAGACGCGCTGAGAGGCCCATTTTAGGCTTTTTTTAGAAAAGACGGACAATCCATCATAGGACAAATAGGTCAAAAACAGGCAAATACGCCAAAACGGACAAAACATCCAAAATCGTTCGGGTTTTTATACAATTTTCCAAAAATAGAATCGGCCATCCACAGAGAGAGAAGGACGCGCTTATTTATTCGAGGAATAGAACAGAAAAACATTTCATGCCCATTTGTGCCACAAAGCAACGACAGAGCAGGTCCCACTCCGCGTCCACGCCATGTCGCACAATATACATTTTGCGACTCTAGATCAAGATCTCTCGGCGAACACCCAAAAGTCCACAAAAAGAATACCGACCCGCTCAGAGCAGTGGAACCGGCTTATTTTTACACACAATGACCACTATATCCTCTCTTATCACCATTCCCATCGCTTTCATAACGCTTTCAGCTCACCACTGCCAAACCCCTCTCAGCCAAGAGGTCTCTCGAGGTCACAGACCCTTTTTCGGGTTTTTTCTGCCACGACTCTCTTTGAAGTTATCCACAGTCTCTCTATTCTTGCAAATTCAAGCAGCTTACTCTATTCAAACCGCATCTAACTATATCAAAAACATCATCACCAGGCTAAAACGCCAAACTCAAACATTCATGCATGCATCGCCATGTTTCATTCGCTTTTGTGAAAACAAAACGTGAAAATAAATTATATAGGACGCATATTATAGGATATTAACAAAATATTATAGGTCTCTCCTCTCTCTTCCCCCGCACTTCCCCTCTTCTCTCCTCACACCCACCAAAAAAAAATCATCACCACACCAGGCTAAAAACCAAAAATAAAGGCATTCACAAAACACCGCCTCCAGATAAAAAAAGAAAGGCGCACACCAAACGCCGCCTAGATAAAAAAAGAAAAGGCGTACTCCAAACGCCGCCTAAGATAAAAAAAGAAAAGGCGTTCACCAAACGCCGCCTAAAGATAAAAAGAAGAAAGGCGTACACCTAACGCCGCCTAAAAGATAAAAAAGCCCCCTCTTCAGACTCAGAAATATGTTTTCTCTGGCGGGCCATGTGCTTCCTTACGCGAACGCGCGCACATCGAGGCGCATTCCGCGCCGTACCGTCAGAGAAAACATATTTCTGAGCCCTATTTCCAAGGCAGCAAAACAAAAAACATAATCACCACACCCACAAACACGCCCAAATACTCACGAACCGTATTCGTAAACAGTTTTTCCTCCAGCGCCGACTGCCCGACGCCCAGCATCGTGTACATCGCGCCCATGAGAAGCAATGAGGTTGGCCATAAATTACCAGGGAAAAACGAAACAATCCCAGCTAGAAAACCGAGCAAAGTACCTGTGCGCAGAGTTAATCCGAACACTTCTCGACTAATATTCTTTCCCAGTCGAATGGACCAGTAAAAACAAAAGCTTAAAAGAATGCCAATTCCCCAGGCAATCAATGCATTCCAGATAAACAGCCATCCTAAGGAAAACAGCGTATTAAAGGCTAACAGAGCCGCAATCAAACTAAAAAAGAAAATTACTGCCTGAGCGGCCCGCAGAAGTTGTATTGTCCGGGTCTTGGCGATCGTCAAAATATTTCCCGCCAAAAGTAAGGCATACATCCCCAGACCGAAGATCGAAACAATAATCGCTTGGGCAATGACACTCTCTGGCAACAAAAAATAAAAAGATGAGATCGATGCCGTGTACAACGCCGGCATCGGCACGATAGTCATCCACTCAACACCATCTAGATTGTCAAACAGCACCCAGGCAGTTACCAAATACGTCACCACCGTGAAAATGACCATACCGAGCGGACGCCACTCGAGAGGAATATACTGCATGAGCATCAAGCCCAACGACAGAATAAAAGCCCCTAAAAATGACTTCTCGCGTCGCTTCACGACTCCATTCCCTCCCAACGAGCATTCATATAGACTTCTTCCACATCTTCATCCTCTACTAAGGCATCATACAGGGCCTGAACTTCTTTGCCTTGTTCAGGTGAAAGATCCAACATCATATTGGAGACAAAATCTGCTCCCTCTCGTTTGAAAAGATACATGACTGAACCCGGGCCGCCGAGTGATCCACCATTGCGAGAAAACGCAAAACGAATATTTCCGGCCGTACGTTGCACGTTATCGGTAGCCGTAATTACCAAGAAACCAACACCATGCGGGCCGTAACCTTCGTAAGTAACTTCTTGAATCGATTCCCCAGTTTCACTTTTCCCAAGCGCACGATCGATAGCCCGCTGAACGGTTTCCTTTGGCATATTCACGCTGCGCGCTTTATCTACAGCCAAACGCAAAGCTGGATTGGTGTCGGGATCACCGTTTTGTGAGTCTTTCACTGCACTGCGAATCATTTTACCGACTTCAAAAAAGGCCTTAGAACGGCGTTTATCTTGAGCGCCTTTGCGATTTTTAATATTGCTCCATTTATTGTGTCCAGCCATGAGTTGTACTCTCCTGCATTTCTTTCCAAGAGTATGATATCATTCGGTGACCAAACGCATGAATGTGTACATTCTCTGCGCGATAGAAGAAACATAAAGGGTACACTACCATCTATGAATAGCTTGCTCATTCTCCAAAACCGGGCCATCAAAGCCGCCCAAGAAGAACGTTGGGACGACGCTCAGTCACTCAACAAACAAATCATTAAACAAGAACCCAGCAATACCAGCGCTCTCAATCGTTTGGGATTTGCCTACATGCAGGCTGGCGAACATGATGCCGCCAAAAAAACCTACGAAAAAGTACTCAAGATCGATCGCACGAATTCTGTAGCCAAAAAATACCTTCTCCTGGTTGAAAAAGCCAAACAAAAGCAGCCTGTTAAGTTGCCCAAGGCGCTAAAACACTCAGATTTCATTGATGAACCAGGAAAAACTCGCTCAGTCACTCTGGTAAGACTCGCCGATGCCGAAATCCTAGAAGACCTCAGTGTGGGCGCTGATTGTACGCTACACGCCACTAAGACGCGCATTAGCGTGAAATGCGATGGCATATATATTGGGACACTTCCAGATGATATTCACTCCCGTTTGGAGCCTCTCATCGCGGCTGGGAATACGTACTCTGTTAAGGTCCAGTCACTCAAAGGCAGTACTGTGCGCGTATTCATTCGCGAACTCACTCGGGCCGAAGGCGTCGAACACTTGGCTTCTTTCCCCAGTGAATCCACTATGGCCGCGCTCTCTCTCGATAATGCTGAAGTCGCACGCGAAGATGAAGAGCCAGTCATAGTTTCTGAAACCGGTGAAGGCGACGACGACACTGCTCTCGAAAATCGTGATATCGATGAAGTCCTCGAGGGCAACCAAAAGGACGATTACGAGGAAGAAGATATCGAAGTCGACGATGACGAAGAACTCGACTAATTACTTCTGCCAAATACTGGTTTGATCTGTCCCCAAAATAATAACGGCTGAACTCCGCCGTCGACGAGTAGTTTCTTCATCTTCTCGCGTGGAAAAAGCAGAAAAAACCGTTTCTAACCGTTTCTTGGCCCACCGCTCTTCGGTAAATACCTCGTTTCGCTGCGGCGCAAACACGACAGCCGATTCTTCCACTGGCTCAATTGTATCTACACTACGCACCTCATACCCCATCATCTCTAACGCCGAAGCCACTCGCGACGCGTACCCCTGGATGCCTGAGCCGTTCAAGATTGACACACTCCAGCCACTATTTCGCACCGCCGGATCCTGCAGTAAGGAAAAATATTGCCGTTGATAGCGAGTCGTGTCCAAGGCTCGATTTTCACTCAAAAACTCACCCACTGTCAGCTGATCGACTTGGTAACTCGGGATTCCAAACATTCCACGCCACCAACGAACCCGATCCCAATACGCTAACGTCGTCGGAGCACGACGCCACAGGCTTTGTCCAGCTACGCTATGCCAAGTATTTGCCTGAAGCTCCTCTGGGCTTAAATCAGTCCACACAATGCCATCCAATACCACTCCGTACTCTAGACTCACCAGGTACTCAAGATATTCCCAGCGATACTCTTCCAGTTGCGTATAACCCACCAAGGCATCACTGGAATACGAAATATCGTTGGAGAGTACATTTACGGATTGCTCTTCTGGAATCGGTAAGAAAAAAAGCTCTTGCTCGGAAAAACGCATGACCACAATACTCAGCGGTTTCCGCACTTCATCGACGCCATTGTGCACCACTAATAGCGCTCTTTGTCCGGGTAATTTCCACTGCCGCTGCATAAACAACACAAACACCGTGAGCAGCAACGATATTGCTGTCACCAGAAGAAAAACGCCACCAATGCGTTGTGGTGATAATTCGGCATCATCGGTTGAGCGACGCTTTTTCGTTCGCGAACGGGTCCGTGGTGAGGTCTGGCGGGATCGAGTCATAGTGGGCAGCAGGTGATGACAACCATCATACGTCTATGACGCTGTCTCTTCTAGAATGCGCTGGCGGAGCTGTTCTGTCAAACGAACCATCACTCGCACGTTGTGCAGTGATGCCAGTCGATAGTACGACAACTCCTTCGAACGATAGAGATAATGCAAATACGCCCGCGTATATCCGTGCTGACAGGTGTAACAATCACACCCCGGTTGAATAACTTCTGTATCCGACCGAAACTGCGCGTTGCCAATCTGCAAACGACCTTTCGCATAGGGAGAATCCCAGAACCACTCATCCGAGTCCGTGTTGAGTCCTCCAAAATACAGTGTGCCATTACGGGCTAAGCGTGTGGGTGCCACGCAGTCGAACATGTCAAAACCTGCCTGGACGGCATCGATAATATTCTGTGGATCACGGCCTAAGCCCATGGCATAGCGTGGCAACTGAGCCGAAATCTGATCGCGCACCCAGTCCATCACTTCTACCGTTGCCTCCATTTTGTAACCAATAGTCTCCCCACCAAGCGCAATCCCGTCAAATGGCAACGAAGCAATCTGTTCTAAAGCGCGTTCGCGCAGGTGCCGGAACCGTCCGCCTTGAACAATTCCAAACAACGCTTGGTATTTGCCTTGTTGACTGAGTCGATTCGCTTTTTCCCACTGCGTAACACAGCGTTTCGCCCACCGGAAGGTTCGTTCCACGGAGTTCGCCATGTACTCTTCTTCGGCGTCATCGGGCAGACACTCGTCAAACGCCATGATGATGTCGGCGCCTAAGTGTTGTTGAATCTCAATCGAAAACTCTGGCGATAGATGATGCTTACTCCCATCCAAGTGGGAAACAAAGTCAACTCCCTCTTCACTGATCTGTGAAGGAACGAGGTTCGAGTTCTCATTACCGGTTTTTTGTTTGAGCTGTTCACCCAAGCTAAATACTTGAAAACCACCGCTATCAGTCAACATGGGTCCAGGATAGCGCATAAATTCATGGACGCCGCCGAGCGAAGAAATGTGTTCATGACCAGGGCGCAAATACAGGTGATACGTGTTTGCCAGAATAACTTGCGGGTTCATGGCGGAAATGTCTTCACTGTCAATGGAGCGAATGGTGGCCCGTGTTCCCACCGGCATGAACATCGGCGTCAGTGCCGTGCCGTGCGGCGTGTGCATAACACCCGCTCGTGCGTTGGACTTCTCTCCTACAACTTCAAATGAAAATGGTGACGACATGGTGCGATTGTACCGTATTCCTGGCAGACTCGGCGGAGCAAGTACTGTAAGCTCTGGCTAAAATCATGCGGACTAATATATTGTGCGACATGGTCTCTTTCGCTGACCTGCTCTGCCCGGCTCCCGATACATTGATTATTCCGCCACTTGCACCGGAATCGAAACCGACTGGGCATTCTCTGGCAAGCCAGAGGGATTGGCTTTCATGAGCACCAATCTCAAGCTCTCCACTGCCCGTTCGGCGTCATCGAAGGTCAGCTCGCCGGAAAAATCAACTTCATTTTCTGTCATCCAAGTGCCATCAGCCGCCAAACTGGCTTGCGCGATGGTCTCCCCTTGCGCTGTCTGCAACTCGACAGAAAGCTGGCCTTCAAAGAACCACGTTCCAGGAGCATATCCGGTTACTTGAACAGGACTGGTAAGAGATTCTTGTGGATCAGGCGACTCGATCCCGACATTCGGCGCAAAAGCCAATGTCTCGAGAACGTGATCAAACACACCAATGTACTGTGAATCGGCGGGAATAGCGGTCACCACAAATGTGCTTCCCTCGTGCATAAACTCGACACTGACCGACTCGCCAAATGCACTCTGCACTCGTCGGCGGGTGGCATTTTCTCCTGCCACGGTGATATTTTCCTGACTAACTGTATCCTCCGAGGTCGGCGGGACATACGAAATTTGCGAGTTGGGATAAAAACGCGCCACTGCTATTTTCAGTTCTTCTGGCGGCACGCCGTCGGTACTTGGGAGCTCGTTGGTGTCGTAGCTGGTAATTTGTGACTCGCTTTGTAATGAGGTGGTTACCCGAGTACGCCACTCTGCAGGATACTCCGTACTATATCCATAGACTGAGTCGGTAAAGGTCTCCCAGCTGCTGGTTGGACTGCTCACATCGGCCCCGGGAGTTGCGCTTCCGTTGGAGTTGCCGTTTTCGTTTTCGGTTGGCGACCACGTTGGCGGTGGAATTTGCTCTGGTGACGTCTCGTTGGCCGGCATAAATCGATTAAATTGCCAAAAAACTAAAAACAGGAGTATTCCAAATCCAAAAATAACTAATAAAATCGTACCGAGTCGGCGCATTGTCTCCTTCCACGGGCAAAAAACTCCTCTGCCCTTTTCTCTAGGGTAACAAAAGGCATATAAGAATGTGGTAAGAATGCTGCGGTATAATCTCCGCATGCAACTCTCTGACTTTCATTACGACCTGCCACCAGAACTCATCGCGCAAACCCCAGTCGAACCGCGCGATCACTCCCGTCTCTTGGTCGTTGATCGCCAGACCAAACAATTCTCGCACCAACACTTTTATGACCTCCCTACTCTCCTCTCTTCTGGTGACTTACTCGTGGTGAACAACACCAAAGTGCTTCCCGTACGATTGCACGGCCAAAAAGACACTGGTGGCAAAATTGAGGTGCTCCTCACCAAACAAATATCTCTAGAAAGCGACCACGAAGTCTGGCAAGCCCTCACAAAACCGGGCCTCAAAGTTGGTCAAACGGTCCACTTTTCTTCAGGAAAATCACCAGATCAGACACTCACGCTCACCTGTGTGGAAGACGAGGGATACACGCGCCTGGTAAAAACATCGCTGCGCGGTCCTGAACTCCTGCATGCTCTCGACGCCCTCGGTGAAATCCCGACTCCACCCTACATCGAAGCCTTTGTTGGTGATCCAGACCGCTACCAAACCATTTTTGCCAAACACGCGGGTTCCGCAGCAGCCCCGACGGCCGGTCTCCACTTTACGCCGGACGTATTCGCCGCTCTCGCCGAAAAAGGGATCGACGTCGTTGAGGTCACCCTGCACGTTGGTTTGGGCACATTTCTGCCCGTCAAAGTCGATGACATTACTGAGCACAAAATGCACAGCGAGTGGTACGAAGTTACGCCAAAAGCTGCTGAAAGAATAAATGCTGTCAAGAGCGCTGGCAAACGCGTGGTCGCGGTGGGAACCACCTCCATGCGAACTCTCGAGTCCGCTGCCTTCACCGAAAACGGTGTCGGCCAAGTTCGCGCTGAAGCCAAAGAAACCGAACTCTATGTCTACCCACCCTACCAATTCCAGGTCTGCGACGCCATGATTACAAATTTCCATCTGCCGGAATCCACTTTGTTAATGCTCGTCTCAGCGTTTGCCAGTGCGCCACAAACCGATGAACCGTTTGTTGATTTCTCGAGCTCACTCATTGGCCAAGCCTACCAAACGGCAATCGCCGAAAAATATCGCTTCTTTAGCTTTGGCGATGCGATGCTTATTTTGTAAGCTAATTTGTAAGCTAACGGGAACTATTCTGCTGAACTCTCTCCAGCGACCTGGCGGGCAAATCTTCATTTGGCAACCGTATCCGAACATTACAATTTTCCCACAGCCACTGTGGATCTGGATCCAGATACTGAATAGCCTGAGCACAGACTCGTTCTTGTTTGCTTTGGCCCCAGAATACGACGATGCAACTTCCGACAAGAATAAGGACTAAAGGCAGCCAATATACCTTCAACGAAGAGAGCCAGTTTTCCATTTTCAGTGTGCTCATTGGTAAACGAAGAAAGAGTGCAAACAATAACAAAGAACCAAGCAAAACTAAGCTCTGTCCAAGTGCCGCCGCAAAATTTCCAACAGTATTAAAAATTGAAAATTCAACTACGAGAAAAGCAAATACTGCTGTTAAGATTCCCAGCGTTGAAATAATATCTTTTCGCGCCGATGAATACTCTTTTAAATCTTTTTTATATTTTTCAGAAGCTTCGCTGTACTCATCAGAAAGACGAGAAAGATCCTGGATATTTTTCTCTATTGTGGATTGCTTCTTCTTAAAATTGTCGAGTTTATCATTAGTCTCACGCCATATTTTTTCATTGACTTCACGAATATATTCTTCTATACGAGGTTCAATTTGTTGAGAAGAAGCCACACCACCAGAAATACTCGTCTCACCAAAACCATCAGGTGAACGCATGGAGCTAGTACTACTCCCAACTGTGGTGTGAAAAGAACTTCCATGCGAATAACTTCCTCCACCAATAGAAGGTGGTATATGCCTGTGCGAGTGCGAATGTGATGAACTTCCCTGCCCGGAACCTTCCATTGTTATGCTCCCTCAGCGCTCAATTCATCAATTGCAAAGTAACGGGAAAAGTTTTCTCTGTTGATTTCTTCCTGGGCGATTTCAAAAAACTGTCGAATTTCTCTTCTGGTAAAGTGCGTCACGCGCTCTCGATTATTCGCTGACGGTGTGGTGTTCATATCGAACTCTATCGCCACATTGCGTTCTCCAGCGGTAAATTTAAAAAACGTATTGATATCAACATTCTGCAACTCTTCGTAAGAACGACGGAATGTAACTGTCGCCATATCGCTTTCTCGCGAAAAACCCTCGACATCCCGCACAGTATCGCCATAAAAGTGTTCAAAAATAAACTCATGCGGATTTGGAGTAGCATACGAAAAAGCCGCAATGTATCCCATCCGCCAGTATCGAGCTTCTGGGGCGAGCTGACGGAGTATATCGAGAATAGTCCTCAGGTCCTCAAGTATTCCGCCAGGCAACGTATTCTCTCTTGCTTTCCAATACACGCTGAGTTTTTCTGCGGAGAATATAAATGCCATATCATCGTTTTCAGCAGTAATACGGGGAAAATCAGCGGGTAAATTTTCAATGCTGAGCAGTTGCGTATTTCCACTCAATTGGAAATGTTCATTCAATTGAGTATTAAGGAGTGTCCACTGTGGCGCAAAAGGTTGTTCCGGAAATAAAGCGATTTGAATGTGCTGCAGCTGCATATGGCCACATTATATACTGAGCATCTCTAAACTCATCTGCAGATCTCCCGCCAACGGCGCTTCCACGGTCACACGCTTCTCGGCTGAACCTTCTTCAGGCAAACTGAAGGTAACTGACGCCGCGTGCAAAAACTGGCGCGAACACCACAAAGCATCTAAGCGTGACCGGCGACGACCAGTGTAGCGCTCATCACCAACCAGCGGATGGTGCAAGAATTGCATATGGACCCGAATTTGATGCGTACGTCCTGTTTTGGGCGCTAAACTCCACCAAAGTAAAACCGCCCTCGTAGACCTTTATCTCTTTTTCGAGCGCCCGAATGGGATGTTCACTTTTTTTGTTCTCTTGCAGAAGTTTTTCAATATTTATGGATGAAAACTCTTTTTTCACTTTGTAGTATGTCTCGCTCGGTCGCCCACCCTCTCCGACCGTAAACCGCTCACGCGATTTGGGATGACGCACGATGGGAGCTCGGACAATACCTTCGTGTGTCGGCAAATGTCCATGCACTAAAGCGACATACGTTTTCTGCACGGTGCGTTCTTTAAACTGTCGCATGAGATCGTGCATGGCCACAGCCTGTTTGGCAAACAGAATGGCACCGCTAGTATCCTTGTCTATGCGATGCACCATACCGGATCGTTCAGCAAATATTTGGTCCACGGCCCGATCACGTTGCCAAACGGGATCAGCTTGCAAATAGGCCTCAACCCAGTCCTGCAAAGTGGATACCTTCACCGAACTCGCCCGATTGACGACTACGCCCGCCGGCTTATTCAACACCAGCACGTGTTCGTTTTCCAGTAAAATGGTCGGTTCAAGCGTCTTTGGTAACATCGATTTCCTCTACGTTCTCCTGACGGTAAAGATACCACATCCAGTAGAGTGCCACGAGGGCAATTACCCAGTCGGCAAAGTTATTGCGCAGTGGCACAAAAGGCAACTTCCAGATATCTCGCACTCCGCCAAAAACAAATCTATCCAGCACATTGGAAAATGCCGCTGCCCAAAAGACCGCATGCGACCATGCTGGCACCCGCAACCAGCGCCAACTCACCCAAGCACCAAGCGCAAGAAATACAAACAAAACTGGCCCCACTACGATCTCTGACAGCAAGGCAAAGGATATTCCGGTATTTAAGACAAACGTCGGAGAAAAAAATTTTGTCAGTTGATCAACAGCCAGCACGCCAACAAAGAAAGTGACATACTGAACCTGGCGGCGAGTCCTACTCGTCGTCTTCGTCGTCGTGGGCATTTTCGACATTCGTGCGAGCTTCTGGCAATAACTGCAAACGCGCAAATGGAATTGGCTCACCGGTTTCTTCGTCGAGGCCATACGTGCCCTCTCCCATGCGGTCCAAGGCTGCTTTGATCTCAGCAATCATTTCTCCAGCGGCGGATGACAGACTATCAGCCTCCAGCATTTCGTAGTTTTCGATTGCATCTTCACCAGATTCGTTATACTCTCCCCGATTCATATCACGAGCGGGATCGCTCTCATCGATATCCATTTGATAATCAGCTAAACTTGCCAAACGATGTTCGAGTTGTTTACGCAATTCAGCAATTTGTTCATCACTTAAGTGATTCATTCGGTCCTCCTCGTTCTTTCGATTTTGTCATGAAAAATGTCCGGCCGGAACGAATATAGAGTAACACACCACCTACAAAGAACAGAAGAACACTAAGTAGTTGGTTTATATCGACATCCCACACGAGCCAAAATGGATACTGCACAAAACTCAATCCAAACCCAAGTAAACCACTCACAATTACAAAGAATGAAAACAAGTATCCAGTTTTAGCGGTGCGTTTTTTGGAACGGTACCACAAGAAAAACCTATACTTCGGCTCAACCCACCAGAGATAAGCAAATAAAGCTATATAGACGACTGCAGCATAGATTTGTACTGGGTGTGCCGGTTCTACCCGCTGCGGGAACACGATCCCCCATGGAAGTGAGGTTGGTCTCCCAGCGGCAGCACCAAAAAAGAAGCGAGACAACCAATACCAACCCATGTACCAGGCGAGCAAAATACTGTAAAAATCCCATACTTCCCAGAGATCTTGTTTCTGTTGCTTCGCCCAACGATACAGCACCCCAAAAGCTACCGCTAAACCCAAAATACCCCACAAACCTGGATAGCCATCCAGCGCCATCCAGCGCAATACTCGCCAGCCAAACTGATCAAAATGCAAAACAATATATCCGATCCGGGCGCTGAAAATTCCAAGTATCGCCGACCACACAATGCCATCGAAAGCTTCCATCAGCTCAAAGTGCTCTTCTCTCGCCTTGCGCCAGAAAAAATAGAGTCCACCGATGATAGCGATAAGCACAGCACTCCATCCAAGGAGAACTCGCCCCCATCCAAGTGCTTGCGCTAAGCTGGCCGAAATACCGAACATAGTGATAGTATAACGGAGCATGTTATCAATATCGCATACACTTACGGGCGCCTTTCTCGCCACCACGCTGCAACATCCGGTTCTCTACGTACCAGCGGTCTTTGCCTCGCACTACTTTCAGGACTGGTTCCCGCACTGGGATGTCGGTACTGGTCTGAGTTCCGGCAAACGAAAACGCCACCACGCCATCATTATGGAGTTCGTGGAGTTGGGAATCAGTTTTGTACTGCTCCTCTTCATTTTCCAACTGGGTTATCCTGGTATTCACTGGGCAGCCTGGATCGGTGCGTTCTTGGGATTAGTACCTGATTTTTTGGAAGCTCCGCGTAATTTCTTAAAATGGGAACCGGCCTTCCTCAAGCCAATTAATGAGTTTCATGGGTACTTTCACCACTCAACACCCAAAATCTTGGTTGGGTTAACTCCGCAAGTTATTTTGTGGGTGGTGATTTGGTGGCTATCTTAGCGTTTTTTGCGATATAATACGTCACCAATGAGTAGTGAAAATGAAAAAATAATCAACTTTTCTGATATTGTTGCGCGTGCAAACTCGCAGGAAAGATTTCCAGACTCTCAAACAACACATACCGAGCGAAGAACAGACGATTTGCCAGAAGACGTGCTGGTTCGGGCTTATGCGATGTTTGCAATTGAAGGCACACGAAGGTTTCTTGCTAAGAATGAACGTCGTGATCCAATTCTTTCTCAACAAATGAATTTATTGCAAGGGAAAAATAACTATCCAGAAATCATGAAAAAACAGTTCGCTCATGAATACCGCTGGAATCCTTCCAGAGGCCACCTGTTTCCGTATTCCAGTATCTTAACCGTGCATCCAGAGACTCTTCTTCCCATACTGTTTTCTGGAACACAAAAAACTGCTCGCCAGGGGATATTAGCCTCTCACTATCTTTTTCTTCCTACAGTGGAGAGACCGCAAAACAAGTTAGCACTCATGGCTGTGTTGAGAAATCATAAGCTCGATCATGTCCCGCTGACGCTTGTTCAGCCAGATACCCTAGTTTAAAGGCAACTCGGCTCAAGAACTCTTTTACTACCAATTCCACTTGCCTGTTTCCCTGTATGGCGAAGAAACGCAGCATTTACAGGTGTACTCTTCTCGATTGAGATAGATGTAGATGAGAATCACGACTCTGTTCGCCAGATTCGCTCCCAAACCGTAACCCCTAAAAAAACAGACACTCTCGTGCCTGCATTTTTCTGTGCCACGGGTGGGAATCGAACCCACACTCCTTTATGGGGAACGGGATTTTGAGTCCCGCGCGTCTGCCAGTTCCGCCACCGTGGCGTGCTGTTTTGGAACAGTAGGGAGTATTCTACCACTCTCTAAACTGTTATACTGGACGAAATGAACAGCGAAACCATCTCCAACGCCATTCAGTGGCTCTTCAAGTTCGATAGCGTCGGCTCGATTTTCCTGCGCGCTGGTATCTGGTTTTTGATTGCCATCGTCATTATTGCCTCCACCGACACCACGGACTACCACAAACAGTCCGCCAATCTCAAGTCTGGCCTTGGGGCCCTCTTCCTCTTTTTAATCCTCTGTGGTGGGTTGATTTACTTGATGTTCGGCTTCGTGCCGACTATTTAATTTCAAATAACGAGTTGGTTGCCCTGCGACCAAAAGCCGCAGGGCGAATACGTTCGTGACTCTACGTTATGAGTGCTATGTACTCCTTTTTCGGAAGCAGTAAAGCCAGCGAGCGAACTTGCGATTCAAAGGTAAACCCACGCCGAGAAAAGCTCGTTCTCACAGAGGTTTTACGATCAAACACCAACCATTCATTACCGTTTGTCGAAATTTCAAAATCGACATCTTCAGGTGGCGGCAATCCTTCTAGGCGCTGCACACCACGCAAAGGATCATAGGTATAGACCTTTCCTTTACGCATCCAAAAAATTTCCACTTACAACACTCTTTCACGAACTGGATACAATCCTCACCTCACTCCGCGCTAGAGTGTTGAGGAAGCAAACAGTGTACACAATAAAACGAAACTCGAACAGCACCTACGCGCCAGGCACAGAACTTTCCATGCCGTAAAACTTAATGCGGTCTCCACGGAAGTAGAGATCAACCGTGCCGACGCTTCCGCCACGGTGTTTGGCGATTTTGAGCTTAATCTGCTCACGAATATCATCGTCTTGGCGGTATAAGAACATCACTACGTCGGCATCCTGCTCAATGGAACCAGATTCACGCAGATCAGAAAGTTGCGGCTCTTTGTCGCCACGCGACTCTACCGCACGCGAAAGCTGCGCCAGAGACAAAACCGGCACTTTCAGCTCACGTGCCAAGTTCTTCAAACCTTGCGAGATTTCACCCACTTCCTGTACACGATTATCTTTGGTGTAACCGTGTGCTAACTGCAAATAGTCGACCACAAACATGTCTACGCCATGCTCCATGCTCAAACGCCGCGCTTTGGTACGGATTTCGTTAATAGATAAACCTGGAGTGTCATCAATAAATATTTGCGCTTCGGCTAAAATTCCCATGGCGTGTGAAATTTTGGCGAAATCGTCTTCGGTTAACCGACCGGTTTTCAAGCGCCAGGCATCGATATCGGCCTGCCCGACCAAAAGACGATCAACCAGTTCTTCTTTACTCATTTCGAGAGAAAAGAAACCAACCTTTTTCTTATACATCACCGAGGCATTTTGGGCGATATTCAGGGACAAAGCGGTTTTACCAGTACCCGGACGCGCGGCCAAAATAATTAAGTTTGAGTCGTTAAACCCACTCAACAAGTTATCAAGATCGGCAAAACCGGTCGGAATACCGCGCAAACCAGATTGGTTTTTATTGAGCTCTTCCAGACGATCAAAGCTCTCCACCAATACGTCTTTCATGCTAATAAATTGCGCCGCCACGTGGCTCCGCGACAAAGAAAAAACGCGCTGCTCCGCGGCGTCCAAGAGAGTCGAGGCTTTTTCGGCGTCGTCAAAGGCTTTTTCGGTCAACTCACCCGACATGCGGATAATTTCCCGCTTGGTGTACATGTTTTTGACAATGGTGGCATAGTGCTTGGCGTGCGCGGCTGTTGGCACCGAGTTAGCAAGCTTAGCTAAATAAGCGCTACCGCCCACATTTTTGAGCTTCTTTTGCGCCTTGAGCTGATTGGTCAGCGTAATAACGTCAATTGGTTCCCGCTTTTCGTAGAGTTGGAACATAGCATCGTAGACGTGTCGGTTGGCTTCAACGTAAAAATATTCTGGTTTCAAGACATCGGCCACCTGAATAATGGCGTCTTTGTCCAACAAGACCGCACCGAGAACGCTTTCCTCGGCCTCAATATTCTGTGGTGGAATTCTGTTTCCGCCTGTTGCCATATACTGCTAGCCTACCACAGCTTCCCAGGTTTGGTGGGCAGTTCCAAAAAAATTTTTTCATAAGTGATTATCTTCTTTAGTCGGTGACTTTGGCGTCGAGCACCACCAGTTCGGTCTCGGTTTCTTCTGCCGCTTTCCCACCAGTTAAACGAAGTTTGTCTTGTGGCTGTGCGGTTTTGCCGTATTCTTTCATGAAATCTTCGACTGTGGCCAACTCACCAAAGGTCTCGGTGTCGTGCTGATCGGTGCGATAGTGCATTGGAATCACGGTAGCTGGTTCTAGTGAGCTGATCACCTCGGAGGCTACTTTGGCATTGATGGTATATATGCCACCAACCGGACACAACAACACATCCACAGCCGGAATAGCTTCAATGGTTTTTTGATCAAGTTTGTGACCAAGGTCACCCAAGTGCAGCACATGAACATCATCTAAGAAAATTGAGTACATAATGTTGCGGCCGCGCTCTTCTCCCTTTTGGTCATCGTGCCAACTGGGATAGCCGAACACCGTAATACCGCCCACTTCATACTCGCCAGCTTCGCGGATAACAAAAGGGTTTTCGCGACTCGCCGTGGCTTTGACACCGTCGGCGTGATTGTGATCGCCGTGATCATGTGAAAGAGTTACGACATCGGCTCGCAACGCTGGCATGGAGAATCCAACCGAGCTTTGAAAAGGATCCGTAATCACAATTCCTTCTTTGCCGCGCAAACGAAAGCACGAGTGACCAACATACTGAATATCCATAGTTCCTCCTCTGTTCAAAAATTCGTGTCGATGGAAGGCGTTGAGACTGCCCTCTGTGGTTAGTATAGCGTATCGTTGCCGTCTCGAAAAAGGAATGCCAAGTTTGCCTGCCTGACCCAAGTCATCAATCACCGCAATACGTGCTACAATGCAAACTCAGTCACCGCTGAAAGCTATGCGTAAAGAAATTATTCTCGCCATAATCGTCGGAGTTATTGTAGGACTGGCCATTACTTTTGGCATTTACACTGTGCGACAGCAGATTTTCCGCAACCAGACTCCAGAGACCATTCAAGAAAGTCGGCTCAACGAAGACAATGTGGCGCCTACTCCTACACCCACAACCACCCTGAGCATTCAACAGCCAGAACAAGACTTTTTGACGAGTGAAGACACGGTCCAAGTCGTTGGCCGCGCCCTGCCCAATAGCTACATCGTTATTCTGGCCAGTGATGAAGAATATATCACCACTGCCGACCAAGATGGCGATTTCTCGCAAGAAGTCTCGTTAGCCCTCGGGGGAAATAAACTTACCATCCACGCTATTACGTCTTCTGGTGAGAAAGAGATCATTGTTCGCAACGTCGTCTACTCTACTGTCGATCTCGACAACCAAAACGCTTCTCCAAGTGCCACTCCGGAAACAACAGAAGATACTGAGGAATAATCATGCACCAGACTCGAGTTCGTCTCATTCTCTCTAGCGGTATCGCTCTCGGCGTAGTGAGCTTGATGAGCGCTGTTCTGCCTTGGTCTGCTCTGGCCCAAACCACCGACGAAACCACCTCTCCCTCGGCTGAATTGCGCGAAATCATTCGCCAACGCATCGAAGAAACCATTCAAGAAAAAGAATCCAACGGTCCAGAATACATTGGTACGCTCGGCACCGTTTCCAAAGTCAGTACCAATACGTTTACGATTACTGATTCCATGGGCTTAGAACGCACTATCCAACCCACTTCTGACAGCGTCCTACTGCTCGATGGCGATCCGACAGAACTCTCTGACATCAGCATTGGCTCGGGAGCCGTGGTTATGGGTTCTCCACTCGATGAAGTCATCATTGAAGCCAAACGCATCCTCATCCAAGAAGACGATTTCACCGAAACCCGTGAAGTTTTCTTGGGAACGCTGACCGAAAAAGGCACCAACGCCGTCACCATTTCTACTCGAGGAACAAACGAGGAACTCGTTATCGATACCAATCGCCAAACCGAATACGAAGACAGCGTTGGCACGAGTATAGCTCTCTCCGACATCGAGGAAGAACAGTCGGTATTAATTGTCACAGACACCGACGATGACGACCGCATTGCCACGCACATCCGTTTGCTCGTGCCAGTCGAATCAGTCAAGACAGACGAATAGAAATATGCTACAATCACGACTCTTATGAAGGCAAATATACACCCAACCACTCATACCATCACCGCCCAATGTGTGTGCGGCAATACTTTCCAGACCATCTCAACTCAGGACAGCATCCAAGTTGATATCTGTGCCGCCTGTCACCCATTCTTTACCGGTGATATGCGCTTTGTTGACCGTGAAGGTCGTGTGGATCGCTTCCGCAAGCAGATGGAACGTGCTCAGAAATTGGCTGGTAAAAAACCTGCCAAGAAGTCTGATGACTCCTCCGCTGCTGCCGGCAATGATCCTAAGAGCTACAAAGACGTGCTCGAAGAGCAAAAACAGGCTTTATAACGTTTCTTGTTTCCTGACGTGCTCTCCTCTGGCCAGACCAGGGGCGGTTTCTCTGCTACACTACGACTATGTCATACGACTCAACGCAACATCTCCATGACTACATTTCCCAGCTGGAAACAAAACTAGCGGAGTTACACTCGATTGTCGAGTCTGACCCCGACATGCAGCCCCTCGTCGAGGAAGAATCGAATACGATTCAAAAGCAAATCTCCGAACTGAAAAACACGATTGACTCTATCGAAAGCGAAGTCAAAGAAATCGTCCACGAAAACTGTATTCTGGAATTCCGACCAGGCGCCGGTGGCGACGAAGCGAAACTCTGGATGGAAGAAATGATGGGCATGTACACTCGCTATGCCCAGCTCAAAAAATTCAAAGTTGAACCGCTCGATACGGCTGTTCTCAAAATCATTGGAAAAAAAGCTTGGGCTACGTTCCGATTTGAATCTGGCGTGCACCGTGTCCAACGCGTGCCCGAAACAGAAAGTTCCGGCCGCATCCACACCAGCACCGCTAGTGTGGCCGTTATCCCAGAAATTCCCGCTACTGACATCGAGATTCGTGAAGAAGACCTCTCCTGGCAATTTGCCCGGGCAGGCGGCGCTGGCGGCCAAAATGTGAACAAAGTGAATACCGCGGTGTACTTAACACACCAACCTTCTGGTATCATGGTGCACGCTCGGCAAGAGCGAAGTCAAGAACAAAACCGCCAGGTAGCGCTTACCCTTCTTCGCGGACGACTCTGGGAGTTGGAAGAAGAGAAACGCCTCAAAGAAATTGGAAATGCTCGCTCCGCAATTGGTTCCGCCGCCCGCGCTGAAAAAATTCGCACCTACAACTTCCCCCAAAACCGCTTAACCGATCACCGCATCCCGCAATCATGGCACGACCTCGACAAGCGCCTCGTTGGCGATTTAGACGATGTTATTGAGGCCTTGAAGGTGTGGGAAAAGGAAGAAGCGGCCGCTTAACGGTGCGTATTGCTCCAAATCCACAGTTTTAACGGCTCGACAGTAATCGCAGCAAAGATAGTCTCCCAATTCAGTATCGCTCGTATTTCTGAAGGATCTGGTTGACTATACTCGACAGGAAGCGAAGGATATACGTCTCGGGCCGCTGCTAAGATGCTTTCTTGAGAGACATTTGAAAGTTCCCTTAATGCAAGTACAATCGATTTCTGTATGCCACTTGTATGCTCAGAGATTACAATACGACGATCCTGGGGTTCCATATCAGAAATTAACATCTTTACATCTCCTTTTTTTGGAGTATATCACGCAAAATTCTAAAAAAGATGACTAGTCGTGGTGGATGCCCAGCAAGTGCAAACATCCGTGTTCAGTCAAAAAAGCCAACTGCTCATCCACAGAAACGCCCTGCTCTTCTGCTTCCGAAGCAATCACGGGATAGCACAAAAAAACATCGCCAAATTCTTGTTCGGTCTGGACGGTTTCGAGAAAACTGGGAGTGGGCTGTTCCGGATCACGCAACACAAAGGTGAGGACGTCGGTCGCACCCTGGTGGTGCTTGTAATTTTCGTTCAGCTCAGTCATACGAGCTTCGTCGACTACATGGACACCAACTTGCGCAATGGTGACATCATGAATTAAAAAAGTTTTGGCGACGGTATTTTCCAACTGCTTTTCGTTCAGCGGAAAATTGTGCTCATTCTCAATCAATACTTCGATCATAGCAGCATTATGCCACAGAACTCTTGTCTGCACAGAAAACGTTCCAGTGAAATAGATGAAATTTAGCCTTGTTGGCGACGGCGTTGAATACGACGCTCAGCCTTGAGCTTGCGCTCCAGCTCTTTCTTCGCTTCTTTGCGAAGTAAAGCCGGTGGCTTGTGGTAGCGGCGGTCACGAACTTGCGTTACCACGTCATCATGAGATTGAGAAGCTTTTTTGAACTTCTTGATTAAACCGTGGTTGTCGTCACCTTTGCTGGCTTTTACGATAATTGGCATAGTTTTTCCCTTTTATACTTGAGGTATGGGTTTCTTTCTTCGTAGAGAAAGGTATTGTATCATATCTGTAGAGAAAAAGAAGGATTTGGATGGCACACCTAGCCGAGAGAAATGAATTTAATATTTATGAGTATATTCAAAAAGACGGGTCCATACGATTACCGGCCGGCCAAATACAGGAAGATTTTTATCGAGAAATACATGCTTATACCGAACGAACAGGTGAAGATCTCCATGCGATGGCGATTGGAAATCTAAAAGACATTCCAGAAAACTTTCACTCCGTGACCGGCATCTCCATCGAGTTCTACCCATCTCGGATTACTGATGATGGCGAAGACTATGAAGCTTCACGCGCCTACGTTTGTTCTCTCCGAGCACCAGTATCGCAACTGGAAAAAGCACAAATACTCCATGCAATTTTTGCTTACTCTAGCGTCACCCAACAAAACTGGAATGTTATCTTCCAAACACGGCAAGAAAACGGAAAAATTTCTACGGAAACGTGGAGCTTTTCAAGTATTTTGAAATTTATTACAGAAGCCTATCAAAACGAAGGCATTGGTCATCAGGACACCCGATAAAAGCAAGTACCACCGCCTCGTTAGAGCCGGTGACACTTGGGTGATCCCTCATCGGATTGCTTTTATCATAGCAAAGTTTCGGGTTTCGTACAGCTGATGAATGAGCCTCTGAATAGGCAAATAACTCGCCACCAGGCTAGAGAATATTTTCTTATAGGACTAAATTCTTGGCTCGCTTGCCATATCTCTTAGTACGACTGCGCCCACAACCAGCGTCGCTTCGCCGGCCGACCGGTGAAGAAGTCCACGCCTTCTGACTCTGGTTCGTCCAAAGGCACACAACGTGTCGTGGCCTTGGTGAGTTCTTTGACTGTGGCTTCTGTTTCTGGATCTTCGTCCCAGTAGGCGCGAATAAAGCCTTTTTTGGTCTCCATAGCTTCTTTGAACTCCTCAAACGTGGCCACATCATGAATGTTCTTCTCCATACGCTTTTTGGCGCGGGCAAACATATCGTCCTGAATCCAGTCGAGCAATTTCTGCACGCCTTCTTCGATATGATCCAAAGAAAGCTTGCGCTTCTCTTGCAGGTGACGCACCGCCAGCTGCAATTCTGCCGCGGCCATCTCACGCGGACCAATCTCGATCCGTAGCGGAATACCGCGCATTTCGGCATCGTTGATGCGATATCCCAGTGACAAACGCTCACGAGCATCAACCTCAACCCGAATCCCTTGATTTCGCATCCGGGCAGCCAAAGACTGGCAAAACTCAACTACCCGGTAGTCATCCGAACGAACCGGCAAAATAGCCACCTGAACTGGCGCAATTTTCGGCGGAAACACTAAACCTTGGTCATCGCCATGCGTCATGATGAGCGAACCAATCACGCGTGTGGAAAAACCAAAACTGGTCTGCCACACAAACTGGTTGTCACCCTGCTCGTCTTGGAAACTAATGTTAAACGGCTTCGAGAAGTTTTGACCCAAATCATGGCTCGTACCACTCTGGAGGGCTTTTCCATCTGGCATCATTGACTCGATTGTTGTGGTTTGGAAAGCGCCGGCAAACCGCTCAGAGTCGCTCTTTACGCCTTTGATCACCGGTACCGCCAAAATGTTTTCTGAGACTTCGGCATACGCGTTCAGACCGTCGAGCACCATTTTTTGCGCTTCTTCATGCGTGGCGTGAGCGGTGTGCGCTTCTTGCCACAAAAACTCCATGGAACGCAAGAAGAAGTACGTTCGCTTCTCCCAACGAACCACGTTATTCCACTGGTTCATACACATCGGCAAATCGCGGTACGACTGAATCCACTTGCTGTACATTTCATACATGATGGTTTCGGAGGTTGGCCGCACCACTAATGGCTCTTCCAGTTTCTTGCCGCCACCGTGGGTCACTATCGCCAACTCTGGCGCAAACCCTTCCACGTGATCCGCTTCGCGCTCAATCAAGCTCATGGGAATTGAATAATGGGAAGTTAGGCATTTTGAACACCAAGGTCTTTCAGTTTAGGGATCCAGCTAGC
>JAJOJK010000008.1 GCA_021208605.1 Candidatus Woesebacteria bacterium | reverse complement strand
CCAAATTTTCACTAGAGGTAACTTGGAGAAAGTTTCTTAGGTCAGAATAACTACTCACAGTATCTGGAAGAATTGTTACACTGGCCTCTAGCTTCTTAATAGCATTGCCTATTCGCTCGATTAAAGCACCTGAGAAAGAAGTTTCCTGAGATTCGCTCACCCTTCGCAATACAAATAAGAATTTTTGCCGTTTATCATAATCATATTCACATACCAGCGCAATATTATTAACAATTTTTTGTACTGTTTCCTCAAGGGGCGCATGCTCAAAACCAAGTCGAACAAGCTCTTGCTCTACTGGTTTCAGACTAGGAAATTCATTTGCTTCTACAGCTCGTACTCCAGCAACCCAACTTGTGGTTAATACTTCAGTATCCTGTTTGAGTGGTAGAACCGCCTGTGAGTAGTCAGAATCATATGTTTCATAGTTCAAAATTTCGCTCGCTCTTTTTACTACGGGATAGGCATCTCTAAGCAATTGGAATGCTGTAGCAGAATACTCAGCATGTTCTTGAAGTGATTTCACAATATCAGAAAGATAACTCTCGTATATAAAATTTTTCACATCGTTCGGTAATCTCTTCAGCCCAAATTTTTGCTGCAAAGTATTTACTGATAAACCGAGATACTTCTCTGCACGACTGCTCGCAATAAAAGGCTCTCCGTCAATCTTCTCACGAATCTGAGTATACTGTTGATATGTCTCGGTAAATAATAGAGCAGCTCGAACATCCCGAGCTTTATTTCGCTCGGCTGTCTCTTGTATACTCGCTAAATCAAGAATCCTGAGGTCAGAATACTCATCATAAATAGTACGGAGCCCCTCAATATATTGCTGTCTTTTCCTCTGATCTACTTGGGAATCGAAATCCCATTGAGCAATAAAGTTAAGAAAATCAGACACATTCTTAAAAGAACGAGTAAGATCAGCCAATTCATCATAGGCTTGTGCAATCTTCTCAGAGAAATCGATTCTCTCCGTAACTTCGTTACTGTTTCTTAGTGGTTCATTTCCTTGTGGCATAAGCCGTATTCTACCATTCTTTTTTCTTCAAAACATTTTCCAGCAAACACGCCCGTGTCACCGGACCAATGCCGCCGGGAACTGGCGTGTAAAAGCTCGCCTTTTCATAGCAGGCTGCTTGAAACTCTGCTTTGGGAGCGCCGACGTCGAGCAAAATAGCACCATCTTTGATCCATTTTGGAGAAATCAAATCAGTCTGGCCCGTGGCCGAAACCACAATATCGGCCGACGGCAAAACTTCGGCCGGATCGGCGTTCGAACCATGCATCTCGGCCTCTACTCCCAGCATCCAAAAACCGTAGGTGGCCGGTCGACCAACAATCACAGACGTCCCCAACAAAACCACTTTTTTCTGGCGGAGCGTTTCGACATCATTGTTCACCGCTTCCAAAGCCACATCGATAATCGCCTGTGCGGTCGCCGGTAAAACAACTGCATCCAGAGAATCATGTGGCTGATCGGTGCCGCGATTCACGCGGTCCGACAAAACGCGCTAACTCTAATAAGGTATGCGGACTCAAGCCGTCGACGTCTTTGCTCACATCGATCGACTCCACAATGGCCGACCACCACGAGTAGTACTGCTCTTTTGACTTGCCAGTCACTTTCAGAAATTCGCCACGGGCCGGTTTTTGCACAATCAAGCCATCGACTTTTGGATTAGCGTTGGCCTCTTGCACGGCGCGCATCCAGACATCAATATCTTCTTTCATCGAGAGCGGTTGCGTGGCGTACTTCATGCCCACCGACTGGGCGTCCTGGCGTTTGAGTTTGGTGTACAGAACACTGGCGGTGTCTTCGTAGGGGAAAATAGACAAAATAGTCGGCACACGACCAACACGCTCTTGAAACTGCGCGACCTGATCATCAAGCGCCGCTAATTTCGCCGCACCAAAAGTCTTTCCATCGAATCGTGTTGCCATGGAGGCATTATACTGCACGAGAACATGCTCCCTATCGAAGCGGTTCGGCAAGAAAAGCTGTAATGAGTTGAGTTTCTTCCGGGGTTCGACCAATATCTTTAGAAACTATTTCTAATTTATTAACAGCATACTTCCGAGCTTCTTCATATACATCTTGCTCTTGAACCGAAAGCTGACGACGCATAATTGCCGTGTAGTGAGCGAGTTTCCGAATAGTAGCTTCAATATTACGCCCGGATCGCAAAGCATTTCTTTGTTTTGTGTAGAATGGCTTCCAGTCATCTTTGGACCAATAGAAATCTGACTTTGAAGCAAATAACGGTCTTAAAAAAGCCGCTGCTAATGGATGTCTTTGCAAAACAGTACGGGCTTTTTCTGGTTCCAGCTCATATACCATCACAAAAGATTTATGCATACTGTACAGAGCTTCCCCAATCTCATCAAAACGCATACCTTGACTTTGAAGCAAATCATACAGATCACAGTAGGCTTCTAAGACCCATATAAGTCCAGTTGCTTCAGCGGCTTCTTCTTCCCGAAAATAGGAATCAATTTTTTTGGGATACTCACTTCTCCGAGAACCAAATGTATTTTCCACATACTGCAAGATAATAGTGGGCTCATTCTCGGAGCCATCTAGTGGAAAATATTTCATTGCCGTATCAAAAAATGTAAAGGCCTCTTCATATCCAGAAATCTCTGCGCGTTTTCGATAAACAAACAACAAGCGGGCAAAATCTTGAAGTGTACGCTTGATGTTTGCAAGTTCTGTTTCATTAAAAACATTGGGTTGGTGTTCAACAGAATCACGAAACAAAACAAGAGACCGAATCGATGCTTGCATGGATTGAATCTTTTTTTCATTTCCAACAAACTCCTGCCCTAAAAAATCGACAAACAAAGCCTGAAGTTCACGAATCGTTTGATCGACCCCTCTTCTCTTGCTCTTAAGTTCTTGAGCTGTTAAAAAATGACGAATTATGTGATCTTCACTCATACGTTCGGTTGAACGATTTGGATTTTCTGGTCTCTTTCTTTTTGCCATAGGGGCAATTATACCCGTTACTATTGAACAATATTCCTCAATCGAGAAATATTCTCCGCATCCGGACTTTTTTTTCCATCAAACCCTGGCACCTCGGTAATAATCGGAACATCCTTGAGTTTGGGGTGATTCAAAATAGCGGCCAGCTCTTCCGCAGGAATACTCCCCTCGCCAATATTTTCGTGACGGTCGCGATGCGAGTTGAAGGGATCGCGCGAGTCATTGACGTGAATGCATTTCAGCGAATCCCACAGATCATATTTTTCTAGGGCGGCGAAGAGATCTTGGCGATCGGGATCGTCTTGTTCGGTGGCCGAATATCCTGCGGCCCAACCGTGACAGGTGTCGTAGCACCAACCGAGGCGCGGGCTGTCGACGGCGTCGAGCGTTTCCCGAACTTCACCCAAATCGCTGTGGAGCTTCCCTTTTTGACCGGCGGAGTTCTCAATTAAAAATGGTGCATCTCCAGAGGCTTCGGAAAAGATATTTTTGAGTAGCAGAAAGAGATCTTCTTTGACAGCCTCCCACCCCCGGCCCTGATGAGATCCAACGTGCACCACCAGCCCAGCGCCCTGAATTTTAGAAGTAAATTCTAATTCATGAATAATAACATTTTTTGACTTCTGAACACTTTCTGTATTATCGCTCACAAGGTTTACTAAATACAAAGCGTGAACGAATAAAGGCCGAACATCTTTTGAAAATGCGTATTGTGTCAATTCTTGGAGTTCTTCGTTATTGATCGGTTTTCGTTTCCAGGTCCGTGGAGAACCCGAAAAGATTTGCAAGGCATTAGCACCAATATCGATCGCTCGATCGACTGCTTTGGTATATCCACCGGCGGTGGAAAGATGGGCTCCGACTCGTCGCATAAGACTCATTTCTGTGTATTTGTAAGCATTCTGTGCTTTTTGTACGATACCATTCTTTTCACTATGCCAAAACCAGCACCACTTTCAGAATTCTTCGACAAAAAGACATATTTATGTCATACTACTCTTATGTCTGATACCAGAGTAAGAACAACCATTCGTTTGCCAAAAACACTGAAAAATAATGTACAACAGCAAGCCCTCCAGATGAACATAAGTTTTCAAAAACTGGTGGAAACAGCCCTGCAGTCTTATCTGTCTCAAAAACACCAGCAAAATGCATCTCAAATCATCACGCACGCGAAAGACATCGGGACTCCACTCGACTCATTAACCCGAGAAGATATCTATGCTGATTGATTCCAATATCCTGATTTATGCGTTGAATACCAGTTCGCCAAAGCAAAAACAGGCTGCAGAGTATATCTCTCAGCAAAAACAGCTGTTTCTCACTCAACAAAACATTATGGAAACTCTGCGCATTATTACGCACACCCGCTTTCCCCATCCGTTTTCAACAAGTGAGGCCACGGCACTGCTCAATGACATACTGCACAATGCTACGATTCTTTCTCCGCTCCCAGAAACTATCTATCTCGCGCAAAAACTGATTGAAAAGTACGCCATCCGCGGAAATGAAGTCTTTGATGCTTATTTTGTGGCCACTGCCCTCTCGCATCAACACACCACCGTCGCCACAGACAACACGAAACATCTCGGTAAGTATAGCGAGATCGCTGTGGTAAATCCTTTTGCTTAATTACTCATACATCGGAAACTGTGCACACAACTCGCGCACCTCTTCACGAATGCGTTTCAATTCCGGAGCCTGCTCCGCCCATTCGCGGGCAGCCTGCAAAATCATCTTGCGCTGAGTCTTGTCTTTGGGGAGATCAAATTGACGAGTCAGTTTCTCGATTTCGGTAATCCAGTCAGCAATCTGCTCCATCTCTGCTTCTTTCATGCCACGAGTGGTGACTGATGGTGTGCCGATTCGCACTCCAGATGGGTAAAACGGCGAGTTTGGTTCGTCAGGGACCGTATTCTTGTTGGCGACTAAACCGGCTTGCGCCATGGCATAGGCGAGCTGCGTTCCGCCGCCCCACTCGCGCACGTCGATAATCATGAGATGGGTTTCCGTGCCGTCACCAACCAGTTTCAAACCATTGGTTTGCAGTCTGGCAGCCAAAGCGCGCGCATTTTTACGAATCTGTTGTCCGTATTCTTTGAACGCTGGCTGGGCGGCCTGCTCCAGCGCGATCGCAATTCCGGCCGTGGTGTTATTGTGTGGCCCACCTTGCAAACCTGGAAAAACAGCTTTGTCAATTTTGTCGCCGAGTTTGGGATCGCGGTCGAGACCTTTTTCGGTGACCAAAATCATGGCGCCGCGTGGTCCGCGCAAAGTTTTGTGCGTGGTAGTCATAACGACATGCGCGTATGGCACAGGGTCAGGATGTTCTCCAGAAACGACCAGGCCAGCCACGTGCGAAATATCGGCCACCAACCAAGCGCCCACTTCTTCAGCGATCTCGGCAAAGATTTCAAAATTGAGTTCAAATGGATAAGCCGTGTTGCCAATAATGATCACTTTGGGCTGGACCTTTTTGGCTAACTTGCGCAGTCCTTCGATGTCGATACGGGCTTCGTCGTTGAGGCCGAATTGTTCGGAGTGGAAAAATTTCCCGCCAAAAGTTACTTTGGGGTGACCATGCGTGAGGTGTCCGCCGCTGGCCAGTTGCAAGCCCATGAACGTATCTCCCGGCTCCATGAGTGCCATCTCGATGGCGGCGTTGGCGGGACTGCCACTGTAGGGCTGCACGTTTACATGCGGCACATGGAAAAGCTCCTTGGCCCGTTCTTGCGCCAGCAGCTCGATTTGATCGACAATCTCGTTGCCTTCATAGTAGCGTTTGTGCGGATAGCCTTCGGAGTATTTGTTCATGAAAACCGAACCGACCGCCGCCATGACTTCCGGCGTGGTGTAGTTTTCGGAAGGGATCAATTGAATCGTTGATTCTTGGCGTTCTTGTTCTTGGGTAATCAAATCTTGAACACTGGTACTCATTTGCTCTCCTTGTAACCTTGGTTATTCTGCATATATATTAGTGTTATTTTTCCCTCAGGCACACACACCTCTCGCCTGAATTTCTTCCCAAATCTTTTCTTCAATGGTGTCGATATCTTGGGCGGCATCGACAATCGTCCAGCGGTCGCGATCGTCGCGTTTAGCTACTTCGAGGTAGGCATCGCGCACTTTCTGGTGAAAATCGAGTGACTCCATGTCGAGCCGATCCATTTTGTCTGTTCCTTGTCGTCGTTTTATGCCGATTTCCGGTGGAACATCCAACAAGAAAGTAATATCTGGATAGGTATTTTCGGTAGAAATATCATTGAGCTGTTCGATCAGTTCTTCGCCAAATCCACGCACTTTCCCTTGATAAACGACGGATGAATCGCGCGTGCGGTCCATTAACACCACTTTGCCCACCTGCAAACTCGGCAGAATAATTTCCCGATACAACTGTGCTCGTGCCGCTTGGAACAACAAAACTTCGGTCGTATAGGCAATGCCAATGTTTTTGGCGGACAGCACAACTTCACGAATCTGCTCTGAAATAGTAGTTCCACCGGGCTCGCGCAAAACAACTACGTCCATGCCACAGGCATATAAGCGATCACGCAAGCGTTTAATCTGCACTGTTTTCCCGGCTCCCTCGCCGCCTTCGAATGAAATGAGGTGTCCTTGATTTGGCATAGTTTCTCCTGTGGTAGCTTAGCGTAATTCTTCTTCGATTGTAGCAAAAACAGGAATCACTGGTATGCCGGTATATGGGCTTCCGTGCTCTTCTTCCCACTGCGCTAAAAATGTATCTACATCGTCTGTCTCAGCATTAAAACCTGGAGGGATTTGCCTATCTGCGAATCGCGAACGCACTTGGGTTTTGAAATCACGCGCGGTGTCATAGCCCGCAGGCAGTGGATTGGGATAATTGAGCGCATTCTTTCCTCCATCAGCATAAAAACTCCCAGCCAACAAAACAATGGATGGATACGCAAAATGCCTTTGAGAAAACTGGTCGAGCGCCATGAATAATCTAAGAACATCAGCCATCTCAACTGATTCACTCACTGGTGTTTGATAGCCCTGCTCTTTGTCTACCTTTGGACTCGCCTGAATGATTGGTTTTGTCATGAGTCGAACCAAACTGTCTACTTGAGCATCGGTCATAAATCGACCTTCGCTGAGCATTGCTTTGGCCAACGTATCGATATACGTGACCAAATCGGTAATTTCTTCTTCATTGAACTCAGCACCCACTAAAACAGCATGTGTCCGTACAATAGCTCGACCGATCTCCGGCAAATCAGCCAAGAGATCTTCAATGGCTTCTGGCGTTCTCTCTGGTAACTCATGCAATGTTCCTTCTTCGCCCTTACTCGCACCAAGGATGGCTTGCGTAAATTGCGGTCCAAACTGCTCGACATCAGACTCACTGTATGCCGCCCCATCTTCATCGCGAGCAGCCACAAATGCCAAATAGTTCTGGAAACCATACGCGGCTATGTCACCGGCTTCAGAAACAATCGAAGCCATCGGTTTGGGATGGAGAATAGATTCGTAGAGCTCCAGCCACTCGCCCAACATGGCATGGAGCGCATCCACTAAATTGACCGCGGGCCGTTCTGAGGTGTGGGTTGCAGCCTGTAATTCTTGAAAAACGGGATGAATTTGCACTCGCAAATGAACTGGCAAACCTTGAATAGTCTCGCCCAAACTGGCTACTTGCCGCTGTAAATTGCCTTCCTCTTGGGTTTTGTGATACCCAAATCCACGTGCACGTTCCCAACTGGCTGCTTGTGCTGCACTGACTCGTAAATGGCGTTCAACTGTACTCGCGTCTGAAAACGTTCCCATAGTCCCTACTATATTTAGTTGTTTCGGTCACTGACATACACTAGATGTTGTGGAAACGGGTGTCAACTGGATCAAAAAGCTGCAAAAATAACGGAATGCAGCCCTATCAACGTTTTTTGAATTTGGCGAAAAAAAGCAACTTTTTTGGCAATTTTTGCAGGATTATTTGCCAGTAGAACCGAAGCCACCGCGGTCATCATTTCCGAGTGACTCCACGACATCAATGTCGACACGCGCATACGGCAAAATGATCATCTGCACAATTCGCTCCCCTTTTTCGACAGTTACATCCTGAGTACTAAAATTACGCAAAGCAGCCTGATATTCATCGTTATCTCCGCAAAAGTCTGCATCACCCACGCCGATGCCATTGGCCAGTTGCAGGCTCTTTTTGTGTAAGGAGCTCCGCGCGGCTAACAGCGCCCAGTGCCCTTCCGGCAGTTCGATGGCCACATTGAGCGGAACTTTTGCCACTGCACCCGAAGGAATCACGGTGGTTTCGCGCGCATACAAATCAAAGGCGACCGCGCCGTTTGTTTGGTATTCGGGAACTGGCAAAGTTGAGTCAAACAGTTTGATTTTGAGCTGTGGCATGGTTTCCTTCCTTGGGAGTGTCACTCGTCGGTGTCCATCATACCCTAGGGCTCGATCGAGACAAAGAGTGTATAGTTGTCACCCTGGTCTTCTCCCAGGTTGGCTTGTTGAACTTGCACAGCTGTATTGAGGCGGCGAACGATCTCTTGCACACGTTTCGATATCGAATCAGTGGCGCTGGTCACTTGTAAAATTTCGGAAATAACTGCCGGTGATACTGAGTCCCAAAGGCCATCAGAAGCAAGGATATAAACATGTCTAGACTGTCTGCGGAAATATTTTTTCTCCACTTGATCATATTGTTGGTGTGTAACCGCTCGCGTTACTCCACGTCCGTCTTTCTCGCGATGCGGTTGAGTACACTCTACTAATCGGCCTCCAGAGTCAAAGTGAGCCGCTTGCACGTCCCCCATATAGTCGACTTCTATCCGACCGCGCGGACAGAGACACATTTCAGCGTACACTACACCGCTGTCTTCATGGGTAAGGTCCTGTGAAACTGCTAAATGTTGTTGCGCATACCTCGCGCGATTCGATGGATGATGCAACTGGTACCGAGTGCGGTATATATGAGACATCACATTGCCAAAAATATGCGTGGCCACGTCGCCGTCTCTCGCCGAGTGAATTCCATCGATAACACAAACCCGTGTTTGCCAAGTATCGCGATTGGAATGAACTACAATGCCATCTTCTTGTCGCTCTCTCTTACCCACCTGTGTTATTGCTCCATAGTGAGCGCCATAAGGTGTCATGCCAAGAAGCATTCGCTCAACAGGAATCTCCGTCTCAACCCAATCGACACTTCTCGGCCAGGGACGGGTTCGTAAGTCTTCTCGTCGCGGGTATTGGCGCGTTTCTAGAGCCATAAACGCATTGTAACGCAGATCATAAAAAACGTGTATGAAAAACTTTTTTATGGCTCTACATGCACGTACAGAGTGATATTATCTTTTCCTCTACCAGATTGCATATTCTCAAGTGCTTTTTGAGATAACAAGTCAACTATATACTGTGCCTTTTTTTTGGGAGAATCAAAGCGTTGTGATAACAGAACAGCTTCAGAAACAAATGCTGGATCGACCATATCCCATATTCCATCAGAGGCTGCTATGTACACATGACCAGAAACCCTTGGAAAAGCCGTGATATCTTGGCTTTGTTGGAACAGTGGCGAATTTCCTTTTAAAACTGGCCGAGTAACTTGTCCCTGTAAGTTTTCTTGCAAGTTTGTTGCGCTTAGTGCGTTTCCCTGATTATCAAAATGCTGCACTTGGGCATCACCACGAACCGTAATCTTGATATCTGGCTTGTTTTGATCGATATCGAGCTCAACATAGACTAGGCCAGCTTTCTCTGGCACGCTATTTTCTCTTCGTAATGCTTCCTCCCCTTGGGTGAAACGATCATACGGATCAGAAACACCACTTTGATACGACTCAAGCAGAGAACGCGCGAATGTTTGTGCAGCCTGCTTCCCACCTACATGACCTCCCATGCCATCGATAACGGCGACGATGTTACGAGTTGCCCCATTGGGACCCTCTTGGTGAATCACAAGAGCATCTTGCTGCTCTTTTCTTCCGCGACCAATTTTGGTAATGTAGGCAAAACCGGCCCCATTCTCCATTTCTCCAGATTCAGGGGTACTCATTTCTGTCTCCACCCAACTCAGGAGAGACATGTCTGGAGGTACGAGGTATTCATCGGTAGCGTCGTCATCTGAAGGAGCCAGATTCTCTGACTCAGAGCGCCCAGTATCTGGAATCGGTTGCTTGGATTCACCCCCAAAAAAATCACCAAACCTAAATCTACGATCGTTTCCTTCTCCACTCATAGCTCAAATATATCACGAACCCACTTGGGAAAACTACTCTTGCTCTTGGTTCATTGGATTGCTCCAGCTGGCCCAGTCACAGTCTGGATAGCGGGAACAACCGTAGAACGTGCGACCCTTGCGGCTTTTCTTGACAACGACATCGCCTTCGCCACATTGTGGACATGGCATGTCGATTTTTTGTTGGTAGCGGTCAGTAAACTCGCACTCAGGATAGCGAGAGCAAGAAATAAACTTCCCAAAACGACCGGTGCGAATTACGAGCTCGCCTTTAGGCGTCTCGCGCCAGACGGTTTCGGCACGCTGCTCGGAAGTCATGGTGCTCATGGTTTTGCCCTGCTCCATGGCTTTGGCAAACTCATTCTCTTTGAGACCGCATTCGGGACACGGTTTGTTGAGTGGTTCGACCGGCACTTGCATGCGTTCGGCTTTGTCTTCCACCTTTTCGAGTTTCTTTTCGAAGGGACCGTAGAACTCTTTCATGACGGCGCGCCACTCTTTTTTGCCTAAAGAAATTTCGTCAAGATCATCTTCCATGTTGGCGGTGAAATCGTAGTCAATAATGCCGTCGAAATTTTTGAGCAAGAAACGGATGACTGTCTTCCCGACTTCTGTTGGCTTGAAGGCTTTGCTTTCGCGTTCCACGTACCCGCGAGCGAGAATCACCGAGATAATGCTCGCAAACGTACTTGGACGACCAATGCCGCGTTTTTCCAGTTCTTTCACCAAGGAGGCATCGTTGTAGCGTGGTCGGCGGCTGCGTGAATTTTTGTTGCGTAATAATGTCTTCGTACTTGAGAGTTTCTTTTTCGGAAACATCCGGCAAAATGGTGTCTTCGCTTCCGGGGAATAACTTCATCCAACCATCGTGCGTGATGATAGAACCAGAACAACGCGCTTCAAGCTCGTTTTTGCCCTGTTTTCCGCTCACCAAAATGGTGGTGATGTCATACTTGGCCACAGTCATCTGGCTGGCCACAAAGCGACGGAAAATAAGGTCATACAACTTGGCATGAGACTCAGTAATCTTGCCTTTGGCAGGGATGCTTGGTTTCGCGGCAGTCGGACGAATCGCTTCGTGAGCTTCTTGCGCATTCTTACTTTTGGATGAATAGACATTCGGTTTACTCGGCACATACTTCTCGCCGAATTGGGAAGTAATGTACTCACGCGCCATCGACACCGCTTGACTCGAAAGATTGGTAGAGTCAGTACGGTGGTAGGTAATGAGACCTTCTTCGTAGAGCTGTTGCGCTAAAGCCATGGAGCGTTTGGCACTCATTCCCAAACGACTGGAAGCTTGCTGTTGCAAAGTAGAAGTTGTAAACGGTGCGTACGGCTTGCGGCTGCGCTGACGCTTCTCCACACTTTTGACCGTGTACTCGCCATCTTTGGCCCATGACTGCACTGTGTCGACATCCTCTTGCGAGTGCGGCTCGTACTTTTTACCATTCAGGCCAATTACACGCGCGGTGATAGATTCTTTGCCATCCGTGGACAACTCGAGATCGACTTCCCAGTATTCTTCTGGTTCAAAGGCTTCGATCTCGTCTTCGCGCTCGACAATTAAGCGCAGCGCAACTGACTGCACGCGTCCGGCTGACAAACCGCGGCGAATTTTCTTCCAGAGGACAGGCGAAAGTTTGTACCCCACTAAACGATCGAGCACACGACGAGCCTGCTGCGCATCGACCATGGCATCATTGATAGTTTTGGGATTTTGAATAGCTTTGAGAACGGCTTCTTTCGTAATTTCGTGGAAAACGGCCCGCTCCGCTTTCTTGTTGATCTCTTTGTCATCCCAGGCTTCCAACAGATGCCACGAAATTGCCTCTCCTTCTCGATCCGGGTCAGTGGCCAAGTAGAGTTTGTCGGCTTGTTTGGCGAGTTTCTTGAGTTGCGTGACTGTTTTCCCTGAACCACGAAGTGTTTCGTAGGTGGGCTCAAAATTGTTTTCGACGTCTACTCCGAGTTTGCTCTTCGGCAAATCGCGCACGTGACCACGCGAAGCTTCCACCACAAATCCCTTCCCGAGATATTGGGTGAGCTTCTTCGCTTTGGTTGGTGACTCGACGATGACCAGTTGCATAAGTAACGACTGTATCATACATCACCCTGCAAGTGCAGCAGTCCTAACTCTTGCCGAATGATCCCTTTCAGCTCTAATGTGTACACCGCACGAGCCCATTCGCTGGTTGCAGCCAACTTTTCTGCCACTGCAGCCCGACACTCACTCGCAAAACACTGCCCATCGTGCTCCCATACAAAACGAATAATGGCTTTTTCTAACTCCGTACTCGCCCGAGCAAAAAGCGCAAGCAGCGACTGGGCCGATCTGTTGTGCAATGGCAGGACTCCTGAAAACAAACTTTGCTGAGAAGCACTCGACACTGCTATCTCCTTCCACATTTGGTGCGGATCACACACTAAGTGGGCACCGTTCTCAACCAGTTGACACACCCCTTCCGCCTGAGCGTGATGCCGTGGTTGCGTAATTACGAAGACTTCTTTCCCCTGCGTAAAAGCGGCCGCGGCAGTCAGAAACGTGCCGCTCTGCTTCGTGGCTTCTACCACTAAAACGGCTTCCGCCCATCCAGAAATGAGTCGATTACGTTGGGCATAGTGCCATCGCTTCACCGCGGTGTGCGGCGGATATTCTGTCACGGCTAAACAATTTGGTTCCGCTAATAAGGCCGTCAAACGAGTGGGAATTTGCGCACAGCCCTGGGGCAGAACCGCAATTGTCTTTCCTCCGCTGCGCAGACAGCTTAGGTGAGCGGTCATATCAACGCCATAGGCAGCACCAGAGACAATCGTCGCCTGGTAATTTTCTACACTGGTACGAACAAAATCCTGCGTAGCCAAACGCCCATAGGGAGACTGTCGTCGAGAGCCAACGACCGCCAAAGATCGCGGTGAACTCCTGGCTTGCCAAGCCGCCAAATCTTGCGAACACCACACCACTGGGGGCGGATCTTCCAGTTCTCGCCAGCGCGCGGGATACTCTGGATCGGTTGGTACGTACCACGGCCAGACCTCCTTCTGAGCGGCAATCCACTCGGCTACATCAGAAACGGATAACTCAGAAACATGTCGCTGCAACCAGACTAAAAATCGTTGTCGTCGAACTATCGTCCAGCCACTGGCCTCCCAAGATTCTTTCAATGAATCTTCAACCTCCACATCTCCCCGCAACACAGCTTGCACCTCGGACCACTCGCGCTCACTCCCCCACTCAAGAAGAGGATGAATTGCGCACCATGGTAAACGCCCCACTTCAGAAAGCCAGCGAATGCACACGCGGTCTGTTACGGTTGGAAACGATGTTTCCCAAATCATGGTTACACAGTAGCAAGCAAAATAAACAAAAATTATTCAGTTTCGGTGGGGACAACGGACTCGCTCGACGGGCGGGTGGCTCGATTTTCCCACCACCAGTCGGCAATTTCACGCGCGATTGGTGCGGCGTCACCCGAGCCTTCTTTATATCGCTTTTGCTCGTCTGACTCGACAAACACCGTAATAACCACATCTCCCAAAAACTCGGTGGAAGTGGGCTCTTGGCGGCCATCAGCACTCAAGGCCACGGTGAACCATCCATGGGTCGGCCGATACCCCTGTTCGTTTTCCTCGCCGAACTCCGCCGTACCGGTTTTGCACATCACGTCATACTCGGTTTCAAAAAACGGATAGGCCGTTCCGCCCGCACTACACGCTTGGCGCAAACCTTCGATCACGAGTCCTAATGACTCAGGCTGTAAAGAAAGTTCCTGACACACCTGCGCAGCGTCACGCACCACTTGTGGCTGACACTTTCGCCCGCGGGAGGCAATCGTGCTCATCAACACCTGCATCTGAATCGGCGTCACCAAGACATCACCCTGCCCAATTCCCATGTGATACGTATTGCCCAAAAACCACCGTTCGCCAAAATACTGTTGTTTCCAGGCTGGATCAGGAATCAAGCCGGTGCTCTCGCTGACAATGCCAATACCAGTTCGCTCACCCAAAGAAAACAAATGCGCAAAATCAGCTAAATTTTTGGGACCAATCCACTCGGCCAACTTATAAAAGTAAATGTCGTTACTCCGCGCCAAGGCTTTGACTACATCGACCTCGCCCTCTACTCGTCCAAACTGACGCCAGTACCAATTTTCATACGTAAAATCGCCCACGGTTAAAACTCCCTCATCTAAAACAGTCGTATCGCCATCAATGACTTCCCGCTCCAAGCCGGCCAACGCAGTAATAATTTTGAAGATTGAGCCAGGTGGATACACCGCTGCGGTAGGTCGGAAAAGAAATGGCGTATGTTCCATCTCGAGAGCACTCGAAATATCTGGAGCCACACTCCCTGTTGCCACCGCCGGCAACCAGTTTTCCGACAAAACTGGATCATCTTGTTCCGAGTTAAGCGGCAAAAAACTCGGCGATGTTACCGCTGCCAAAACTTCGCCAGTTTTCGGATTACTGACCAACACGGCTCCCCGCTGGGCTCCCAAAGCGCGAAACGCTACTTCCGAAAGTTCGGCGTCTAGTGTCGTCTCTAAAGGCGAACCGACCACTGGCTCTTCGCGGCGCAATACTCGACGCGCTTGCCCCTGTGCATTGCGTTCATACACTACGTACCCATCAGTTCCAGCCAAGGTAGCGTTATACTCTCTCTCCATTCCATAGCGACCGAACACGATATCACTCGAGTACATGGGCTTTTGAATATAGCCCACTAAATGCGAAAAAACCGGTCCATAGGCATACCGGCGAACATAACTTTTTCGCACTTGCGTGGGCGCGGTAGCCATGAGAACACTCGCTTCTTGCTCAGAAAGGATACGCTCTGTGAGTTCACTTCCTGATGTCACCACTTGCGTGTAGAGCACCGTATTGCCAGCAAGCGTTTTTCCGTATCGATCCGTAATCAAACCGCGTGGAGCACGCTGCACAACTCGCACAGTGCGATTCCGCTCCGCCAAAGCACTCCACTCCACCGACTTCCACACCTGCAACCAAAATACGCGACCGACCATCACCACCCAAAATACGAACGCGCACGCACCCAAAATCCACGGAGCCCGCCGCAAAGCACTTTCTCGTGGTGAAACTATCGATTTCTTCTGCATTATTTATTCATACCTTTGTTCAATACTGATCAGGACCGCAATTCCAACCAACAGTATTAAGATGTTGAGTAACATTTTCTCCACTGAAAATTGGCTCATTCCTCCTAACATTACGGTAATTGCCACCAAGCCATGTCCGATTTCCAACAGCCACCGCCAGACGTACTGCCGCACTCGAATGATCCACTCCCAACTCCAAAACACGCCCGCCACCCCCAAAAGTGACACGCCTACCCACAGTGACCACACCACCGCAACCTGCAACGATACAAGAATTACTAACACGAAAAGCCAAAACCCGCGTAATCGTTGCACCAACAAGCGACCTACCAGCCAAAAAAACACCGGCAGTGCCCACCAAGTACTTAGCGGGGCAATTATGGCGGCCAGTGCGATCAACGATACATTGGCAATTACCTGGCGCCAGTTTCGAGGCTGTTTTGCTCCTGACATACGTCCTCACTCTTTTTTACTACGCGTACAAACTGTAATTTTCGCAAATCAATAACGGGATCGACAACTAAACGCACGGTTCCAAATCCCTCTTCAGCAATGACTTCCTGAACTTTCCCGACAACATAATTCGGTGACACATACTGCTGTCCAGCCGTGACGACGAGTGCATCTTGCAGCAGTGTCGGGTTGGCAGCTGCGCCGGTCACTTCTTCGACCTCTGGCAAACTACGCGCAACAGAAAAGACGCCATATGCCGAGGCTGTGCCGACTTTCACCGCCAAGCGCCAATCGGGATCGTCCCAAGTTCGCACTTCGCTATACGATGGATACGCACGCTCGACAATTCCGACAAAGGCATTTTCGTAAGAAACTAAATTGCCTGGCTGCACACCTGACTGACACCCAATATCGATAAACCACTGCTGGTCACTTCCATACCACTGGGCCAAACCACGATCGTCACGAAGTGGCTGATCAAGTTCTTCGCGCAAGGCCGCATTTTCTGCTTCTAACACTTGTACCCGAGTCCGATCGAAATACAACTGCTGCACTTCCTCTTCTAAACGAGTAATGTGTTCTGCTCCATTACTCGTGAATTGCCACCACGTTTGCACACCTTGCACGAAACTTCTCACCCGAAGCGCGACCTCAATGCTCGGCTGCGTCACGATTTGCGCAGCTTGGCGGAGCTGATTCGCGGTGCCGGCCTGCTCCCACAGAAGGATAAAGAGAGCTGCTAAAACAATTACGCTCCACGAGCGCGAAAACGACACCTCGCGTGAACGAAGCGCTTTCTCAGAACGCTGATTACTCCAACCGAACATCGGCATACCGCGTATGCTTGTACATTTTTATAGGAACTCCATCGGCAGCAGAAAAGGCATCCAAAACACCTGGAATGGTTGCCCCACCCCCAATCACCGTCCAACCGTGGTACTGCATGCTGGCTTGAATATCGGGCGCGGTCGTATTCATAACACCAACTAAGAATTGGTGCAGCTGATTCGTGTAGCGTTTTTGCACTGCCGTGAAGGTATCTTTGTGTACGGGCGCTGTCACGGCACGTTGTTGCGTTTCGTTATACCCCACATGCTGAACAAACCACTGCTGATCGTACAAAATGCTCGGTGAAAACTGGATTTGGTGTCGTTTCTGTTCCTCTTGCGTGAGTTGCTGACAAAAATTTCGCAGTGAAAGCTGCGAGCTGCGCTGAGCCGCAACCACTTCGTCGCCAACATACAATGCTGCTCGCACGGCAGAAAAACCCACATCAAGTACACCCACTACTTGGGCGGAACGCGAACGCTGCGTCACTCGTTGGGCTACCGATAAGAAAGGATCATACGGCTGCCACTGCCACAGCCCAGCCTCACGAAGGGTTCGCTGCAGCCAGGTCTTGTGGAGCGCCGGCACGGTAGGTGGCACGGCTATATGGTAACGAGAAAAATCGGCGACGCGCTGCCATGGTGACAGTGACTGTTGATTCGAGAGCACTATGTGCTCGACCAATGCTCGAAACAAAGCTCGATCGTACAAAGCGTCTTCAGCAAATGGTCGCACAAATTCTAGGTGCTCGGGCACCCGGCCTTCCATGGATTGGGCCTCTTCTCCGAAGGCAACAAGAGCCCCCGTATCACGATTGCGAATCACGCAACTTGGTAATTCAGTAAGCAAACCATGCCCATCCGCCCACAAGCGGAAAAAGGCACCACCCAAAGACAAGCGAACAGTCGGCATTCCAAACAATGGCATACCTTTCCATTGTACTCGATTGTTGAATCTGATACTCTGGCGCTATCGTTCCTATGATTGACACCTACCTACGCAAAGCAACTCTCTGGCTCTTCCACTTCTGGCTTTTGGTCGTGCCGTTCGTGTTTACCGCTGTAAATGATGAGCTCTTTGAGTTCAACAAAATGATCTTTACGTATGCCATCGCGGTCATAGTGACAACACTCTGGATTGCGCGCATGATTTGGAAAAAAGAAATCATCTGGCAGTCCACGATTCTCTTCTGGCCCATCATGGCGTATGCCGCTAGTCACTTACTCGCGACGGCTTTTTCTGTCCATCCACACACCAGTATTTTTGGTTACTACTCACGGTTCCATGGAGGACTCCTTTCTACACTGACCTACATCAGCTTGTTTTTTGCGTTCATCAATACGGTGCGACACGAAGAACTTCGCGCTTTGATTCGGACCAGTTTAGTTGCCACCATCGGTGTCTCCCTCTATGCCATTCCTGAACACTTTGGTGTTTCCCCCAGCTGTATTTTGATTACCGGTGAGTTCTCTGTGGGGTGTTGGGTGCAAGATGTCCAAACCCGTGTCTTTGCCACGTTTGGTCAACCCAATTGGTTAGCGGCATACATTCTGATGATGCTGCCACTTGCCTGGTGGTATCTGGCAGGAGCCTGGCAAGCATGGCGCCACCAGCAAGAAAAAAACTGATACGCTCATTCACACCAAAACGTCCAACGCCACTTCGCTTCCAACCGTTGCGCTAGCCGATATCACACTCGGAGCGAGCGCGCTCATTCTGGGAACGATTACGCTCCTCTACACTCGTTCGCGATCAGGATTTTTGGGCTTGGCTGCAGAAATCGGCTTCCTGTTCGTGAGCATCATGTTCATTTGGTGGAGAAAACGCCACCAAGCTTCTCTTGCCCATTGGAAACAGTCACTCTTTCCTGTCCTCACCGGCAGTTTGACAGCTATCGTACTCAGCATTGGCATCCTTGGTTCACCGTTTACTCCCTCTGTAGGGGAACTCATTCAACGAATTGTGCCGACCAACGCAGAAGTGAGTGAAACAACTCCTTCTACAGCTCCTACCACCACACCTGCGCCGACAACAGGCACCGTGCTCGAAAATGGCGGCACAGACTCCGGCGCTATTCGCCGCATCGTCTGGGAGGGTGCGGTGCGAGTCTGGCAACGCTACCCACTGTTTGGTTCCGGATTGGACACGTTTGCGTACAGCTACTACCAAGATCGCCCGCTCGAACACAATCAAGTTTCCGAGTGGGACTTTCTCTATAACCGGGCCCACAATGAATTTCTCAATATTCTCGCTACGACCGGAATCATCGGTTTTGGGGCCACGCTCCTCTTGATGGGAGTATTCATTTTCGCCGTGCTCCGAGATATCTGGACATTGTCCGGTGAAGACGCCACTGACCTCACATCCTCTGGCAATATTCAGTCCGATTCAGTCACTGATTTACCACTTATCTTTTTCCTCGCCCTCCTAGCCGGATATGGCGGACTCGCCATCTCCAATTTCTTTGGTTTTTCGACTGTGGTTGTGGGAGCACTGTTCTTTCTCTACAAAGCTTGGTGGGAAATCCTGCGCCAACCCGCTACTCCACCCGAAAAACAAAACTCACTCAACGCAACCAGTACACCATCCAAAACGCACAAAAAAGAAACAAAAAAACACAAATCCACCTACGTCACACAGAAAAAATCCTCAGCACATAAAACAAAAAGACTCACTTCGAATGCAGCAAAAAATCAGGAGTTCACCTGGGACAAGCGCAGCTGGGCACTTTTGGGCGTCGGTATAACAGCCCTATTCTTGCTAATGAGAATTTGGGGAATGTGGCGCCACGATGTGCAACTTGCCACCAGCAAGGCCTATCTCGCCCAAGGCCAAGGCTACTCTGCCTACGTCACCATTACTGACTTAGTCAAAAAAGCACCGCTCGAACCAACTTTTGTCGACCAACAAGCCGTCACTCTCGCTCGACTCGCCGCCGGCACCTACTCGCAAGACGCCACCACCGCAGCGCAGCTGGCTGATGAGGCCGTGAATGCCTCGAATCGCGCCGTACAACTCAATCCGGTCCACGTTAATTTCTGGAAAAATCGCGCCCGTGTTTTCATCATGCTAGCCACCATTGACCAGCGCTACTACGTCCAAGCGCTCGAATCACTCCACCGCGGACGTGAACTCGCCCCCACCGATGTCAAACTCCTCTACAACATTGCACTGGTCCTCGATGCCCTGCAGGAAACAGACCAAGCGCGAGAAGCCTACCAAGACACCCTCGCCCTCAAACCAGACTACGAAGACGCCCGTAACAGCTATGCCGACTTCCTCGAGCGTCAACAAGACTACGCTGCCGCTGCCGAGCAATATCGCTATATCTTAGAAAACTTAAACCCGACTGCCCCAACCGCCACCGAAAAACTCAACGCCCTCACCGCCACCATGAGTGCGGAAATTGCGCCAGCTGCCACGCCATCTCCCGAAACCTCAGACTCAGCCACCGACCAAGCCAACTAACCCCTCTGGAAATCCACGGTATAATACTTCCATGAAATCTGCAGATATCGTTCGCGCGCCTCACAAAGCGCTTCGAACCGTTTCCGATCCCATTACCGCCATCGACGCCAAGGTGAAACAGTACTTGGAAACTTTGCAGTACACGCTGCAGCACACCAACAATCCTCCTGGCGTGGGTCTGGCTGCGCCACAGATCGACAAACCATATCGTGCTTTCACCACACAGCTGGAAAATCCCCATACCGACCGCCTGCAAATTCGCCTCTACCTCAATCCCCGCATTACTGATGTCGCCGACAAACAAGTCGTCGGCACCAACCCGCGCAATCCCGATCTTGAAGGCTGCCTCTCCATTCCTTTTTTGTATGGTCCAGTAAAGCGACCCGAATGGGTCACACTCACCTGGCAGGAGATGACCACCGATGGCCAACTCACCGACTGGCACACCGAGACCTTTTTTGATTTCCCGGCACGGGTCATTCAGCACGAACTTGACCACCTGAATGGCGTTTTATTCACCGACTACATCCTTGAACAAGGCCAACCGCTCTACCGCGAAGATCATGGCGATCTTTTCCCGGTGAAAGATCTCGATTTCATTCGCGTCTACTAAGCGCGCTACAATACAGGTCACATGTCGACTCCATCAACAAAATCACCAAAAAAAATCATTGGTATCTGTGGCACCACCGCCAACACTGTTCGCTGCGCCGAATCCTTACACCAAAATGGAAATTTTGAGATCGCCTGGGTGGTCACACCACCACCACGTCCTGTGGGCCGACATCAGGACATCACGCCATCTGAACTTGAAACCTGGGCGCACAAACACTCTATTCCGGTTATACATGTTGAAAAATCCTTGCGAGAAGTGCGCGACCAACTCGAATCACGCCAAGCCGAACTTCCGATCGACTTTTTGCTGGTAGTCGACTTTGGCTACCTAATTCCACAGTGGCTCCTTGACTTACCGAATCAAGCCGCCGTCAACATCCACCCTTCCGAACTGCCAAAATATCGCGGCAGTTCCCCTGGCCAGTACGTTCTGCTTTTGGGCGAAACTGAGTCCGCCGTGACCATCATGCGCATGGATGCTGGTTTGGATACCGGGCCCATCATTCGTCAAATTCCTTTTGCCGTTGATCCTCGCGCCACCCAAGCTACGTATTACGACGTTGGTTTCCACATTGCCGAAGAAACGCTACCCGCCACACTCCTCACCTACCAACGCGACCAAGAACAACCGCAACCCACACAATCTCCCACGCCTACAGCCGATCGATTCAGCAAACAGGACGGCTTCATTCCCTTTGAAATGCTGGCCGCCGCTCAAACAGACCCACACGCCACCATACTCGAAAATTGGCGCTCACAACTCGGCTCAGCGCTGCAAACCGTTTTAGAAAATCAATCTCTTTCTGCTAGCACGTTAATCGATCGCGCCGTCCGCGCCTTTGACCCGTGGCCAAGCGTATGGACTCTCGAGCCAGAATATAGGGGTCGGCAAAACGTGCGTCGCAAAATTCTCGGTGTCGAGATCGACCCCAACTCCGAACTCCTCCGCATTACTCGCTGGCAATACGACGGTGAAAAAGTGAAACAAATCCAGTAAACTGGAATCATGCCCAGCAAAAAATCCTCTTCAGACAAAGAAACCACCACACCCATGTGGATCCAGCTCTATTTTGTGTTGGCCAGTCTTGTTGGTCTGGTCATTTTAATTATCGGGAGCTCTGTTGGCCTCAATGCACTCCTGAGCCAGTACGTCTTTCCGCTCCAGCCACGTACTTCTGCCCCACCAGTGCCCTACGTACTGCAAAAAACCGTCAGCGATGCCGAAGGACTCACGGTTGAAGAACAACAGCTCCTCGATCAATGGGAACAAGACTACCAACGATGGCTCGAAGAGGACTCAAAAATTGACTACGAACTCGAAAACCGCAAACGCACCTATGCCACCGCTCTGGCGATGATTTTGGTCGGCGGTCCGGTATTTTTGATTCATGTGCCGTTTGTGTTTCGGCAGATTAAAAAATAAACTGGGTTTCTCCTGTTTCATAAACACCTCAAGAAGGTGTACCCTAGGATTCTCCTTCTTGAGGAAAATAAAAATGAGGAGAAACCGAGCGGAATAGGAAAAAATTATTCCTGCACGTAAGAAGCCATAATCTTCTTATACGTACGAGCATCACGATTCGTTATGCTGAAAGACTTCTTTTCGCCCTCAACATCCAGCGTCATAGTGCGCAGGTTAGGACGGAATAAACGATTGGTACGGTTCTTAGCGTGAGAAACGTTGTGTCCAAAGTTGGCTTCACGAGTGTGAGGAATCAAAACATGTGCCTCACCCACAGCGAAAATGTCGCGGTTTTGGACAAAACGAGAAGTCAAAGCATCCTGATGGGCTTTGCTATTTTTTTTGACTAAGCTATATGTTTGTGGCATGATTTCATTCCTCCAGTTTTTGAACCCGCAAAATGCGTAGTTCAATCGAGGAGATAGTATACCACGAGATGCGCAAACACGAAAATGCTAAAATAGGCAGATATGATTTCACTCCTCCTCAGCAGCCCCCTCGCTTTTATTACCCTCGCGCTGGCACTGGTCATCTCGATCACTCTCCACGAATTTGCACACGCCTGGATGGCTGATCGGCTCGGCGACCCAACTCCACGCTTGCAAGATCGTGTCACGCTCAATCCTCTGGCGCATCTTGATCCGGTCGGCACGTTAGCGCTACTCTTCTTTGGTTTCGGTTGGGGGAAACCAGTGGTATTTGATCCGTATAACCTCGATAATCACCGCCGCGACACGCTTCTGATTGCTGGTGCGGGCCCTCTCTCGAATATTCTTTTGGCGACTCTCCTCGCTTTGATCGCTCCGCTTCTGCCCATTCCACTGGCGCTTATTCAAGTAATTATTTCCGTCAATATCATGCTCGCCATCTTCAACTTAGTCCCTATCCACCCGCTGGACGGTGGAAAAATCCTCTCCGGACTGTTGCCGCGCGAACTCGCCCGCGAGTACGACGCCGCGCTCGAACAGTATGGAATCTGGGTACTTCTTTTACTCGTCTTCCCAGTCGCCGGAGGAACATCAGCGGTGAGCTACTTGATTGGCCCGGTTATCGGCCTGGTCGAAGGAATACTCTTCTTTCTCATGAGAGTAAATCCACTGCTGTAAAGTCAAAAAAAAATAAAAGTTATTCAGAAATTTCTTGCTTCTCAGGGGCAAAAGGAAAGCCATCTTCGGTGGTGTCTGCTTCTTCTCCCGCGCTGCGAGACTCGAGCAACTCACCATTCCAATCTTTCGTGTACTCGTACCGTTTCCGGATAAATCGGAGCTGAAAGTCAAGACTATCGATCGTGTACTGCTGCTTCACCACCACAACTAATAAAAAAGCCGCTAACGCGGTCATAATCACCAACAAAATAAGATGCATGGTGTAAGAATTCTGCAATATGCGGCGTGCTTCCGTCAAAGACACATTCTGCAGTGGTGCCGCCGCAACTGTTTTGCTCTTCTTCACCGACTTTTGTTTTCGAGATGATGCCGCCATATGCATCTAGCATAGCAAAAAAACACTAAACAAGAGAGTCACAAATTGAAATAAAAAAAGGAAACCCTGCCAAACAGTTTCTTTGCAAAAAAAGTTGGTGTGCTTAGGGATGGCTGGAAAAATGATTCCCTTCGAACGGAAAACCTAGCTGATGTATATCGCTTAGGGGTGGTGTTAACTACAGTTTCTTTGCAAAAAAAGTTGGTGTGCTTAGGGATGGTTGGAACATATGGTACACACCATATGTGGAAGCCAGGGCTCCCGGCGCACACCGGCTTTTTTTGCAAAGAAACAGAGCCTCCACTGGGAATTGAACCCAGGGCCTCATTCTTACCAAGAATGCGCTCTACCACTGAGCTATGGAGGCAAGTGATGACGACGATTATACCAGAGTCTGACCACGACGGTAGAAGAATTTCTCTTCCCTGGCCGCACTCCAGTACCTTGCCATGAAAAAGGGTCGGACCTCTCGATCGACGAGGCACTTTCCCAGCGCTACTCATCAACCAAGAGGTCCGACCCTCTGTGGATCCCGTCAACGTGTCGGTGCGTTTCCCCTGGAGTAATCCAGAGTGGGTGGACGACCTCTGCCCACGAGCAGAAAGTACGGCTCCTCCCGTATGTAAAGTATCGAGGAATTAAATTCCCAACACGCTTTGACGGGCCAGAATTACTATACCACTCAAAAACCAGCTTTTCTAGCCTGTACCAGAGGAAAAGTGTTGTTCGATTATCAAAAAAAGAAACGAAAAAGCGGGATTTTTTATCAAAATCCCGCCTCTTCTCTGTTCGCAAACTCTTACGAAGTTTTTACGTTGTCATCTATTCCAGATTCAAAGAACGCACCCACTCCTTGAACTCTTCACCGAGCTTCTCGTGCTCCATGCCGAGTTCGACGATGGTTTTCATGTACTCCAGAATGTTTCCACAATCGTAGTAGACGCCATTTTTGATCGGCACGGCGTGCACTTGCTGACCTTGCTCGCGCAAGACATTGATGGCGTCAATATACACCAACTCGCCTGATTCGCGACGGCGCTCCGCTTCCTCAATGGCTTCAAAAATGTCAGGATTGTAGACTTGGCCAGACACAATTGCCAAATCAGACGGCGCCGTGTCCTTGCCTGGTTTTTCGATCAGGTCGTCAACGCGAATGGCGCCGTCACCCATATCTTCACCGGCGGCAAAGCCGTAGCGATCGTAGTCTTCTTCTTTTTTGGCGGTGATACCACCCAAAATGGTCGTACCATATTTGTCGTAGGCTTCAATCAGTTGCTGCACACGAGACTTTGGATTGGCTTTAATAAAGTCGTCACCCCAAAGCACCACAAAAGGATCATCACCCATAATTTCGCGGGCGTTCAGGATTGGTGTGGCATTTCCCTTGGGACCCTTTTGGCGCAGGTAGTAGAAATTCGCCATGTTGCTAATGCGTTTGACTTCGTCCAACAGCTCTTCTTTGCCCGGTTTTTGCAGCTGGGCTTCCAGCTCGTAGTTGTTGTCAAAATGATCTTCAATACTGCGCTTGTGGTACCCAGTCACGATGACGATCTCGGTAATGCCCGCTTCCACGAGTTCTTCCACAATAATTTGGATTACTGGCTTATCGACAATCGGCAGCATTTCTTTCGGCATGGCCTTCGTTTGCGGGAGAAACCGCGTACCGAAACCGGCGGCGGGAATAATTGCTTTGCGAATCGTTTTCGACATAGTTCGCACCTTTATATGTTTTTTGTCAGTGCCGGAAGTGTTCCAGCACTCAGTGAAAGCAAAAAGCCGAGTATTGGGCACGGCTCATACTTTGTACGCAGTCAGTATAGCAGATTGTGCCCTTCGACTGTAAGAAACGGCTTCTCTATTTCTCGTTCCCCAATATGCCTCTTTCCTCAACACCGCCAAAATAAATATGGTATACTAACGCTTCGATGAATCTCTCCACATTTCTCTCGGCTGTAAAGGACTATCCTCGAGGGGTAATTGAAGAGTTTCATAAAATCGACTGGCCAGAGTGGCAAGAAACACGCCAACTGACTGTCGCCGTGGTGATCATCGTCGCCATCGCTACCGTTTTTGTCGGGGCGATCGACTTCATCTTCACCCGCATGACCCAGGTGTTACTGGGATAAAAACTGAGAAAAAAACGAAAATATAGAGGAAAAGGAACTCACAACAAACAAACCCAGGCGGGAAAAGGACTGTCCTTCCCGATGGGTTACACGTTGAAAGACAGACCTTTTGGATATATATGGCAGACAACGCAAAACAAAATATAACCGTGAATGACACCCAAGACGAGGTCACTCCTCCAGAGGTGCAAGAAGTTACACAGTCCAATCCGAGCCACGTCATTATTGGCGACATCAGCGATGATCCAGCCAAGCAACGCAAAGCCAAGTGGTACGTTTTGCATACCTACTCTGGCCACGAAAATCGTATTGCCGAAACCCTCAAGCAACGTGCCGAAACCATGAACTTGACCGGCGAAATCTACGAAGTCTTAATTCCTACCCAAGAAAAAATCCAAATTCGTCGCGGCAACAAGCAACAAGTTCGCGAAAAGATCTTCCCAGGCTACATTATGGTTCGCATGAACCTCACCGACGAAGCTTGGCTCTGTGTCCGCACCACCCAAGGTGTGACCGGATTTGTGGGCGTTGGCAACCAGCCTTCTCCACTTCCAAAGCACGAAGTTGAAGCGATTAAGAAATTCATGTCTCAGGGCGTGACCACCTACAAGGCAAACTTCACTGTTGGCGAAGCTGTCCGCATCGTGGATGGTCCTTTCAACGACTTTATCGGCACCGTCGACAGCATCGACGAAGACAAAGGCAAAGTTACCGTCCTGGTCTCCATCTTTGGTCGCGAGACGCCAGTGGAACTGGATTTCTTGCAGGTGAGTAAGTTGTAAATTTCTTAAAAAATTATAGTTTTTCCGCCACAAATTCCTGCATATCTTGCGTGAGTTGTTGGATTCCAGCGCGTGCTTTCGCTATTTCGCGCGACATTGTCATGCCTCTATCAAGATGTATTTGAGCCGTTTTAAGGTATCCGCGAATATTCACTAAATCCCGACGAAACTCATTTAATACATAGTCATGCTCTTGTAAAGAACGCACTCTATTCGCCGAAGCAGTAATAGTTTCATACAAACCAACCAACTTCCGCACCGAAATATCAAACCACATATTGAGGCGGCTTGATTGGTATTCAGGAGTATAAAATGCCAGTAACGTGTTCCACTCATCTTGATTGAGATTAATAGTATAGGAATCCAGAATTTTCACTACTATATCAGGATACGAGTGAATCAGAAAAGGAATAACCATTCCATCTTTAAGATCATCGTTTCCTTCTCCGAAAAAGAAATCGTACAGCGAACTCTCATCTTTTCCATCGAGTTGCAACGATATTTGCGCCAATGATCTTCAGATAATTGCTGGATTTCCCGAACAACCGGATCATCAATCAATCGATCATACGTAATTTCACTCTGGAGTCTTGCTAATATTTGTTGGCGTTCGGTATCAGGGATGCGTGCTGGCATAGAACCATCATACACAATACTGCTCTACGCTATCGCACAAATTCCTGATCATGCAACAACAGAAGCTTGTTATGTCCATACGCCAAAGTCTTCCACTGCATCGGAATAAGACGCAGAGTAACTATATCTGGAAAATGTGTTTTCTGGCGCAAGGCATCCTTCTCCAATTCCTGCACCCAATGACGAGTGCGAGACGCGTCCTCCACAGAATTCATAGCCGATGAAACCCGTTGTTGTACTCGTTTTCCGCGGTTTTTTAGGGCTTGGTAGAGAGCAATTATTGCTTCGACTCTATTCCCGGCCGCCATTTCTCGCAGGAATGCCGCCGAGTGAGCTTGTGTCAAATACTCATAATCATCACCAAATTCTCTCACTGACTCAAGGTAGACTCCCCGCACGTCACGACTGGATATAGTTTCCTCAGCATGTGAGACTCCACTCTCCCCCCAGCTTCCTCCACGAATTGTTCCTAACGCTTGGGACTTCTTCTTATCTTCTTTTTCTTTCACTTCTGACCGAAGAATTTCAACTTTTTTACGCATTTCTTGCAACGCAGATACGAGTTCTACCGATTGATCGCTCTCGGCCAAATTATGATGTGGACTCATCACCGAAACTAACGGAATAATTATGTCCAAAAATTGACTGAAATCTTGGTATAAAACCTGACTCGTTTCTTCCTCATACACATTTTCCCAGGTACGAGCCCGTACATTGGCGGTCTCTCCAATTGGATACGCACTCGTGATTGTAGAGTACACTCGAGTTATATATGGCAAGGCGGTGGCAATACTTTGCGAATGATGAGCCGCTGATAGATGCGTCAGAACAACATCTCGACTCCTTCGAACCAATTCTTCTCGATCAAATCTTTCGCTATTTTTTTGCGCTTTTATTAATGGAAATACAGCTTGCTCTGCTTGTCGAGCGGCTTCAAAAACTGACTCTGCTCTCTCTGCAAATAAATAGATTAATTCTTCGAAGTGCATATGTGCCATATTTCCCTTTATTTCAAATACTCTTTTACGTTTCTACCATTATAAACTTTCTGACGCAAAAATACGAATATATGCTATAATAACCCTCTACTTCACTCGACGAGCTACCATTAGAACGCTCCCGAGAAGAAGCAGCGGAAACGCGAAATATTTACTTTTTATGGCTGCAAAAGCTATTTTAGCAATTTCTCGTTTTCTCTGATAAGTGTAAAAAATATTGATATATAAGGTATCTGAAAGGAACAGATGGCTAAAAAAGTCAAAACAGTCCTGAAGTTAAACCTGCGTGGTGGTGCGGCCAACCCGGCCCCTCCAGTTGGTCCTATCTTGGGTCAAGCCGGTATTAACATTATGGAATTTTGTAAACAATATAACGACGCTACCCAAGACCGTCGTGGTGAAGTCATTCCAGCGGAAGTCACCGTTTTTGAAGACAGTTCATTCAAATTTGAACTCAAAAAAGCTCCTATGGCAGCCATGATCATGAAAGAACTCGGCATGCAAAAAGGTGCGAGCAACGTCAAGACGGAAGTTAAAGGCACTTTGACCGAAGACCAAATCCGTACAATCGCTGAAGAAAAAATGAGTGACACCAATGCCACCACCGTCGAAGCCGCCATGCAAATGGTGCGCGGTACGGCTCGCAGCATGGGTGTAAAGACGGAATAAGGAGACACATGGCAGATAACAACACAGTACTCAACATTGATCCAGAAGAATTGGCCGCCAAAATGGCCATGGATACCGGTAAGTCTCGTCGTGCTTCTCAAGAGCAGGCTGAAGTCGAAGCCGCTGGCGAAGCTTCTTTGTCGGGCGACTCCGCTGAAGAGAACGCCGAAGCTCCTGCCGCTGAACCTACCAAGGTGAAGCGCGAACGCAGTGCCAAGTATGTCCAAGCTCGCAGCATGGTCGACCGCACTCAGTTCTACTCTGTTGAAGACGCGATCGAACTCGTCAAACGCACTTCCTACTCTGCTTTTGACGGCACGATTACCGCGCACATCAACATGAAAAAAGAACTCAAGCCAACCGATGTCAAAATGCCTCACGCCGCTGGTAAAAAAGTGCGCGTTGGTATTATCGATGACGCTTTGCTAGCTGAATTCGACGCTGGTAACTTCGACTACGACATTCTCATTGCCACTCCAGACATGATGAAGAAAGTCGCGAAGTACGCTCGCGTGCTCGGTCCAAAAGGCTTGATGCCAAATCCAAAAACCGGCACCATCACCACCGATCCAGAAGCCAAGAAAGCGGCTCTGGAAGGCGGCAGCATGACCCTGCGTTCTGAGCGCAAGGCTCCTCTCGTGCACGTCACGATTGGAAAAACCAGCCAACCAACGCAAGAAATTGCCGAAAACTTGGCTGCGATCCTGGCTGCGGCAACTCAGTCAGGTTCCGTGCTCAAACTCACCATCGCTCCGACCATGGGTCCTGGAGTAAAAGTCAGTTTGTAATCACCGGCCATCCTATTTTAGACAACAATTTTGTCAAATTTGTCGAAAAGAGCAGCTACAGCTGCTCTTTTCGCAAGTATGGTGTATACTTTCGAAATGTGGCCTTTTAGAAGAAAAAAACAAACTGAAATCGCTTCCCTTCCACCAGTGGAAGTCTACGAACCGCCAGCAGAGATTGCTGACATCTCTGAGCAGGTTAAAAAACTGGAACCTTCTGAACAAGAATTTTTACCACAGGCCGAACAACTGTTCACGCAAATTGTCGAAAAAGTGTTGGAAAAAGTTCCCATTCGGCTGGGAGACAACAAAGAAAAAAAACAGATGATAGTCTTTCTCGAAGAGACATTACAGGAACTCTATAACAAATGTTTCCTCTGGCAAATCAGCAACTACAGCAACTCCAGAGACTCCAATAACCAAATCACCGATCATCCACTCACTCGGGCAGTCGCCAGCTTTAGCGCGATGATGCTGTATACGCCTACGCCACAATTCAGCGATGGTATTCATACTCTTTACTACCGCAGGACAAGATGCATGCAACCACTCCGAACTCCCTATCCTTGGGTTAATGGTGAGGCCTACGCCGCCGCGAATCCGGGAATGCTTTCGTGGTTCCTCAAACCAGAGGATTGGGAGTCTATTCCAGCCGCTCCAACTGCGGTGCAGCTCACCCTGTTGATTATGGAGCAAATCCGAGCGCATATCCAAGCGGCTTCAGCGGTTTCTTTTTACGACTTTCCAAAGTACGAGAAAACACATATTCTTCCGTTGATCAGAACGCTTAAAACAGTTCAGAACGGTTTGCGAAACAATATAGACTGGAAAGCTAACTCTGCTGAAGATTGGGTGGTAAACAACTACAAAGCTCCTCTTAATGACTACCGCCAAGCCTTGGAAATGGTTTCCAAGTGTATACTGCTTATAGAAGAATCTCCCATGCAGTTCCCCAAGGCTGCCACGGTTTCGTACCAACACACTTACAAATACTCCTCCTACTATAGATAACAAAGCGATCTTCAGCTCACCCACTGCTCCACTGCCCTGTGCTATACTAAGCACTGAACAATGCCAATTCGAATTCTAGACGACAGCCACAAGCAGTCATCCCAGAAAATCCGGAAATTTCTCCTTTCAAAATTGAACGCTACCCAAGGCAAACAGGATCGGTTGAAGACTCAGGTGGATTCTCTGCAGGTCTCTTCTGATCCAGCCGAAAATTACGATTCCCTCAACACCCTACGCCGAGCGGTGGAAGCCAGCCTGGAAGCCAACCGCTTAGAGCAAATCTTGCACCATTCTTCTCTGCTGCCCCACTCAGAACACAAACTTCGCCAACTCATGACTCCCCCCAAAACAATCCTCATCGCTGCTTTCGAAAAAGAAGCACGACTGAGAGGCTTCCCTCCCGAGGAGCTCAAAACCTATCGCCACCATATTGACGCGTACTATCGTTTTTTGGAAGCGGAATAACTATTTCTAATTATTTCACTTGCGGTACAATAACAATACATGCAGAAAGGGAAAAAATGCCTCCAGAAACAGATTTCAATCCGCTTATAGAAGAATTAAAAAAAATACCTCTCTTTCGAGAAAATCAGTCACAGAATTATACCAACTATTTGCCGAAAATTTTCAACATTGAATTTTCAAGAAATCAGTATGCTTTTTCGGTATGTTACTAATAAAGATGATAATGATCGATCTCATGATGATGATCAATTAAAAAACGAGTATAGATCTATCGATTACACGCTGAATAAATTATATGGAGATAGCTGGTGGAAGGGTCACTACAATTTCAAGAAAATAGATATTGATTCCTATCTAACTCGGCGTATTCAAGCTAGTTCCGCTGCATAACCAAAGAATCCGAGTTGGTTTTTTTTCAAACTGTGATATACTAAATCTCTTGAATCCAGAGACAGCACCGGAATCGTGCCGAGGAAACACATATTTTGTTTTTTGACCCCGCGCGGTCAGTTTCTTTCCTCGATTTCCCTGCTTATCTTGATTCCACTCTGTAACGAAGAATAAGAAATTGGAGAATACAATGCCAAGTCAGAAAAAAGTCACTGTTGTCGCTGATCTGCAAGACAAGGCCGGTCGCGCTAAATCTATCGCCTTTGCCAAATATTCTGGCATGGACGTAAAAACACAGAACGAACTCCGCGCCAAAATCAAAGAAGCTGGTGGTGAAGTTATTATTGCTCGTAACCGTTTGGTTGACGTTGCTTTGAACCGTCCAGAAGGCCTGGGTGAAATGCTCCAAGAGCAGCTCTTAACCCTCTTCTCTTATGACGACGCTGTGTCCGCCTTCAAAGCTTTGAAAGATTTCATCGCTGAAAAAGGTTTACCAGAAATTCGCGGTGGCTACTTTGAAGAAAAAGTTATTACCACTGCCGAAGTCGAGAAACTCGCCAGCATGCCAAGCAAGCCAGAACTCGTTGGTATGTTGCTGCGCCAACTGCAAGGCCCAGCCTACGGTTTGCGTAACGTTCTCGAAGCCGGTCCTCGTAACTTGGTCTACGCACTAAACGCTATTGCCGACAAAAAGAAAGCTGAATAAATCAGCAAATAAAAAAGAATCCTAACAGGAGATAAAAGAAAACAATTCAAAAGAAAATATTTCAACACACCCAATACGGAAAAGGACCATCCTTCCCTGCGGGTTACACGTTGAAAGATGGTCCTTTTGGATAAATAAGGAGAAAACATGGCAGACGAAAAAACATTGTCTGAAAAAGTCCAGAAAATCGTGGACGCCGTTAAAGAACTCTCTCTCATGGAAGTGTCTGAACTCGTTTCCGCTTTGGAAGACGAATTCGGTGTTTCCGCCGCTCCAGTCATGGCTGCTGGCATGATGCCTGCTGCTGGTGGTGCTGAAGCTGCTGAAGAGAAAGACGAATTTGACGTTGTCTTGAAATCTGGTGGTAGCAACAAAATTGCTGCTATTAAAGCCGTTCGCGGTATCAAATCTGACCTCGGTTTGGCTGAAGCCAAGAAATTGGTCGAAGACGCTCCTGTCACCCTTCTCGAAGGTGCCGACAAGGAAACCGCCGAAAAAGCCAAAGCTGCTCTCGAAGAAGCTGGCGCCGAAGTCGAACTCAAGTAAGACTTTACAACACACAACAAGGAAGGCCGCGGTTGCGGCCTTTTTTGTACCCTTTTGCTTTCGAAGGTTACCCTAATTGATAACCACCTCAAGAAAGGTTACCTTAAGTCTCCCCTTCTTGAGGTAATTAAATTGAAAGGTAACCTTACAAGGACTCCCTCCCCATTGACTCCCTTTTAATCTCTCTGCTATTCTTTTGTACAGACTGATACAGAAACAACCCAAAGGAGAATCCCCCATGGCCGCGCAGTCCGATACCGGATCAACAGGAAACACGAATGCTTCCGCACAAAAAAACGAGAAAGACGTCAGTCTGGACAATTTGCCCGATCTGCTGACTGTCCGCGAAGTAGCCGAACTCCTGCGCGTCTCTCCCCTCACCGTCAAACGCTGGGGCAAACGCGGCAAACTGCCCGCGATTCGCATTAACTCTCGCGGCGACCGTCGCTATCGCAAGGAAGCGGTGTTGTGGTTGTTGGGAATTGATGTGAATGAAGAGTAATTGCCATTTCTCTACCAAAATCCAATACTTTGCTTCAAAATAGGTAGTCTTTTTATACCCATCGTTAGGAGAATGCTCGTTCCCAAAACAGCGGATACAAATATCAAAATGTATAAGTACAGATTCATTTCGGAATTATCAAAACGGAAACCAATCCCATCAGTGAGTAACCCAATGACAAACGGATGGATAAGATATATGCCAAAAGAAAGTTCAGCCATTTTTTCGAGTATACGATATCCTATTTTCTGAGGAAGCACCTGGAGATACTTTTTATACTCTACCTTCAGTAGAATGTGAAAAATTGCTAAAGCAGCGAATGCTCCATTCAAGCTCAAATAATTCATTGTATAGATTGAAAAATTGCTGATAACTCCATGAGCCATACTCAATCTACCAACGTAATCACCGAGTATTCCCATACACACAGAAAAAAACAGCACTCCTGCCCATACTGGCAAACGAACCTGAGGAGCCCATTTTCTTTTTACCAATGCGCCGTAGAGATATATCCACACAAATCCTGTCCATGCCGTAAAAACTGTAAATGCGTCAAACGAAAGGAAAGTGCTTACCGCAGTAGTAACAAGAGAAAAAAGAAAAGCAATCCCAGTTATATACTGGGCAAGTCGTTTATTTCGTGGCGCAAATATAAGTTGCCAAACTGGATTAAAAAGATACAAAACAAACAATACTTCCAAGAACCAAAGATGAGAATTCAAAAATGTTGTCATTCTAAGAACCTCGCGTAGAAAGAAAGTGTGCAAATTTGTAGTTGAGAAGGCGAAATATCTATATATCAATAATAGTATTTGAAAAGTGAGTAATGGGATACCAATACGCCGGATTAATTTTCGCCAATTATCACCGAGTGAGCGATTTTTCTCCACCACCAAATATCCGCTGATGAAAAAAAATAGGAGTACTCCGGTTCGGGAAAGAACAATTATTGGTTCCAATAGAAACCATACAGGAGTTCTAAAAAAGTCAGCTCGGAGAGTAAAATCAAGCAATGTATGTAAAAGAATAACACCGAAAAGCGCCGTTATACGGGTTACATCCAGAGCAATAATTCTTTTATTTATCCCCATAAAATTCCTCGCAAAAATGCCACCAACCGCAGCTGCCGCCGCCAGCGCCATGGTTGCAGAATGAGTCGCCAGAGCCACTCAAATCCGAGGCTCGCAATCCAAGCGGGTGCCATTTTGGCCTCTCCCACCAAATAATCAAATGCACCGCCACACACCATGGCTACTTTTACGCCGCTCTTTTCGAGCTCTTGGCGATACGTTTGAATCCAGCGTTCTTGGTGCGGCGCGCCAAAAGCCACAAAAACTACTTTTGGTTTTTCTTGCTGAATAAGGTCCATAACAAACGCATGTTCTTGCTGCGTTTTTTCAGATGGTTGCGAGGCAAAAAGATCGGATATTTTGGTGTACCCTTCCAAACCAAGACACCAATTTGAGGTCTCATCTACTGTGCGCGCCAGTTGCTCGGCGATACCAGTTCCAGCACCTAGCAACAGTGTTTTGTGCTTTTGGTTTTCTGGCAGTTGTTCGAGGTGACGCAACCACCACTCCACCGCTTCTCGGCCAGAAATACGGTGCATTTTTGTAGGTAAATTATGCTCGCGACCTCGCCAGCGCCACCAACGGTTCGCCAGCACTAACCCAACACCATCCGGCAGCAAAACATCAAATCGCTGGAGCGCCTGCCAAAAGGCATCGTCGTCGGCACTTTGCACCATGTGTTCTGGATTAGGGGTGGCAATGGTAACGAGTTTCTTCTCGTTCACCCAGTCTAAAAAATCACGCTGAAACTGTGCCATACCAGGTGTGTAGATACGCTGTAATACTTCCGCAGTATGTGCGGCAATTTTCTGAGTGTGCTGATTGGTCATGGTCTCTCTTTTTTTCTGATTCCTAATCCGTCTTACTCGCGCAGGCTGCGGAGCCCCAGTACTTCCACCGTCCGCGGCACCACCACCATGGGTGTTTCCAGGGCGGGTGACAAAATATGGGCGGCATTCACTGGCGCTTCTTCCCAGGCTAAAACACACCCTTCAGAAGTGATTGTGGTCATGAATTCTACCGGAATGGTCGACAAAAAGCGCTGCCACTGTTCCTGAATCTGCTCAGTCAACTCGTCTCCCTCAGGAATACTTTCCCAATCTAGCCAAGTACTGTACTGCACATGTCCGAAAGCGACCAGACCAAACGCAATTCCAGCGCTATCGACAATACCAACGGCATATCCGTGCGCGGTGTGGTGCGGAAGGCCGGCGCCCGCGGCTACAGCCAACAAAGGATGCACCGAGGTCACTTGGCGGGCGCCTGCCGAGTACGCCACTTGTTGCCAGACTTCTTGCATAAACGGAGATACTTCGTCCGACAAGCTCACCACAACGTGGGGTTTCAAAATGAAGCGCGAACCCAGTACCAGTCGGAAAAGCGATCGCAAGAAAACGACACTCCCCACTTCGTCAAACACTTCCAGAGCTCCAAACGGTTTGATGACTTTACTTTCACCGAGACCAGCGTGCTCTACTTCGCGCGCGTCATCGCCAAAAGCGACGATTTTATACGAGGGCATCTCCACTAAAATCCTAGTAGGCACCCGATATACAGCGCCTTCCGATCCAGTTACATACGTGATTGTGGCGGTTGGAACAACGAATACATCGGATTGCCACCACTGCCAGACATTTTGAAACATATCACGTATAATTGTATACGCTTATGACCAATGCTCGTAGTCGAATATTATGGACCCTGTTTGCAGTAGTTTCGATTGTTTCAGGAACACTCATCGCCATCCGCTTTGCCCAGGGGTACCGCCCCTCGCGCGATCGCTTGGTGGCTGGGAACGGCTTGTTGGTGGTGAACTCCACCCCAAAAGGAGCGCGCGTATTTATTAACGATCGCTTCACCACTGCAACCGATGACACCCTCTACCTCGATCCCGGCGAATACACCGTCAGCATCCAAAAAGATGGCTACTTTACATGGAACAAAACCGTGCAAGTGGAACAAGAACTGGTCACCCAAGCCAATGCCTTACTGTTCCCCACCGCACCGAGTCTCTCACCGCTTACTTTTTCTGGCGCTGAACATTTAGCTCCTTCTCCAGATGGCCAACGCATTGCCTTTTACTCCGCTTCCTCTTCTGCGCAAACCAAAAATGGGTACTACGTGCATGAATTGTCAGATAATCCGCTGGCTTTCCAACGTGGTTCACGCCAAATTGCGCAAGTTTCTGAGCTCTTCCCAGCAGAAGAGACGCAGATGCTGTGGTCACCAAATAGCTCACAGCTTATTCTTATCTCTCCATACAAAGCCGTATTACTCGACCCGTCTCGTTTAAACGACCTCAATGAACTCACAGATATTAGCTTCCAGCTCAATACTATTCTGAGCCAATGGGAAGAAGAAATGTACCTCCGCGACCGCGAACGTTTGGCCGTCTTTCCGGCTGAAATACAGCAAATTGCCACCCAAAGTGCGGTGAATGTCTACTTCTCACCTGATGAAGAAAAAGTGCTCTACACTGCCACTGAGTCCTTCACACTCGCCGAGAAC
>JAJOJK010000019.1 GCA_021208605.1 Candidatus Woesebacteria bacterium | reverse complement strand
ACTTCATTTGTTTGAATAATCCTATAGAAAAACTAAATTCCCAGGAAATATTATTGTTATAGGCCTAGGGGTGTCTCCTCACTCCTTGAGTGCCTTGGGGCTCTCCCCTTCTTCCAACATCCCGTGACGATATTCTTCAATCCGGTTGATTCGTAACTGCATGCGGTTGTAGCGGGTCGAAGCAATCTGATCATACGCTTTGCGCATGCGACTTATCTGATCATCAAATTTGGTAAACTCTTTTTCGAAGCGTCCCCATTCGTCGACAAAATCACCAATAAAGCGGATAATATCGCGCAAATTATTTTCGATCATAAAGTTGCGGTAGCTCTCAATAACGGTCCGCGCCACAATTAAGAAAGTAAACGGCGAAACGATCATCACCTTTTGTTGCAAGGCTAAATCAATAACTTCTGGAGCTTGCTGGTTAATAAAGGAAAAGAGCATCTCGTTGGGCACAAAAAGAATAGCGTAGTCCAGCGTGCCTTCTTCTGGGCTGATGTAGCCGCGATCGACGATTTGTTTGACTTTGGCTTTGACGTCTTGGACGAACTCTTTTTTGGCCGCGACTTTTTGTTGTGTAGTCTCAGCATCCGCCATTTTGTAGACGGCGCTGTATGGAAATTTGACATCAATGGCCACGCTGCGATTGTTTGGCAAAAGCAAAGTAACGTCGGGCTTAACGTTGCTCGTGGCGAAGGTGGTTTGTTTGCTGTAGTGGACGTTTTCGACTAAACCGGCCGAGCGCAAAATATCGTCCAGAATATACTCGCCCCATTGGCCGCGTTGCTGGTTGTTGGAGAGAATGTTGCGCAGTTTTTGCGTGTCTTCGCTCAGTTTTTCCGTGATTTTTTGGTGTTCGCGAATGTGTGTGGCGACCTCAGAGAACTGTTTGTTTCGTTCTTGTTCGAGCTCCTGAATATCGCGTTGGCGATCTTTGAGTTCGCGACGCAACTCGCTGACAACTTTTTCTATTTCACTGTGTTTTGATTGCAGCTCCTTAGCAATCATTTCCTGTTCACCGCGGAAAACCTGTTTGCTCTGTTCGGTCACGTGAGTGCTGACTTCACCAAAGACTTCGTTTACGAGGCCTTTGAGCTTGAGGCGTTCCTGTTCTTCGTTGGGTGCCTGCGGCTTGAGGCGCGAGGCCAAGAAAAATCCAACAGCAGCCAGACCAATAATATTAATGAGGACGAGAATGAGCAGTTCGCTAGACATGATGGAGATCAGTATAGCAGGCTGTGAGGGTTAGCGAAGGGAGCGGCGGGATGAGGCTGAAGATGGAATTCGGCCGTCTGGCATTGCTTCATTCAAGATTTCATGATGACGTGTGCCGCGGTCTAGATGTCCATCTGGGAACAATTCTTGGCTTGTTTGCTGGAAAGTCAGGGTCCTGAAGATTCTTTGCCAAAAGCTCCAGAATGATGAATCTTGTTGACCCATGTTTTCTGGTGAAAGCACTTCTGCCATACAACCCTCTTTCTCTTTGTCCCATATTGTCCTCCTCTCCTGGGGAAAGTCAAGATATTTGCATGCTATACTGGCGGCATGGGCAGTACACCTCAAGACAACTCGATGACCAAAGCATTGGCAGCCGTTCTTTCGCGGCAGAACGGGAAAGGTGCCTACGCTTTACTCGCCACAATTTTGACTGAAAAAGAACTTGAATACGTGGAAAAGCGTTTGCGGATTGCCCGCATGCTCGAAAACGAGTTTTCCTATACCCAGATCCAAAAAGAACTCAAAGTTTCGGCAGCCACGGTGGCCAGTGTGTCTGAACAAATGAGTACTGATGAGGCGTTCAAAAAATTAGTTGCCGTTGTGGAAAAAGAAATGGCCCGATTCCGATGGTTTCGCAAGCGGTAACGTTCTCTGATCGTTTTATTCCTCATGTTATACTTGCCTGGTATGAGCCGTTTTTATATCACCACCACTCTCCCCTACGTGAACGCGGAGCCGCACATTGGTTTTGGTTGGGAAATCACCGAAGCCGATACCATTGCGCGCTATCGTCGTATGATGGGTGACGAAGTTGTTTTTAATACCGGCACCGACGAGCATGGCCAAAAAATTTACCAAAAGGCCCTCGATAATAATGAGGACCCGCAGTCCTATGTCGATCGCTATGCGGCTGCGTTTTCAGATTTGCGCGACTTGCTCAACCTAAGCTACACCAACTTTATTCGCACCACAGATGATCACCACGTAGCGGCTGCGCAAGAATTTTGGCGCCGTAGTCTCGCCAACGGTGATATCTATAAGAAACTGTATGCCACCAAATACTGTATTGGCTGTGAATTGGAAAAGACGGACTCCGAACTGGACGAAGACGGCCGCTGTCCGCTTCACCCCAATCGCGAGTTAGAAGTTCGCGAAGAAGAAAATTACTTCTTCCGGTTCAGTAAGTATCAGGATCAGCTTCTCCAGCTCTACGCCGAAAATCCAGAATTTGTCCAACCGGCCGAAAAAATGAATGAAATCCGCAGTTTTGTGGAACGTGGGTTGCAGGACTTTAGCGTTTCTCGCCTCAAAGAAAAGATGCCGTGGGGCGTGCCGGTCCCAGATGACGAAGACCACGTGATGTACGTGTGGTTTGATGCGCTGGTCAACTATATTTCCACGCTCGGCTGGCCAGAAAATGAAGAGAATTTCCAAGCCTTTTGGCCTGGTGTGCAGTTAGCGGGCAAGGATAATTTGCGACAGCAATCCGCTATGTGGCAAGCGATGCTCTTCTCCGCTGGCTTGCCGGCCTCCGAAAAAATCTTAATTAACGGATTCATTAGTATTGGCGGACAAAAGATGAGTAAGAGTTTGGGCAACGTGATTGCGCCGACCGACATGGTGGCACGCTACGGCACCGATGCGGCTCGCTATCTCCTCATCAACATGGGCTGTTTCTCTGGCGATCAAGATGTGACCTGGGAAAAGCTCGACACCACCTACACCGCGTTCTTGTCGAACGGACTGGGAAACCTGTGTTCGCGCGTCGCCAAAATGAGCGAAAAATCGGGCTTTGCTTTTGGCGAAGCTGATATTACTACCGATGAGTCTTTTGCTCAACTCATGGATTCCTACGATTTAACCGGCGCTCTCAACTGGGTCATGGATCACGTTTCTGAGATGGACACCTACCTGGCCGAGCAAAAACCCTGGAAGCTCGAGGGCGACGAACAAAAAGAAGTTTTGTTGACGGCCACGACCTACATTTTGACCATCGCGCATCACTTACGACCATTTATGCCAGAAGTCGCCGAGAAAATGTGGAATCATTTCCAGGCTGAACAGATTACCGCTCTGGAACCATTGTTCCCGCGTTTGCCGCAGGAGTAATTGGAGGACTATGTCTGCAAACCCAACTGCCAAAACGACTGATTTTTCGCGTGCTGTGCATCACTTCGGTTTTCGCTCGATTATCGATACGCATTGTCATTACAACATGGAGCCGCACTACGAGGCTTGGCAAGAACAGTGGCAAAAAGCCAAAGAGAATGGTGTTCAGTTTGCCTGGATTCCGGGAACTACTGTCGACACTTCGCGCCGCGCTGTAGAGTTGTCCCAGGCGGAGTCTGCCTTTACCCCCTTCTTGGGCGTCCATCCAACCGACGTGGTGGAAAGCGAGTTCGATCTCGACATGACGCTTTCCCAACTCAAGCGCCTCAAGCAGAAAGCCGATGACGCCGGTGTCACGGTGGGTGGTGTCGGTGAAGTTGGACTCGATTATTTCCGCTTGAAGAAAGACGATCAGTTTACTCGCCAACAGCAACGCTTGTGGCTGCGCGCCTTTCTTGAAGTAGCCAACGAATGGGAGCTCCCGGTGATTTTGCACGTCCGCGACCAAGAAACTCCCGAAGAACCCACACCAGATAACGCGTACTGGGACACCTACAAAATTGTGCAGGAAGTTGGTATTCACGCTGATTTCACCATGCACTGTGTCTCTGGCCCGCTAGCCTACGTAGACAAGATGCTCTCGCTCGGCGCCTACGCCGGCTTCGACGGCAATATTACCTACCCCAACGCGCACCGCATTCGAGAAATCTGGCGAAAAGTTCCGGCCGACCGGCGCCTCCTCGAAACCGACGCCCCATTTCTCCCACCGCAACCCTACCGCGGGCAGGTCTGCGAACCATGGATGATTCGCGAGACGGCGGAGTGGATTCGAGAAAATTTGAGTTTGTGAGATAACCTGCAAATGTCAGTTTGTTTCATTCAAGAGGCAAAGATATCGCTGGCGTCAAGGGATGATGTTGGAACTTTTTTTAGCTCACAGTCCCCATTGCTGATCTGAGAATTTTTCTTCTCCAAAAAGTTTTTCGAGTTCAGTAGCAATAAGCTGACAATCTTCTATTGTTAAAGGTTGGTACTCTTCTCTATGACCAGGCTTGATTGGATCACCAAATTTCTGATATTGAGCATTTATCGCGCGACCATAAAGGTGAATATGGAGATGTGGCTTCCAGTTACCGTTTTCTTGGTAGTTGATACGACCGAGTGTAATACCTTGTTGCGCCATGGCAGTAGTAAAAGCTAGTCCGGCAACCATAGTGAAGCGCATGAGTTCTATTGCCAGAGCTGGTGATAGTTGAGTACGATCGGAAACATCTTCTATAGGAGAAATTTTGATGTGTCCTCCATCATTCCTATCGACTTCTGGACGTTCGTGAGACTCTAAAATAAAGTTGGTTGTTCGGTATATTTCTGCCATGAGAGGATTATAGCAAATGAGTGTATCGTGGTTCCGAAATGTACCGTTCCCTCGGGATTCCACCCTCCGGGTACTAGGGTTGCTCGCTTTGCTCGCCCCGGCGGAACCCTTGGGTTTTCATCTGCGCCACCCAGTCCATTAAAAAAGACTTCAGTAGGAGTCTTTTTTAATGGGCGGGTGTCATGGGATGATGTTGGAACTTTTTTACAACATTCCTAATCGAGTAAACAAAGTTATAGACGGAGGTGTTAGTTTGAATTCTGATAATTCAGAAGAAGGAATCCAAGTGTATTCGACAAGATCGTCGTTCAGCATTACTTTAATCTCATTGGCATTTTTATCTGAGATATCAACTCGGAAAACATTAAAAGTCATTTCGCAATTAACGTCTTCACCGTTCACAGTTTTTACTGATTCACCACGGCCAAGATCATCAAGTAATTCTGCTTTATAGGAAGAAATATCAATCCCAACTTCTTCCAGGACTTCTCTGCCTAAAGCAGTAATCATATCTTCTCCATTATCAATTCCACCGCCGGGAATATGCCAGCAATCATTGTAGACTCCTCCTTTAGAGGAATCTTTTTTACCCATGAGTATTTTATTGTCTTTGGAAAAAATGACAGCGGAAACGATGTCTCGGTGAATTGTTTTCATACTTGGAGTATATCAAAAGTCCCAAACCGCGATTACAGTTCCTGAGGTGCGGGCGTCATGGCATTTGAACTTCCAAATTTTTTCTCATCGCTCCTCCCTAGCCCCTCAGGCGAATCTGCGGTAAAATACACCCATGGTAAAACGTTGGGTGCGACGGCATCCCGTCCGAACACAACGCGCTCTGGAAATTCTCCCCGGATTATTTTCGTGGTCGCTGATTTTGTTCCCGTTTTGGGGATCGCTGGTGGTGCCGGTGTTTGTGTCGTATTACGTGCTGATGTTTTCGGTGTATTGGTTGTACCGTTCGATAACGATGGCGGTGTTATCGCTGTTTGCGCATTTCCGGATTAAAGCCTCGCAGAAACACAACTGGCTCGCCGATGTAGAGTCCCATCCTGATTTCGAAAAAATGCATCACATCATTATTATTCCCACATACAAAGAGCCACTGGCCACGCTGGAGCGCACGCTCGAAGGCTTGTCCAAGCAAACTTTCCCCCTCAAGCGAATTCACATCATGTTGTCTTTTGAGGAGCGCGAAGGCCAAGAGGCAAAGGACAAAGCCAAAGCTTTACAGGCAAAATATGGCGAACTTTTTGGTGATCTCTGGGACACCCACCACCCCGATATTGAAGGTGAAGTCAAAGGAAAATCTTCTAATACTTCTTGGGGTGCCAAGCAAGCAAAGCATTCGTTAGTTGACCAACAAGGTGTCGATATTAACTATGTCACCATCACTTCTGAAGACGCCGATGTTATTTTTGACCGCCAGTATTTTGCGTCGTTGGCCTTCCACTTTTTACAAAGCGAAAAGCGCTACAATCGCATCTGGCAAGGCTGGATTCGTTTTTACAACAATATCTGGCGTGTGCCGGCGCCGGTGCGGGTTTTGGCTTCTACTTTTTCGGTCACGCAGATGTTTATTTTGATGCGCCGCGATCGTTTGGTGAACTTTTCGTCCTACTCAGCATCGCTGAAAATGATTCACGAAATTGGTTACTGGGATACCGATGTTATTCCAGAAGATTATCGCTTGTTCTTTAAGGCGTATTTTGCGCTCAAAGGAGATTTGGAAGTCGATCCAATTTTCCTGCCCATCGATGCCGATGCGGCTGAATCTCATGGCTGGTGGGCCACAATGGTGAACCAGTATGAGCAAATTAAGCGCTGGGCCTGGGGAGTTTCGGATGACGCGTTCATCATTCGCCAGTACATTTTGGCCGATGATATTCCTCTTGTAGACCGCACGATCCGTATTTTGAAAACCATTGAAGACCATTTCTTGTGGCCCGTGAACTGGTTTGCTATTACGATTGGTGCCCTACTGCCCCCATTACTCAATGAAGATTTTGGTCGGAGTGTATTAGGAAAAACGCTGCCGCAGATAACGTCGGCAATTTTGACGTTGTCACTGATTTCGTTAGTGGTGATTTACTTTATTGACTCGCAGTCACGCCCGCCACGCCCGAAACACCACAATATTCTGCACCGCATTCTGCAGCCTATCGAGTTCGTACTTTTACCCGTGATTGGATTCTTTTTCTCTGCCCTGCCCGGAATCGACGCACACACGCGCCTCATGCTCGGAAAGTATATTGAGTACCGGGTGACGGAAAAGGTGTAAATATCGTTATTGACTTTGAGGAGAAAAGAATTTATCTATTTTCTTCAGTGATTCTTTTCCCTGTTTTAGCAGCAATACCCAAACCGCCAATACCAAGTGAAAGGAAAAACATTGCTTGGTCAACATTGGGTGGAAGTACATTGGCTTCTTGTATGCCGATACTCGCTACAGTTCCGAAAAAAGCAATCCCAAGTAACGTGTTTCCAACAGCACCGAGGTTTCTGATTGGAGCTTCATAGTCAGATTCTGAGGGTCGTTTTGCCATATTTCCTTTCTGAATGACTTTCCCGAAGTATACCCCAATCTACAAAAAAAGCAAATAATTGTCTCTATATCAACAAACATTTATGAGAAATTAGCGATTAGTCAGTGCATCGTAGCCTGGCGGCGCTGGTGGCGGTGGCGAGTTCGGCTGTGGAATTTCCGGAAAGATATCCAGTGTGGGTGGTGGCGGTGGGGTGAGTTTTTCTCTTGCCTCACTTTTTTTTACATTGATTATGTCTATTTTCCGCAAGATGTGTTGAGCTCTCCTTTTGGCAAAAACAATAGTGCCAATGCACATAAGTCCTAAAGCATAATCAGCCGGTGGAGACAGGAGGTCCGGAAGCAGAAGCTGCTGGTAGCCAGCTGGTACAAGTGAAGCCCATCCAATGTATTGCAGAAAGTAATACAGTCCTACCCACCACATATGGCGAGCTTTTTGATCTTCGTAGGAGCGTTCTCTCATTTATCGATCACTCCTATCGATGCCGATGTTTTTCTTCGATTCGTTTCCCGAGTGACAGCGATCGCTGGGAGCTCCACCAGGCGCTGATCGCAACTAGAATGGCCAAAATGGCATCGGGGGAGTCAAGTGGTATCATGCCAAAGTCAAAAATTCCTTCAGCGCTGAAAATCAAGAACACCAGTGTTGAAAGAAAGAGATTCCAGTCATGGAAATTCTTTTCTTGTTCGAGCCGTGATGGACGGCGGTGTGACACGGTGTCCTTTCCCTACAAAGGTTTCTATCTGTATTATACCGCAGTAGAAAAATGGACTCAAATGAATGCTGCAATACAGCGGAGTGTATCTAGTTTGCCCGGCTCACATACTCGCCAGTGGCGGTATCGATCAACAGCTTGTCACCCTTTTTGACAAACAGTGGCGCCATGACTTCGGCTCCGGTTTCCACGATGACTGGCTTTTTGGGCGCATTAGCGCGGTCGCCGGCCACGGCGTCTTCGGCTTCGGTGACTTCCAAAACCACTTTTTGCGGCATGAAGATGCCAATCGGTTGGCCGTTGTAGAGCTGCACGTAAACAGTCATTTCCTCTTTGAGGAACTTGTTGTCCTCGCCCACCACGTCAGCGGGGATTTCAAACTGTTCGTAGCTGCGGGGATTCATGAAGACGTACTCGGCGCCGGTGGAGTAAATGAACTGCATCTCCACGGATTCGACGTCGGCGAGTTCTACCTTTTCGGTAGTTTTGAAAGTGAAGTCAATGACGCTGCCGGTTTGCAGGTTACGCAGTTTGGCGCGAGTGAAGGCCGAGCCTTTTCCCGGGCTGACAAAGTCAGATTTAATGACCGCGTTAGGTGCACCGTTATGAATAATGAATTGACCTTTTTTAACGTTTCCGCCGTTGACGTATGCCATGATTCCTTTCTTCTCTCTTGGAAGGGGTGTTCGTTTGGAGTGCAGCCAGTTTGCTGCCTCCTGATTGTATCACTCCTCTTTTGGTTTCCACATCTCAATTGCGGGGAAAAAGAGCGTGTCTTGAATGGTGTCGGCATTCATAAAGAACATGGCTACGCGGTCGACTCCCACGGCGATGCCGGCGCAGTCTTCTACTCCACTTTCGAGGGCGTCGATGAAGTCGCGGTCAACATCGTAGAGCGTGCGACCGAGTATTTCTTTTTCAGCACGATCGGCTTCGAGGCGTGCCAGCTGTTCTTGCCAGTCGGTGAGTTCGCTAAAGGCGTTGCCCAATTCGAGTCCGGCAATGTAGAACTCAAAGCGTTCGGCAAAGCGCGGATCGTCTTTTTTGCGGCGCGAGAGCGAAGCCATTGCGACCGGATAGTCATAGAGAATTGTGGGTTTTGTTCGGCCTAAATGCGGCTCGATTTCGTTCAAAAATATTTGATTAAATGCTTCTTCCCAAGTGTTTTCATCATCTAATGAGTATCCTTTTTGTTCAGCAGCTTTTTTGAGGAGATCGTGCGATAAAAGTGTGTCGGTATCAATTTCGCTGTAGAGTTGAAACGCTTCGGCAACAGAAATTCGTTCCCATTTTTGCGTGAGGTCATACTCCACTCCGTGGAAGAGAACCTTGGTTTTTCCAAGCGCTTTGCCAATGAAGCGGAACATCTGTTCGCAGTCTTGCATGATGGCGGTGTAATCCGAGTCCGTGCGATACCATTCCAAAATAGTAAATTCTGGATTGTGACGGCTGCTCCACCCCTCTTCGTTGCGGTAGCTTTTGCAGATTTGGAAGATGTTTTTGTAGCCGCCGGCGAGGAGTTTTTTCATGGCGAATTCTGGGCTGCTGGTCAGAAAAGCGCGGTAAGAATGCTTGTAGTTGTCGCGGAGGTCGGTTTCAAAGACTTCCAGATTGGGTTCCATGCTGGGAAGATTGACGAGTTGGGGAGTCTCGACCTCGAGGAATCCTTTTTGCCAGAAGAAGTCGCGGATGGCTTTGACCACGTGCGAGCGGGTAGCGTAGTGGTCGCGCAGTGATGGTTGATCTCGAAGTTGTTCCCAAGTTTTCATGACGGTATCATAGCACTCTTGGTGATTGTTGGCTTGGCTTTTGGAGCGAATTCGGTGATAATCGGCAGAGAGCTATGTCTACCCAAACCACCTCCACCCCTCCCTCATATTACGATTTGATTCGCACAGAACTCTTTCAGTTTTTCGACAAACCGGTCGATTCCGTCCTCGAATTAGGCTGCGGAGCAGGCGCTACACTTGTCGCTTTGCAAGAAAAAAAAACTTGCTAAAACAGTCGTTGGAATCGAGTATTTTGCACCCGCTTTTCAAAGAGCAAGAAAAGTGCTCAATAAAGCCTATAATTTCGATATTGAAAACGAAAAAGAAATTGAAAAATTCGAAAAAGAAGGCCAAAAATTCGACGTTATTCTCATGCCTGACATCCTCGAGCATCTGCGCCAACCGGAAGCTATTCTTGCACGTGCCCACACGTGGCTCAAACCGCATGGATTCATTGTGGTGAGTGTGCCCAATATTCGTCACTTCTCTGTTTTGCAGATGCTGCTGCGCGGTCGGTGGGACTACGAAGACGCGGGCATCATGGACCGCACGCACGTCCACTTTTTTACCAAAGCCACCATCATCGAAATGATCGAAGCGGCTGGTTTTGAAGTGGAAACTGTTGTAGCCAACGGCGGCTATCTGCCGGGATGGAAGGGTCTGCTCAATGCCCTTAGCGGAAACAGAATTCGACCTTGGTTTGAGGCGCAGTATATGGTGAAGGCGCGCCGGAAAAGCTGATAAAAAACCTTCTGTGATTTGCGGATTTTTCATCTGTAGACATGTTTCTGTTTATCTATAAACGCCATTAAGCTAGAATTAGATGGTAATGGAACGACCACGAGATAGAATATTAAGCACCAAAGAGCGAATATTGTTAGGATTGCATCTCGCACGGGTAGTTAGACATGTAAGATGCCTGCATTATCCTGGGCTTCTATATAGTTAAATGACGAAATGTCCTCTAAAATACATTTTTGCAAAGATGAGAAAGATATATGAAGAATACTGAAATTTTTACTCCCAAACCACAAATTCATTCAGCAATTAATGGAGTTGAGTTGATCACACCACTCCACTGGTCAGATTTCGAAAAGCATCGAGATCAACCGAAAGAATTTTTTATAGCTCATTTGATCGCTGTAATAGAAGCAACTCTCTTGCATACTGATTGGGGAAATTTTTCTGGAGAAAAGTTTTTAGCTAAGGTAATTGACTCATCTATAGGCGATTATCTTCGGCCTGATTTAGACATTGTTCCCAATGAATCTAACCACATGCTTGATATAGTACTCCGACATGCGGAAGCAGCAGATGAAGTCTTAGGATCAATCCGTTTGCCGTCTACACGATAAATTTTTGATAAGAATTCGAGAGCCTTACTGCGTAAAGCGTTTGGCCACTACGCCCCAGTCCACCACATTCCACCAGGCATCAATATAGTCTGCGCGACGGTTTTGGTAGTTCAGGTAGTAGGCGTGTTCCCAGACATCAATTCCTAAGAGCGGTGTGCCACTGTCTTCCATGATAGGGTTGTCTTGGTTGGGAGTACTCATGATTTTGAGTTCTCCACCAACCGATACGAGCCAGGCCCAGCCACTGCCGAATCGACCAGCGGCTGCATTGGCAAACTCCGTCTGGAATTCTTCAAAAGAACCAAAGGTGTCCGTAATAGCTGCGGCGAGATCGCCGGTAGGTGAGTTCACTCCTTCTGAAGTCATTGCTTCCCAAAAAAGGCTGTGGTTATAGAATCCGCCGCCGTTATTACGAATAGCGGTTCGCACCGTTTCGGGGAATTGGTTCAAGTTGCTTAAAATTTCTTCGATGCTCTTCTCTGCCCACTCGGAGTTGGACTGTTCCAAGGCAGCGTTCAGTTTATCGGTATATCCTTGGTGATGTTTGGTGTGATGAATTTCCATCGTGCGCGCGTCGATATGCGGCTCAAGTGAGTCGTAGTCATAGGGAAGTTGTGGAAGTGTGAAAGCCATGGGTGCCCTTTCTGAAAGCAATTTGTCTGTTCAGGTGTTGGTCCATTGTAGGGGAAATGCCGGCAAATCGCAAAGATCTGACATCAACTCTTACGCAACGCTTACTTACCCCAGAAACATATCGCGCAAGAGAATGGTGAAGAAGGTCGCAAAGAAGCCGAATCCAACGAGCGTAAGAATTTGGCGCAGTTTACCTGGTCGCACAAACTCGGGCAGTTGGCTTCGGTTGAGGAAGAACAACAGCGCAAACGCCACCATCATGGCCGCGCCGTTGAGAACCGCACCGAGCGTCAGCAAGAAACGTGGTTGTTGGAAACCGGCCAGTAAGATCACAATTCCCAAGATAATTTGTGCCCACAGCGCCACATAAAATGCCATTGAGGTGTTAAATTTCATGCCTTTGCGGAAAAACACCAACAAGACATTTTCCGAAATAATGCGGCTCGAAGATTCGAGAACGCCTACTTGTGTTGAGAACAACATAATTGCCGCCAAGAGTAAGAAGAGTGTACCAATAAACGGATGCACCAGTGCCGAGATCTGTTCTGCTTCGTAGTACAGGAACTGCAGATCATTGCCATGCTCTACTCCGTAAGCTAGCACTTTGGCTAACAGGGCGAGCGAAGCAATGCTCGCAAATCCCAGAAACCAGAACACAATAAAGTGTTCCCGCAAGATAAGCCACCACCACTGAGTCCATTTTTTGCGATTGGCGGGCGTGTCGGCAAAGTTACGGCCCTCAAGCTCGACGGCTTTTGTTTGTCCACTCATGAGGGTGCTGATTTTTTCGAAGTGCACGCCCATGCCAAAGCCCTTCTCCTTAATATAGTAGGACTGGGCAAGATTCAGGTTTCCGCCCGCGCCAGAATACGCAAAGGCTCCCAAGAAGGAAGCAATGGCAATTCCTTGCGGGAAGAACCAGTAGCCATCGCCCTGACCGACCAGCCCGCGAAAGAGGCTTACCCAATCAGCTTGCGTGGAAAGAAAGAGGGCGAGTCCTACAATTACCGGGACGTAGATCAGTACGAGTGGTTGTTGAAACAGTTGCATGGTTTTGACGAGTGTTTTCCCAGAAGAGACAATCACTCCTGTCAAGAGTAGCAGTCCAATGGCGACCCACAGATCACTAGGCAAACCGAGAAACCGACTAAAAATTTGCGACGAAGCGGAAGAAAACCCTGGCAGTGACCACGGAATAAACGTGGACAGAATAAACCACCACGGCCAAATCCAACTCAGTTTGCGAAACCCAACAAACACACTTTCGCCGCGGGCTAAGCTGTAACGCATCGCTTCGGTGTTGAGCACATATTGTAAAGAGATTCCCAACAGACCACCCCAGAGCAGTCCGAGACCCCAGTTGGCGGTAAGGTATGGCCAGAGGATGAGTTCACCACTACCCAGGGCGAGACCAAGAAGAATAAAGGACGGACCGATAGTTCGCCACAACGAAGGCGGCGTGGGAAGATTGTTTTTTGGGGAGCGCGCTGAGCGACCACTCTTTACTGTTTTTTTGGCTGATTTGCGGGCAGGCATTTCCTATTCAGAATAGCATACGCATTGAGCCCAAGAATAGATTGAATTACAGCACGTTATGATTGTTCCGCAGTGTGCTCATCTTGTTGGCGGGCCGTAGAGAGTGCTTTGGTCATCCACAGCAGTTCGCTGAGCAGTTTTTCTATGCGGCGTTCCCACTTACTGGCGTCTTGCCACTCGCCGTGTTCATTGACCTCTTCCTGCACATTACTCACATTCACGTCTTGGAAAGTTGCCACAAGACCGAGTTCTCTGACCACCGGTACTAAACTTTCAATAACGCGCGTGCCTCCAAACGGTCCTTTGGACACGCCAACAAATGCCACCGGTTTGTGAATATACTCTTTGAGACTGAGATCGAGCATATACTTCAGACTCCCAGGATAGCCGTGGTTATACTCTGGAGTGACGATGACGAAGGCATCGGCGTTGGCAATTGTTTCCTTGAGGCCAGCTGGTCTCGCGGCAGTACCCTCGTTGTCCCATGTGAGTGAGAGAGAACGCGGATCGAGCACTGTGACAGAAAACTCAGGATGCGCTTCGGCAACGCCAGTGACCAAGGCCGTAACATGTTGGGTATATTGTCCTTTGCGGAGGGATCCGTTGAAGATGACGAGTGAAAACATAGCTGTATTGTAGCAAGAGTTGGATAGGGAGACACCCCTAGGCCTATAACACAGGGTTTCGGCGGTGTTTAATAAGGCTATAGGTTGCAAAATTGATTGTTATTCAAGAAATGAGTGTGTTATAGGCCTAGGGGTGTCTCCCTATCCTTGGCAACTCTCGCAAAAGTGTGTCCCTCGGCCAGCAACTTTGGTTTTCACAATAGTTCCCCCGCAGCGCAGACACGTTTGCCCTGCTCTCCCGTAGACTTTCAGGAAATCAGAATAGTTCCCACGGCGCCCGCTGCTGTCGGCGTAGTCGGAGATGGTGGTCCCACGGTGGCGAACAGCCGTGGCAATGATGACCTGACAAGCATCAAAGAGTACGTTTTTTTCCAGGATGGAGAGTGAATCTACTTTTCTGTCTGGTCGGACACCGGCGTAAAAGCAAATCTCATCGGCGTAAATATTGCCGATGCCGCTGAGTAACTGTTGGTTCAGAAGCAAGGCTTTGAGAGCAGTACGGCGGTTATCCAGAACCGCAAAGAATGCCGCGCGAGTAAATGCCGGCGTGAGTGGTTCAATTCCGTAGCGAGATTTCTCTTTCTCGACTGCCGTTTGGTCAACTAGTTTCACATAGCCAAACTGGCGTTGGTCATTAAAAAACAACCGTGCTCCCGACTCAAACGTAAAGATAATGTGCGAGTATGAATTGGGCAGCTCTTCGTTATAGGAAGGCCACGGATGTCCGCCAGCGATCTGTTCATCGCCATGACGATAAATAAGCTGGCCGGTCATCTTGAGGTGCAAGAGCATGGACAGATCGGCCGAGTGTGCCAAGTTGAAAATAAGGAGTTTCCCTTGTCGATCGACAGAATGGAAAGCGTTTCCCTCAAGTTCACGAACAAAATCTGGCGATGATGACTTCACCATTTTTGGCAAGCGGACTTCTACCTGACTAATTGTTTTGCCAACGATACGATCGGCGAGGCCGCGGCGAATAGTTTCAACTTCAGGAAGTTCTGGCATAGCAGTATTGTACTGTGCTTTGCCTGGAAGTACAAAAAATTAGCAATCTATATTGTTGATTGCCATAACAGGTGGTACATATTTTTTGTTTATAAGCCCGTAAAAAATACAAACATATTTTTTGTGAAAAACTGAGATTTCCATGGGAAAGTACATATTCTCGAAAAAGCTCGACAATGTCAAGATTTGGTTACGGTTTTCCTCGAGTATCTGGTGGCAGAAGTCTCGCGAGGAATGTCATTTGGAGCCTGTGATACTCTTTGATACTATATAAAAACATGGATATGACTGTTTTCACTCCTCTCACTCCCGTTTTGAATCAGACCTACGCTGGAAATACGCTGCAGGTGTATGGTATTGCGTTACTCATTGTTGTGTTTACGCTCGCTGCCGGCGAGGTCTTACGTTGGCTTCTTCGTCAACGTTTCAAAGGCTGGGCGAAGCTCTCCCCCACCAAGTTTGACGACACGTTGATACGCATCAACGAGCGCATCACCTGGCCGTTTTTCTTTGTGATTGGGGTGTATATTGCTGCGCAAGCGCTCGTGTTACCGGTGTTGGTGAGCCGTGCGATTTGGGCCGTATTTTTGGTGGCGATTGTGGCCTACGCCATCATGGCCATCCAAGAATTACTAAAATATCTTTTCTATGATCGTCTGGATGATGTCTCGATTTCTGGTTCGCGCTCAGCGGTCCATGGATTGCTCGTGGTGGTGAATTATGCACTGTGGGTTCTTGGCTTTTTGTTAATCGCGTCGAATTTAGGCATGAACGTCACTTCGCTCATTGCTGGACTCGGCGTTGGTGGTGTGGCTGTCGCCTTTGCACTTCAGAATATTTTGGAGGACTTGTTTAGTTCGTTTGCGATTTACTTTGATCGTCCCTTTGAGATTGGTGATTTTGTGGTGGTCGGCGACAAATCTGGAACCGTGGAACGCGTCGGCATTAAAACCACGCGCATTCGCGCTTTGCAGGGTGAGCAGATTGTTTTTTCCAACCGCGAGTTGACCACGGCACAGATCCAAAACTTCAAAAAGCTCGAAGAGCGACGAGTCGAAATCCACTTTGGTATTACGTATGAAGCCACAGCCAAGCAGCGCGAAGCAGTGCCAGAGATTGTGGAAGCAGTGCTTACCAAGATTGCTGGTGTTCGTTTTGGTCGCGCTCATCTCTCGAATTTGGGCGAGTCCGCTCTTATATATGAAGTGGTGTATTTCGTGGAAGACCCAGACTACACCGTGCACATGAATTTCCAGCAACAATTTTACTTGGATCTCCTCAACGAGTTTGCTAAGCAAAAGATTGCCCTCGCCTACCCAACGCAGACGGTATGGGTGAAAAAGTAATTTTTCTGAATTGACGCTATTTACGCTAAACCAAGTTTTTGTTTCACGTCGGCTACAGTGGTTTGGGCCAATGCACGGGCCTTTTCGGCGCCGTCGCGGATGACTTGGTCAACGTATGCTGGATCGGCCGCGAGTTCAGCGCGACGCTCTTGGAGTGGTTTGAGCTCAGCAGCAATGGCTTCGGCTACGGTGTCTTTCAGTTCAACATAGCGCAGGGAACCGTCTTTGTAGGCGTCCATAAAGCGGGATTTTTCCTCTGGAATCAGGAGTTCCACGAAGCTAAACAACGCGGAAACTCCGGGAGCCATTTCGCCACCGACCTCGGTGGCTGTAGGCACGGAGCGGACTTTCTTGCGGATGTCGTCAATAGTGTCATGGAGATTGATAAAGCTGCCTTCTACCGATTTACTCATTTTGCCCTCGCCGGTGAGGGATGGCACGTAGGCGCCAGGGGTGGCAAAACTCTGTGGTTCGGGGAAGGTGGTGCCGTATTGGTCGTTCATTTTGCGAGCGACTTCGCGGGCGACTTCTAAGTGTGGCTCTTGGTCTTTACCGACCGGAACGAGCTCCGCGTTGTAAATCAAAATGTCTGAGGCCATGAGCGTTGGGTAGTTGAGCAGCGCGAGCGTGGCGTGGTCAGGATGTTGCTTCACCTTGTCCTTAAAAGTGGGCAGATGCTGCATGCGCGCAATGCTCACTACCGACGAAAAATAGAACGCCAACTCGATGTGTTCGTTCACGTCGGCCTGTTGGAAGAGAATGCTTTTTTGGGGGTCGAGACCTGCAGCCAGGTAGTCGACGATGACTTCGCGACGGTTCGTTCGGAGCTGTTCGACTTCGTACGGCGTGGTGAGGGTGTGGACATCGGCCACCATGTAGAGCGTGTCGTACTCGGCGCTGTCTTGGAGTTCGAGCATGCCTTTGACGGCGCCAAGATAGTTACCAAGGTGCAGCCGACCAGTGGCGCGAATGCCGGAAAGGACGCGTTTGGAGGTGGATTTCGGATGGGAATCAGTGTGTGTCATCTTGGGGCTATTATACTGAAGTTTGGCGTTCTGTCAGCCAGCCTTGTGATGACCTGGGGCGCGCGGAGCGCGCTTACGTCAGCTGTCCGAGGAACGTTCCCACAATGGATACTACGACACTGAAGACGAGTGCCCAGAGTAAGTTATCAATGGTAAAGCCAGGCGTGAGCGCGGCGGCGATCATCACGACGACGGCGTTGATGACGAGTAAGAACAGACCTAAGGTCAGAATATTTATCGGCAGCGTTAAGAGTACCAAGATTGGTTTCAGGAAAGTATTGACGAGTCCCAGCACTACGGCCATAACCAGTGCCGACACAAAACTGTCGACCCGGACACCGGGCAAAATATAGGCGGTCACAAAAACTGCCAACGCGCTTAATAAAAGGCTTACTAGTAACATCATATGTGTGTAGTATAAGAATCCGAGAAAACGAAAGCAAGAAAAAACGGGTAACTCTTACAAAATGCTTACATTGATGCTCTGGCGGAGTTGTTTGAGGAGTGCTGGATTACGGTGACTACGGTGGGGCCAGGTGGAGTTGCTGAGCAGGATGACCGCTTTTCGCGTTTGGGGCGAGATGGCAATATGACACCCCGTGAACCCTGTTTTCCCAAAGGTGCCAGGCGGCGTTCCCTTGAGCCAATCCGATTGTGTTTCCCAGCCAAGGCCTTCTGACATCTCTCGCACGTCAGTGGCTGAAAATATGTTTTCCTCTTCTCCACTGCTGGCCAGGAGCAGCATGCGCGCAAACTCGATAAGGTCAGTGGCGGTAGAAAACAAGCCGGCTGAACCTGGTGTGAAGAGCTGCTGGAGTTTCCAGGCGCTTTCATCATGGACTTCGCCTTGGATAACGCGATTTCGCCAGGGGTCGATCTCAGTGGGCGCGATGTTTACGTGATCGAGTTTTGTTGGAAAAAAAGTGGTGTGGTGCATTTTGAGTGGTTTGAAGAAGTATTGTTCGGCTAGGTTGGGGAGTGTTTCGCTGGTGGCGCGTTCGAGAATTTTTGTGAGGAGGATGCTGGTGGCGTTGATGTATTCCTTCGCAGGTTCTCTTGAAGGTCTATCCTTCCAATTGTGTTCTATTGGCGCCGTAAGGACTCGATCAAGTATTTCTTCAGCCGACAAATCTTTGAGAGCGGACATTTGGAGTTGAAACGGAACGCGAAAAGCGACTAAATCTTCTATTTTCAGTGTTTTTTTGCAATCTCCTGTATACTCCGGAAGAATGTCGGTAACTAAGGTATCAAGCGTAAAAAGCTTCTCTTTGGCCAGTTTTATGGCTAAACAACTGGTGGGAATTGATTTGGTAATGGAAGCACAATCGTAGAGGGTTGGACCCTCACGTATAGGGACGTCGTCATATGTCAGTGATCCAACACTCATTGAGTGTGCAGGAGCATGCGGATCAGAGATCCAGGCTAAACTGGCGCCAGGGAACATCTTTTGCGCTCTGGCGTCCTCGAGAAGTTTTCGCAGTTTTTGCGATACGTCCAGGTTGTCAGCAGCAGAAAATTCCGACATCGTAGCAACCTAGTCTTCGAGCGTCGAGGTATCACCCACTTCTTCGCCCAGTTCTTGCGCCCGCAGCAAGCGACGCATGATTTTTCCGCTACGCGTCTTGGGGAGCTTCTGAGTGAAGTTGAACTTTTGGATATGCGCAAAGCGACCAATGGTATTTTTAACATGCTCGCGCAAGATATTTTCTAAGGACTCATTACTGCTGCCCTCCTCAGGCTGGAGCGTAACGAAGGCTACTAATGACTCACCTTTGGTTTCATCGGGGATAGCAACCACAGCGGCTTCGGCAACACTTTCGTGGGCGACCAAGGCACTTTCTACTTCGGCGGTGCCCAAACGGTGTCCTGCAATATTCAAAACGTCGTCGCTGCGGCCGAGGACTTGGATGTAGCCGTTTTCGTCGTAGATGGCGAAGTCACCGGTGAAGTAGTACGGAGCGAACTCGGTCCAGTATTGTTCGTAGCGCTCGTCGTTGCGCCAGCAGGTGCGGAAGGCGGATGGCCAGGGTTGTTTGATGACCAAGTAGCCTTTTTGGCCAGGTTCGCGTGGGTTGCCGTGGTCGTCGACGACCATGGGTTCGATGCCGAGGAACGGTCGTCCAGCCCAGCCAGGTTTTTGCGGCATGGATGGCATGGTCACTAAAAGGTGTCCGCCGGTTTCGGTTTGCCACCAGGTGTCGACCAAAGCCGCGGCGCTCTGACCGACGTGTTCCGAAAACCAGTGCCAGGCGGCTGGGTTGATCGGTTCGCCCACGCTTCCTAACACGCGCAAAGAACTCAGATCGTATTGATTTGGGTACTGCTCGCCATATTTCATGAGGAGACGGATGGCCGTAGGCGCCGTATACAAAACGGTGACGCCATACTGCTCCACAATCTTCCACCAGCGATCTGGCTCGGGATAGTCTGGGGCGCCTTCGGCAATAATGCTGGTAGCTCCGACTGATAAGGGACCATACACCATGTAGCTGTGACCGGTGATCCAGCCGGGGTCAGCGGTGCACCAGTAGACGTCGTCGTCATGGAGGTCAAACGTGAATTTCGTGGTCATGTGGGTGTAGAGGTTGTAGCCAGCGGTGGTGTGGACAATGCCTTTTGGTTTGCCGGTGGTGCCAGAGGTGTACAAGATAAAGAGTGGGTCTTCGCTGTCCATGATGGCGGGAGTGAACTCGGTTGGTGCTTGTGCAACCATTTCGGCAAAGTTGGTTTCGTTTTCTTGAAGATCGACGGCTTCGTATTCACCATCTGCTTCGCGGCGCGGCACCACCAAAGTCGGCACGGATAATTCGCGGCCTATAGAAAGAAGGTCTATCCTTTTGCCGCGGCGTTGCGTCCATGTTCCACAAATCAAGAGTTTGGCTTCTGTATCTTCAAAACGGAGTTGCAACGCTGGCGCACTAAAACCGGCAAACACCACCGAGTGAATAGCGCCAATGCGGGCACACGCCAGCATGGCTACGACTTGCTCAATCACGAGCGGCATGTACAAGATAACGCGGTCGCCTTTTTCGACACCCATTGCAGTAAGGACGTTGGCAAATTGGTTGACTTGTTCCAGCAGCTCGGCATACGTGACGGTGGTGGCAACGTTGTTTTCGTCGAGCGCAATGTAGGCGGTCTTCTCTCCTCGACCGGCTGCTACATGGCGGTCAAGACAGTTGTGCGTAATGTTGAGTTTGCCTTCGCTAAACCACTGAAAGTGTTTTTCGTCGGTGCGTGTAAAGGTTTCGGTCCACGGAGTGAACCATTCTAATTCATTCTGGGCGTGCTGCGCCCAGAAAGCCGCTGGATCTTGGAGCGATGCTTCGTAGAGCGAGGTGTACTCCTGCGCCGAAATATGGGGCTGTGAGATAGTATCGGGAGCAGGAACGAGAGTTTCACTACTATCAAAGTTGGACATGGAGTTTCCCCCTTTCGTGATCGGCTTCTTTAGAGGAGAAGCGGCACAATCTTATATGCTAAATACATGAGGTACAGTCCAATCAAAAGCCATCCGGCGCGGGGGCCAATTCGCCAGCGACGCAGAACCAGTAAGAAGAAAACGGCAACCACGGTGGCAAACAGCAAGAACACGCTGCCAATCAAGTTTTCGTTGGCAACGGGCACATAACCGCCTTGGAATACTAGGACGAGAGTCCATGGCACACCGAGGCCAAATAAGATGTCGAACACGTTTGAACCCACAGCATTGCTGACTGCCATGTCCCCACGACCGCGCTTGGCCACGATGACAGATGAAAGCAAGTCTGGAATAGAAGTTCCGGCGGCTAAAACCGTTAAGGCAATAATGGTTGGATTGATATGCAGAATTTCACCCAAGTGGACGGCTGACTCCACCAACACAAAACTCAAGACCGCAATCCAGACAATCGACATGACAAACGTTATCAGGTAGCGATCTGGATACTTTTGGCTGTCAGGAATGGTCCATCTGAGCAGTCGTTTGGAAACGCGAGCCAACTCAGATTTCTTGCTTTCTTTCTCGACGATATCGATCGGGTCAACGTCTTTGTACGGAAAAATCTTCTTCCATTTGACGACCGCAATCAAGTACGCCACATACAAGGCAATAAATAAGACGGCTTCTGTCAGGACAATGCGTGCATCCCAGAAGGCCCAGAGTAGCAAGAGGATACTCAGGGAATAGAACAATGTATCGCGCACGACTGGCTGCCATCGCAGTTTCGCCGTTTTGAAAGCCGCGGAAGCACCAATAATAACCAAGATATTAAAAATAGCTGAGCCCACAATTGTTCCCGCACCGACATCAGCGTGTCCGCCGCCAGCGCGGAAAACAGCAATCAAAGAAGTAAAGAGTTCCGGTGCACTCGATCCCATAGCCATAAACGTGGCGCCGGCTACATCAGAAGAAAGTTTCAATCGATTAGAAATGTGATCAAGCGACTCAACAAAAAACTCGTCGCAGATGACTGCGAGCAAATAAAATGTAATCACTAATAATGCGACGAGGCCGAGGGCTACGAACATTGTGCTCGTAGGATATCATGGAAGTATGAGTTCTGCACCGCATTTCTTTAGTAACCAAGAAATAGCCGAGATGTTTGCCGCGGTCGCCGCTGCCTATGAAGTACAGGGCGTGTCGTTTTTTCGACGGCGAGCCTACGAAACCGCCGCTGCCAACATCGAGCACACCACCACTGCTCTCTTTGATTTGTGGAAGCAGGATGAGCTCGATGCTGTGGCAGGACTCGGAGAGAAGTTTGAAGAGTACATTGATGAGTTGTTTACCACCGGGAAAATTGCCCATTTTGAGCATGTCTTACAGGATTTTCCGGCTGGGTTTGCTGCGCTGTTGCCGCTCGAGTGGATCGGTGCGAAACGGGCCTTTACCTTGGCGCAGGAATTCCAGCTGACCAATCCGAAAACAGCCCGTGATGATTTGCGGAAGTTAGCCGAAGCCGGTGAAATTCGCAAACTCGATCGCTTTGGCGAAGGCTCCGAACAAAAAATTATTGAAGCGCTGGATCGCTTTGCTGAACAAGCCAATCAGCCGAAACGGATGCTGCTTTCCGAAGCCGAGGCTTTGGTCGACGAGATCATGCAGTATCTCCGCCAGAGTGATGCCGTTTTAGAAGCGGAAGCGTTGGGGAGTTTCCGTCGTCACGCGCCCACCATTGGCGATATTGATATTGCTGTCAAATCGGAAGAGCCGCACGCGGTAATGGAACACGTGCGCGCTTTTCCAGGAATGCAAAAAATCTTGTCTACCGGTGATACCACTACGATGTTCAAGCACACTTCTGGTCGCCAAGTCGACGTCAAGACTGAGCCACCAGCGAGCTGGGGGAGTTTGTTGCAGCACTACACTGGTTCCAAGGCGCATAACATTGCCTTGCGCGTACGGGCCAAACAACAAGGCCTCTCTATTTCGGAGCATGGGATCAAAGATCCTGCAGGTGTGGTGCACCCCAAAGCCACGGAAGCCGAAGTGTATGGGGCGCTCGGACTTGAGTTCATTCCGCCAGAATTACGAGAAGGTCGCCAAGAGTTGGAGTTGGCGGCGAAACAGGCTGTGCCAGAGCTGGTAGAACTGTCGGACATCCAAGGTGACTTCCATGTGCACACTGATCTGGATGTAGCCACGAGCCATGACATTGGTAGCACTCCAACCTTGAGACTGCTAGAGCGAGCAAGTGAAAAAAAACTACCGATACATCGGTTTTTCCGACCATAACCCAAAGTTGAAAGACCTTACTACAGCCGACAAAAAAAAGATTCTTTCCAAAAGACGCGATACGCTCCTCCAGGCATATGAAACCTTTGAGAAGCAGGCTTCTCGCCGGGAAGGCGTTTCTGTGCCCAAAATGTACATTGGACTCGAAATCGACATTCGCCCCGATGGATCTTTGGCTCTGGAAGACGAGCTTCTGGACATGCTCGATTACGCCATCATCTCTGTGCACTCGCAGTTCCACCAAGATATTGAGACCGCTACGCAGCGCATTCTGTCCGCGCTCGAACATCCCAAAGTAAAAATATGGGGACATCCCACCGGCCGGATGATTCAGGAGCGTTCAGGTTTGGAGTATGACTGGGACACTTTGCTGCCCGTTTTGAAGCAGAAAGATATGTGGATCGAGGTCAATGCTTCGCCGCGACGGCTCGATGTGCCAGATGATTTGATTCCGAAAGTGGTAACGGCTGGTGTGCCCTTGGTGATCAATACCGATGCACATCACGAGAAACATCTGGACTTCATGAAATATGGTGTGTGGATGGCACGGCGCGGTGGCGCGGAGGCGAAAGATGTGGCCAATGCTCGCGCACTGAAGCAGCTCCGTTTGCGGTGACATTTCGTAATTCGTGAGGAAACTGGTTAGTACTCCAAAGTCAGCCAGATAACGAGGGACATCAGCATTCCCATCAGTACGTATTCCAACGCCACACGGACCGAAAGGCTCTTTTTTTGCCGATGATGCCAAATGCCCCACGCGGCGTAGAAGAAGCCTAAAAAGAGGCTCAGGAGATACTTGGTGGCCAGCGTAATATACGGCGAGAGGAAGAGCCCAATGGATACCACTACTCCACTCACTAAAATGAGGTAGTCGGTGGGGTGATTTTTGATTTCTTTCCAGATCATAGTTTCTTTTTCAATGTTTTTAGAGGAGGCTCCCACTTTCCGCGAGCAGCACGGTGGTGATGACGGCAATTAACAGGATGATGTGCGCCAAGTTTTTACCGACGTTGCGCTTGAGCTTTTTGTTTTGGGCGTTGAGCATGTCGTAGGTTAAGACGCCAAGCAGAATGGCCAAGACGGTGAGGATGCCAGCGCGGTAAAAATGCACTGGCGTGAGTTCCAGCTGGGCTCCCAAGACGTTGGAGGCGTTGTTGGCGGCGGAGTTTACCATGACTTGGGTGGCAGCGTAGGCTTGTTGCGGCAGTTCTGGAGCGTTGGCAACGGCGGAGTCCTCTGGTGTGCCGAAGAGCTGCACGACGAGTGTGGTTGGTTTGCCATTCATGGTGCCTTTGAGGACGGCGATGCCGGTGTCTGCATATTTGGTGTGGACGATATTGGCGCGGTGCGTGGGTGACGCCATCCAGGCAGAAAGCATCATTTCTGTACTGTGGAAGTTTCTTGCTAAATTTTCGCCGGCGACGCTGTAGGTGTAGCCGCTCTCGGCAATGAAGTCCCACGGCTCTTCTCCACTCGGACTGGTATGGGCCCAGTAGCCGCGTTGCAACATATCTTGGCCTTTTTGTTGGGCGGCCAGGCTGAGTTGGTCGTTCCACTGGAGTGGGGCGAGATTGTTTTCTTGGCGTTCGATATTGATTTGTTCGAGGACTGCGGTGGGCGTGATGTTGTCACTTTCGCCAAGGACATTGGGGAAAATTGGGAAATGTAAGACGAGTGCCAGGCTAATATGGATGGCGACCACTACGATCGCGACCATCGCTAAACCGTGTGGATGGAGGATCCACGGTCGATGGTGGTTTCGCTTGTGCGGCAGAAACGTATGGCTGAGCCAGCGAGCGATCCTGTTTTTGGGGGATCGCTGGCGTCGAAGTCGCATGGAATTATGATAGCACTTTTAGATGCGGGAGACACCCCTAGGCCTATAACACTGTATGTTTCCAGATATGAGTTTGGTGAAAAAGCCTATAACTCCCGCCGTAGCGGTGAAAGACACTGTTATAGGCCTAGGGGTGTCTCCCTACTTATTTCTTAAAAGACTTCGCGAACGGATCCTTATCACTCGGGCTAAAGAGCCAAGGCAGCGCCTCAGACATAACAGCCAGAATCAGGACCATCGCGATCCAGAACCAAGGCATACAGAGTACGCCGTAGAGCGCCGCAGCAGTAGCAAGAGCCGCCACCAGGTGGGCACCAGAGCGGACTCGACCTTCAAACATGGCGTGGATCAGCAGTAAAGCTACCAAGTAGATAGCGATAATGCTCCACCACCAGCCAGGAACAGAACAGTTTTCGGTCGAAGCACCGAGCACGTTGTCGAGGAAAGAGTTTTCTTCGCTGACGCCGCTGGCGATTTCGCCGTTTTCGTCGGAGTCGGAGGTTTCGTCGGTGGTAACACCAAGGACCTGATTGTCCTCACCCGTTGGGCGGCCAGATGTGGCTTCGTCAATCACTGCACCGGTAATAGTTCCCGATTGCACAATAGCGCGGTCACCTGGTTTACAGTCGTTAACAGCAAACAGTTCGAAACGATATGCTGCCTGACCAGACAAGTTGGTAATTGTGTAGGAAGTGACGTTTCCGATGTTGTTAGCGCCATAGCGAGCTCCATCGCTGATACGGATGAACTCTAAGGCATAGTGCGAGACATCACCGCTGGCGGCTTGCCAGGTTAAGGTGACGGTGTTGGCGCCAGAGTTGGCAACTTGCAGATTCAAAGGAACTCCTGGAGTTGCTGCGGAACAAACTGGAGGAGAAGCTGGACTGGTTGATCCACCGTTATTGGAGGAGCCGGAGTCAGTACTGCCAAGGACTTCTCCTGGTTCTTCGCCAGAACCAAGATCTTCAGGAATTTCGTAGTTACCAAAAGTACATTCGGCTGTTTCGTCGAGTGTGACCGTCAGCGTACAGAAGAGATCTTCAGGAGCAGTTTGTTCCCATCCCTCTTGCTGGATTTCGCTGACCAAGTACTCGCCTACTGGAACATCGATGGTGTATTCACCGTTTTCGTCAGTAGTAACAGTAGCGAACTCTTGGGTGAGCGCACCGCTTTCGGTCGATTCACTCTCCTCTTCTTGTTCGTTCTCAACAATGGCGCTGATGACGATTTCCCAGTTGGCTAAAGCTGGTTCGTTTTCGTCCCAGATGCCGTCTTGATCGAGGTCATTAAACTTGGCGCCGGTGATGGTACCTTGTGGATCGTAATCAATGTAGACGATCGCACTTCCCTCTTCATTGGTTGCCAGGTCGGTCCCATAGGCTTTGACACAGTAGTTTCCTGGGGAGCCTGGTGCCCAGGGAGAAGAGCTCCAAGTGAAGGAGTCATTGTTGCTGGCGTTATCGATGGTTTCGAAAACGGTGTATTCGCCACATACTTCACCGTCGTATGGTGCTGAGGCCAAGGTCACGAAGTCAATTGTGAAGTTATCTGTGGTGGTACCGTTGAAGGTGATTTCCAAAGAATCAGTTACTTCGCTCGATTCTTCTTCAGGGGTGGTTATGGTAGTTTCTGGAACTTCGTCATCGTACGTCAGCTCACATTGGTCAGTGAGGGCGCTACGATTTCCCACCATATCCTGCGCCATCAAGGTGTAGAAGTAGAATGGGTTGCTATTGATAGTCATCGTGCCATTTTTAGTGGTTGTCGGATGATTGATCAACTGATGAGTGGGGTTATTTCGAGTTCCGAATTGGTAGCCCAAGATATCACTTTCGCTGTTGGCATCCCAAGAGAAAGAGATCTTGTTCGTATTGGTGTATCCACCACATGCAATCTCGTTTCCGGGAACGGTGTTATAACCACGGAACAGTGTGAAGCCAGTTGGGACAGCTGGTCCAGTGGTGTCCAGATAGAATTCATACGTGGTGGAGTTGCCCACGGTATCAAAAGCGACAATGGTGTTCAGGCCTTCGACCGCTCCAAAGATGCCCGGTCGGACGGCGTTGACGTCACTCCACTTGTTGTCGGTGAGGTCTTTGACGACGCCGTTGATTTCGACGCGATCAATCTTATATTCGTCAAATAACTTGAAGCTAACGTTTTGGAAGGTATTGCCACCGTCGCCAATAGATTCCTCTTTGACGGTAATAGTTGGGCCGGTGTTATCGATAGTGAAGGTGAAGCTAGAAGTATTTCCGAGTACATCGTAGGCAACAATAGTGTTCTCACCTTCGACAGCACCAAACTTACCGGCTTTAACGCCGTTTACATCACTCCATTTATTATCAGACAAGTCTTTCAGGACGCCGTTGATCTCTACTTTATCGACTTTAGCGTTGTCATAGAGTTTGAAGTCCACCTGTTTGAAGACATTTTCACCGTTCCCAATTGAGCTGTCTTTGACAGTGATCGTAGGACCAGCATTGTCGATGAAGAACTCGTAGGTGGTGGTGTTGCCGACAACATCGTAAGCCACGATAGTGTTTTTGCCTTCTACCGCTCCCAGAGAACCGGCTTTGACATTATTTACATCACTCCACTTGTTATTAGATAAATCTTTTACGACACCATTGATCTCAACCTTGTCGACTTTGTTGAGGTCATACAGCTTGAAATCTACCTTCTTAAATACGTTTCCACCGTTACCGATGGAGCTATCTTTGACGGTAATGGTTGGACCGGTTAAGTCAGCTGTGAAGTTGTTTCGGTAGCCGATGACACTGTTTCCAGCGTTATCCCACGGGCGGAAGTTAAAGTAGTTGCCGAGATTTGTTTGGTTGAGCGCTACGGAATTCGAGTACGTAGCAGGCAGGGTGAACTCAAAGGCGTAGGTGTCACCACTGATATGAGTCATTTCCCCAGCCGTGATTTGCTGACCAGTGTATGGCCAGTCTCGTACCCAGATTTGTACGCGGTCAATTCCAGAGAGGTTGTCCTGAGCGTCTGCTTCGATACGAATGGTATCTCCAGCTTTGGCGATGGATTTTTCGGCTCCGTTGACGAACATTTTGATGTTCGACATGGTTGGAGCTTCCCGATCCAATGTGATGTTACACCATGGGGTTGCCTCACTCACGTTACCAAAGACATCAACTGAGTGAACTCTGAATTTGTACTCACCGTCTTGATCGCGAATAGTATTGTTGTAGAAGGAGTCAGTGGGTTGTTTGTGATTATCTTTATCCTTGATGTCGTATTGGTAATGACTAAAGTCAGGTGCAGTACTGCCCTCATCTGACCAATCAACTCGGATATTGCGTTCTGTCGTAGCTGCAGAACAGCCAACATCATTATTCAGGGAATCAAAGATGGTAATTTCGGATGGAACAGGTGGGGCTGTTGGGGTGATCTCTTGAATTTCGGATGCTTCATTTCCAGGAGGAACAGACTCAAGTATGGTAGCGTAATTTATAGCATCTTGGTAAGTGCGTTGGTAGAAAACGAAGTTTTCTGCACCGCTGCGGAATTGATCATTAGTAACGGTGTATTCAAAGCCTTGAGCATCAATTCCATGAATAGTTAGTCCGAGTTCATTTTCAGCATAGAGTGGATTTGATTCTGAGACATTAAAAGTATGACCGAGCAACGTAATATTGTGGGTTTCTCGGTTGGGACTGGTGTAGGAAGAGTTATAGAGTGCAATTCCACCCCAAGCATTATTAGCAGTTGTGATATTTTCGAGAGTTATATTGCTTGAACCACTCAAGCTTACGCCGTTTCCAGCGGATGAGTTTTTAGCACTTAGACCAGTGAGAATTCCACCATCAACTCCATGAACATCAAATGGAGTCTTTTTAGCATTCTCGACCGTCAGACTTTCTAACTTGAGATTGGAAACGAGACCAGGAGTGTTAGAAACATGAATAGTATAGGCATTGCTTGGCGGGAGGAAAGTAGCCTTTCGCACTACTACGTTATCAGCGGAAATACGCATAGCATACGAAGTAGTTAGCCAGAAGCATCAATGATGACACTTCCTCTTGATTCTCCAATGAGTTTTACTTCCTTATTTACTTGAATGGTACTGCTGAGTGTATAGGTGCCATTTTCGATACGGATGGTATCTCCGTTACTGGCGGCATTAATAGCATCTTGGATACTGTTAAAACAATTACTTGTGCTGGTTGCTTTGCTGACACAGAAAGCACTGCTATCTGCTGGCGTTGCATTAGTCACCACAAAAACCGTAAAATGATCCAACCCCGTAATAGTCACCACATCATCACGCTTTTCTTCCCCGCTGGCGTCTTCAAAAGTGTTGCCGTCTTCGGAGAATTTGACTTCGACTTCTTTTTCGGGAGCGGGGTTTGGCAGGGTGAGGTCGTAGGTAAAGCTGCCGTCTTCCATGGTGGAAGTGATGTCGTAGGCGGTGGTGGTGAGGGCGCCGAGTTCGGCGACTTGCTCGTCGGTCAGGGTGATCTCGCGGATGGTGATGCTGCCGCTTTCCTCTGGTAACGAAGTGAAGGTTACGGTGACTTTGTCATTTTGCGGAGCGACCAAGGTTTGGTTGAGTTCGACTTTTTCCCAGGTGAAGCTGCCGTCACCGTTGTCGGTCCAGGTTGGTTCGTTGGTTTCAGAAGCACTTTCTAAAACTAAAGTGCCGTTTTCGATGGTGAAAGCGCTGGAGTATTTGTACTCTTCTCCGCCTTCGAGGGTGGCGGTGAGGTCGAGGGTGCCTTTTGCGACTTCGTCATAGGTGTAGACGTCATTGGATTCGGTTCCGGCGATACCGGTGCCTTGGAAAACGTTGTTGTCATCGGCTTGGCCGTTACCGGTGAAGCCTTGGGTGACGCCTTCAGTGGTGGTGTATGCCAGAGTGAACTCAGCTGAGACGACTGGCTCAGCGGTGATGGTGAATTCGTGGCTTTCTGCGCTGTAGGTGGCGTCGACTACGGGAGTGACGGCAGCTTGGGCAGCTTGGAATGAGGTCAAAAAGAGGATGGGAGTGACGAGGTACTGAAGTACGAAACTGAGGTCAATAAAACCTGCGATTGCTTTAAGTATATTCTTTGATCCATTTCGCCACATATATAAGCTGTACTATAGCGCTTTTTTGAGGAGAGTCAAAGGGAATGTAAGAATCTGCGGGTTATAGGCCTAAGGGTCGGTCCCTCTCCTACTCCGTCTCCGGATACCACATGTCATACAACACCGGAATAAACAGCAACATAATCGCGCCCGACAAGAACAAGCCAGAAATAATTCCACCACCCAGACCACGCCAGAGGGGATCGGTAATGGTAATCGGCACCAGACCAGTAATGGTCGTCAGTGAACTAAACAGAATTGGCTCCAGACGACTTGCGGCGGCGTCGCTAATAGCATCGCGCTGCTTCATGCCGATGGCCATATTCTGATTGATCTTGTCGACCAACATAATCGAGTTATTCACCACAATTCCGAACAACGCCAACACACCAATCAAGGCCGGGAATGACAGCGGCGTTCCACTCAGAGCAAATAGCACAAACACGCCAGATACAGCCAATGGAATCACCAGAACCACGAGCATCGCCTGGCGGAATGAGCCGAGCTGGATCACCATGGTCACGACAATGAGCAAGATGGCAATCACCATGGCTTGCATGATGGACTGGACAGATTTTTCGTTTTCTTCGTTGACACCACCGGTATCGAATGAGTACTCAGTTGGCAATTCGAGCGTGTCGGCATACGCTAACATGTCTTGGTTCACTTGGGTCACGGAGTAATCACCGGTCACTTCTGCCGTAACGGTCAATGTGCGTTGGCCGTTTTCGCGGGCAATCGAGGTGGGGTTCGATTCCAAAACGAACTCGCCAAACTGGGTAATCGGCACTGGTCCATTTTGTGTGAGCAGCGAAATTTGGCTGAGCTCTTCTGGTTCCAGCAGGCGGTCAAACATGCGGAACTGGATGCTGGTGGCTTCGGTATCACCAGGCAAGGTGATCTCGTCGAGCTCAAAACCACTTAAGGCGGTGCGGAGCCAGAAACCAATTTGCTGATTGGTCAAACCTTGGCTGGCGATCTGTTCGCGGTTTGGCTCAAAAACGAGTTTACTCGGGCCACCCTTAATGGAGCGATCAATATTTAAGACGCCGGGTTGTTGTTCTAAGTAGCTGTCAACTTCGTTGGCAATCGCTTGGAGTTCACCAAGTTCTGGACCAATAATCTTGAGGGCAATATCTTCACCAGCGGGCGGACCACCACTGGGCATGCTGACAGTGATGTCGGCGGTTTGGTCATTGGCAAACTCGACGCGCAGTTCCTCAGCAATTTGCTGGGCGCTACGTTGTCGATCGGCATCGGGCTGCAAACGCACGGTAAACTCAGCTACGTGTGAACCACCCTGCCCGATATTGGCTTGCACTATTTCGACCTCTGGAATAGCTTGCAAAGTCGGGAAAAGACTCAGGGTTTTTGTCTCGGTGAGTTCGCGATTGGAGCCGCTGGGCAGCTCAACCGCGACATACATAATGTCGGAATCGGTCTCGGGGAAGAACTCATTTTGTACAAATCCGAGTGGTACCAATAGATAGGAAAAGATCGAGAAAATCACCACGGCGGCAATCACTTGGCGCTTGCTGGTTTTGTTTTCCAGGACGGAGTTCATGAAGTTTTGGTAGCGGTCGACTGCTGGTTGCAGGTTGATCAGACCGGTATCGAGCGTCTGCATGGTGCGGGTGTACCAAGGAGAAGCCGAGACAGTTTTGGCGGAAGTGTGCACTGAGTTCAGTAAGTCACTGCGCCAGCGCCAGGCAATAATCAGCAGAAGAATGGTCAACACGGCAATCACTGGTAAAGCCGGTGCGGCGTAGGCTTGGGTCAAGCCAAAGATACTGCCGACAGCGCCGAGTGCCAAGAGAATCCAGCCGAGGGTACGCACTCTTTTTGGCACCTTCACATCGAGCAAGATAATCATCATCGGCAAGGTAATGAGCACGGCGACCGCGGTAGACGTCAACAAAGTGGAAGACACCACAATCGGAATCGACTTAATAAACTCACCGATAATCCCGGTGGCGAGTAAGAGCGGCACAAAGGCCCACACCGTGGTGATGGTAGTGGTCCAAATTGGAACAATGAAGTCGCGCCAAACCAATAAGCCGGTTTCTTCCGCCGAGAATCGACCCGTACGTGAGTAGGCGGTCATGGATTGAACGATCACAATCGCGTCGTCGACCAGCAGACCAAGGGCGAGTAACAGCGAGAACATGGTCAAAAAGTTCAGTGTCTGACCAGTGATATTCATAATGAAGAACGACACTAAGAAGGTCATCGGAATGCTCAACGAAGCGATGGTAGCCTGGCGGATACCCAAGAAGACAAGCAGGGTTAAGAACACCAACACAATGGTGCTGGCAAAGTTGCTGCCGAGATCGGCAAACTGATCGGAGATCTCTTTGGCCACGTTTTCCAGGGTGACTAAATGAATGGTTTCGTCATACGGAGTGAGCCAGGTGGTGACACGCTCCTCCACGGCTTGCTGAGTGGACTCGATGTCGCTGCCGCTGGTTTTGTACACCGCAAAGCTGACGGCAGTTTCGATTTCTCCGTCTGGTCGAGCCAAGTATGAGCGGCTCTGGTATGGCGCGCTGCGGTACTGCACGGTGGCAATATCTTGCAACTGCATTACTTGTTGGTTGACCTGAATTGGCGTATTGCGAAGTGTGTCGAGGGTATCAACCGCTGGATTGATGCTGACCGCAAAGTCAGTTTGCTGCGTGGTAATGTTGCCAGCTGGCAAAGCGCTGGTGGCGTCGGTGATGGCGCTAGCCAGTTGTTGCGGATTTACACCGAGTTCGGCAATTGTGGTGGGATCAACCGTAATCTGGATTTCTTTTCCCTCTACTCCACTCACTTCCACGCGATCCACGTTGCTGACGGTTTCGATTTCTTGTTCGAGTTGCGTGGCGATGGTTTCGAGCGTGGCTTGATCGGCGGAACTGGTGAGGGCGAACTGCCAGACTGGTACGTCTTCAAAGTCGAGGCTTTGCACTCTTGGGGTGGTAGCGTCGGCGGGCAAATCGTTGGCGTTGTTGACTAAGCGCTGGACTTCGTCGCGGGCTTCGTCGACGTCGACGCTAGATTTGAACTGCAGCGTGATGTTGGAAACATTTTCGTTGGAGGTCGAGGACATGATGTCGATGCCGTCAGCATTTTTGATCTGGTTTTCCAACGGGATGGTGACCAATGATTCCACATCTTCTGGTCCTGCTCCCGGCAAAACCGTCGAAACGACCACAATAGGAATGTTGACCTCTGGATTCAATCGACGCGGCAACCAGATATAGCTGGCCACACCCAACACAATAATACTCATGATGAGTAACGCCACGAGGCGGATATTGGTCAGATACTTGGCAATAAAGGAGTTGCGCAAGCGGTCTTCAAACTGGAGTTGGTCGAGGTATGATTTCATAGTTTTGTGGTCGGTGGAGGGACGGTCCTTTCAGAGGTGAGCGTGGACTCACCTCTGAAAGGACCGTCCCTCTATCCTATATCGTTTTTACGGCATCTCCTGCCACTACATTTCTATCAACAATGACAATGTCACCAGGGTTCAGGCCAGATTCGATCATCACAAAACGGCCCTGCACGTCACCGAGTTTGACTTCGCGGGCGGTCGCCTGGAAATTTTCCATGACATAGACAGTGGCTTGGAGTTCATTCTGGTGAACGGCATCAATAGGAATAAACGGCACCACAGCGCTCGTGTCGGCGTACCCCAGAGGAAGCTCGACACTGACAAAACTGTTATCAGTCAGCCATTCGGTGACTTCCAGCGGCAAAGTGTACTGCACGCTATAGAGCTGACCGTCGGTCGCTTCGTGTGAGACGTAGTCTGGAATAAGTTCGATGCTCTCGGAACCAATCATCAATACGCTCGGCTCCATGGAGCTGACCTGCTGGGAAATTTCGCCAGGAATTTTGGCGATCACTTGGGTGACAGCGGTGTCGCAGTCAATGGTGACCAGCGGTGTGCCGGCCTGGACAAACTGACCCTTGGACACGTGTACGCGCTCAACACGAGCATTGAATGGTGCACTCGGGTACATGCTGGCCGCCTGGACTTGCGCCACACGCAGCTGCAGCTGAGTCACTTCTTTGTTGAGTTCCAGAGATTTTTCTTGGACTTCCAGTTGCTTGAGGGTCAGGTCGCGTTGTAGGCGAGCCAGCTCAGCGGGAGGATTGTCGTCATTGCTCTGGTACTCGGTTTGGTCGATCTGTGAGCGCAGCTGAATAATGCCTTGCAACAATTGGGCCTTCATCTGGCGAGCGGCTTGGATTTCGGCGCTGTTGGTCGAGGTCGACAACGTGTCCTCCACGGTTTCCAGCATGGTTTCGTTCAAATCGAGCAAGTCGCGGCTGGTGCCGAGGGAGTTGCGGGAAATTTCACGCAGATCATCGGCTTGGGTTTCTTGCTTTTGAGCGAGTTCGCGTTGTTTCGTAATAATGTCTTTTTGAGCGGGATAGGTTTCTTCAAGGTTTTTCCACTGCTCTTTGGCAATTTGGGCTTGGAGGCCAGGAATGCTGCCACCAGAGTAATTGCTGGCTAAGCTGACCACGGTTTTGCCTTTGTAGATTTCTTGACCCGGTTCAACCAACACCGAGTTCACCACACCAGGTGCCGGAGCAACGATGGTAATGACGCCAGATTTCTCCACCTGACCATTTACGCGAATACGCGGGGCTTGGCCGATCGAGACGGTTTGCACGGTTTTAGTGCGGTCGACCGTTTCGTCACTGGTTTCTGCGGGGGAATGAATCAAGTTAACGGCGGCGATAATGGCAAACAAAAGCGCCAACAAGACCAAAAAGCTGACCATTGGGTACCGACGCAACGGCTTCTCTACTCGAGAAAACTGCTTGCCAGCAAAGGTCGATCCTTGCTTCCAACCACGCTGCAAAGTTTCCTTTGTAGCGGCGTATTTTTCTTGTATCCAGGTTACGAATTTCATAAGTTGCCTATTGTAGCACTTTTGTGATGATATTTAAAGGATGTTTTTTTTGAGAGATTTTTTGGGAATAGAAAAACCGCCCACTTTTACGTGGGCGGTTTAAATCCCCAGGTTTCAGCAAAGCAGTTTGTCGAAATCATCTGCCTTTATGAACACATGTTTTTCATGGTTCACATGCGATGGACAACTGATGAGCATCCAGTATCCGGCGATTTTTTTGTCGGGTTTCAGTTTCGTTTCAACAATTCGCAGCCATGCCGATGATGGTAGGTAGCCATCCTGGCTATTGCCATTGATACCATCATAGATGGGAATGCGAGTTCCTGAAACGGGCGTGAAACGCCGATCTCGTGAAAATGTCATTTTTTTTCCTTTGGAATTCACTATGTACAGGTCACGAGTCTCCCTCCTCTACAGCGCCATGCCATAGAATCAGGAAGTACGGATTATATCATTTCGTACCTCAAGATGGAACTAGGCGGACGGTCGGGGCCTGCTATACTGAACCTGTGTCCGAAAAAGCGTTTGTTACTTTAGAAGTTCGTACGGCCCGCGATAACGAAGCGGGGCCTGAGGCGGCCGCACAGATTTTTGCCGCGTTGCCCACTCCGCCAAGCGGGATGCAGGGCTGGTTTCAGTCGCCAGACGAGTTCACGTTTGAGTGGCTTAACCAGGGCCAGATGATTTATGCCTTTGTTACGGTGCCGGCGGAACAGGTGCAGTACCTCACGAGCCAAATTACGGCCGCGTACCCCGAAGCTTTAGTGCAGCCATTGGAACACGAGCCGTTGCAAGAGTTTGAAAAAGACCTCCCCAAAGCCTGGACGGAAATCACCTTTAACGCTCCTTCTTATTTGCCGATCCGCACGTACAAAGATTTCCCGGATACGGATCCGTTATCGACAGTGTTATCGGCGCTTTCCAAGTTGAAAGACGAAGAGTTAGCGCTGATTCAACTGCGCGTGCATAAAGTGAATGAGTCAGCGAAGTCGGCTGGCTACTCCGCGCAAAACGTCAAACAGACCAAAGGCGAAGGCAGTGAGGTGCAGGAAGTCAGTGTGCCGCATCCGCAAAAAGAACATATGAGCCGCAAGTTGCAAGAATCGTGGTTTGCGGTGTCACTGCACATCATGACACAAGCGCCAACCAAAGAGCAGGCTAAGACGCTGCTCGACTCGCTGTCCAATACGTTCAATGTTTTGCAGTCAGAGGCCAATTCTTTGAAAGCCGCTAAGCCCTGGGTTTTTCGTCGCGGTGGACGGCCTCAGCAAATTGAAAACCGCTCGGTCAAAATTCCGAAGCAGTACTTCTCTACTTCGGAGTTGGCGACTTTGTTTCATCTGCCCAACAAAAAGTTGGCCGCAATTCGCAACATTGCCTGGGGGAAAAACTTGCTCGGTGAACCGCCTGAGAATTTACCGATTTACGAAAACTTCAGTAAAGAGGAGCTCGATAATGTCAATCTCTTTGGCAAAACCGAGTTCAAAAACCAGGCCCAGATTTTTGGCATCAAACGCGAAGACCGCCGCCGCCACATGTACGCCATTGGAAAAAGTGGTACCGGTAAATCTACGCTGCTGGCTAATATGATTATCAACGACCTCAAGCATGGCGAAGGTTTAGCGGTGGTCGATCCGCATGGCGATTTGATTGATACGGTTTTGAATTACATTCCTAAGTCTCGCATCAATGATGTCATCGTTCTCGACCCAGCCGATCCCGAAGCAGTAGTTCAGATTAACTTGTTTGAGGCTGGCTCTTCGGTCCATCGCGAACTGGTGGCCTCGGGAATTATTGGTATTTTCCAAAAAATGTATGGCTACAGTTGGGGTCCGCGTTTAGAGTATATTTTGCGCAATACGTTGCTGACTTTGCTCCACCACGAGGCCAAACTGGAAGATATTTTGCGGATTCTCAACGACAAAAAATACCGCGACGAAATCGCCGAAAAAACCGACGATAAAGTGTTGCGCAACTTTTGGTTCTACGAATTTAATCGCCTGAACGAAAAGCAACGAACCGAAGCCGTCTCGCCAATTATGAATAAAGTCGGTCAGTTCGTGACTTCGCCACTGATCCGCGCCGTGGTCAACACGCGCAAGAGTTCGATCGATATTGAGCAAATCATGAATGAAGGCAAAATCTTGTTGGTAAATGTTTCGCAAGGCCGTTTGGGTGAAGACAACGCTGCTCTTCTCGGCGCAATGATTATTACCAAGATTCAATTGGCGGCCATGAACCGTGTGTATTTAGACGAAGAAAAACGCCGTGATTTCTATTTGTATATTGATGAGTTCCAGAATTTTGCCACGACTTCATTTGTGAAGATTTTGTCTGAGGCCCGCAAGTATCGTTTGAACCTCATTCTGGCCAACCAATACATTGACCAGATCCCCGAAGAAGTCCGCACCGCCATTTTTGGAAACGCCGGCAACATGGTGAGTTTCATTTTGGGTGCCAGCGATGCTGACCACTTACAGAAAGAGTTCGGCAATAAATACTCGGCCGAAGACTTAGTTTCTTTGGGTCGCTACCAGATTATTACGCGTTTGCTGATTGACGGCCACGTGAGCCAGCCTTTCCCGGCGCATACATTGAATCTTGCGAGTTCCCGGAATCAGAACCGCGAGAAGGTTTTGCGAGTGTCGCGCGAGCGGTATGCGCGGAAGCGAGAGTAGGTTACTCCAAATGTTTCTCATGAATTTAGGCCTATAACTTGAATTTTAGGCAATTTTTGCTACAATAGCCACAGTTTTCCGCGTAAGGATTGTCATTGCGACGGTCTTTTTTATGCGGAAGGCGAGCTCGTGAACAGGTGAAGAGAAATTTTAAGCAAGGTTTTGTCTGTTTGTGGGCGAATAGTTTTCGTTTTCCTATTTAAGGAGCAAGATCATGCAGAAAA